>CADCWE010000088.1 GCA_902806325.1 uncultured Thermomicrobiales bacterium | reverse complement strand
CCCGTCGCCGCATCGTACTTGCGGCGGCGCGGCCAGTCGAGCTTGTCGCCGAGCAGGGCGATGACGGCCGGGATCAGGGTCAGGGTGGCGACCACCGCGGCGACGACGACCAGGATCGCCCCGATGCTGAGCGAGCGGAAGTCGTTGGTGGGGGCGATGAACATCCCGGCCAGGGCCAGGACCACGGTGATGCCGGAGAAGAGCACGGCCCGGCTGGCGGTGCCGCCGGCGATCTCGATCGCCTCCAGCTTGGCCGCACCCCGCCGCCGTTCCTCGCGATAGCGCTCGACGACGAACAGCGCGTAGTCGACGCCGACCGCCAGGCCGATCATCGGGACGATGGCGCTCGTGGCGAGCGTCAGCTCGTTGACCTGGCTGACGACGGCGGCCAGGCCGAGGGCGATGACGATCGAGAGGATCGCCAGGATCAGCGGCACGAAGGCGGCGACGAGGGCGCCGAAGAGCAGGATCAGGATGACGAAGGCGACGGAGGCGCCGATGCGCTCGCCGCTGGCGATGTCGGCCTCGGCCAGCGAGTTGACCTCCTCGTTGAGGCTGCCGTCGCCGACGGTGAGGACGGTGAAGCCGGGGGCGGCCTCCTGCTGCGCGCGGATGAGCGCCAGGATGTTCGTGCCGTGCTCGACCGCGTCGTCGAGCGATCCGGCGAGGGTGACCGGGATGATCGTGGTCCTGCGGTCGGCGGAGACGAGGGCGCCGGCCGCCGCCGGGTCCTGGGCGCTGAGCTCGTAGTAGTTGACGACGCCGGCGACCACGTCCGTGTCCGCGCGGAAGGCGTCGGTGGCACGCTGCACGGTCGCCCGGAACGCGGGGTCGTCGACCGTCGTGGTCGCCGACCGCACGATGATGGTCTCGGCGCCGCGGCGCTCGTCGCGGATGCCGTGCGCCGCCAGCAGGGCCCAGCCCCGCTGCGCCTCCGGGTTGTTCAGGAGGCCGACGTCGGTCGTCGTGTTGGCCGGGAAGACCCCCTGGACCGCGACGGCGAGGACGAGGAGGACGACCCAGGCGGCGACGGTCCGCCAGGGGTGGCGGGCGGTGACGCGGGCCAGGGTCGCCGTGGAAAAGGTGCGTGGCATCGTCGGTCTCCTTCGATCGCGGTGATTGGTTGGTTGCCGATTCGCTGCCGTTGCGTCGCGGTGTTCCGCTGCTCAATCGTTCCCGGGCTTCGCCCGGACCGGCGCGGGGGTGATGGGCGGTCCGGGCCGAACCGCCGTCCACGTCGGCCACCCGATCCATCGCCAGCAGCGGCAGGCCGAGGTCGCGGATGCGGGCGATCACGCCATGCAGCGCCGCCTGGTCGACGATCGGACCGGACAGCACGGTCGTGCCGTCGTCTTGGCGCTGGACGACCAGGCCCCCGAGCCAGTCCGACCAGCGGTCGTCGAGGTGCCCGGCCACGCGGATCCGATAGCGATCGTCCATTGCTTCCCCCAGCCCCCGCTTGGCGAATCGGCCATCGTCCTAGACACAATCTAGGGACAATGGCCGACCATCGGATCGGCCAAAAGGTGCAGCCGGGGGTGCAGTTCGGGGGTGCAGTTCGATCGTGATGGAGCAGGCGGGGGATCTTCGAGGCCAGTGTCAAGAGGCGGCGTCGAACGACGCCCGGTCCGTGGTCGGTGATCGCGCTGACGGCGAACGCCTTACAGCAGGTCCAGCGCGTTGGCTCGGGCGATCGCTTCGGTGCGGTGCCCGACGCCCAGCTTGGCGTAGGCGTTCGCGACGTGGCGCTTGACGGTGGGCAGGCTGACGAAGAGCCGGTCGGCGATCTCCTGGTTCCGCAGGCCCGCCGCGATCAGGCGCAGGACCTCGATTTCGCGGGCCGTTAGCGGCTCGGCCAGATCGGCCGCCGCCGGCCGGGGCGATGGGGGTTCCGGCGCGATCCCCGCCCCCCGCAGCAGGGAGGCGAGGTAGGACGACGAGCCGGTCTCCGCCGGGCCGCGACCGCGCCCGACGGCATCCGCCAGCACCGCCACGAGCCCAGTCGCGACCGGGCCTTCGCCGGTGAACGTCCGGCAGAAGCGCCCCGGCTCGCCGAGCATGGTCGCCCGTCCCAACGACGCGAGGGCGAGCGACCGCTTGCCCAGCCGCTCATACGCCAGCGCCTGGAGCGCGAGGGCGTGGATCTCGTGCCGCACCCGCCCGCCGGCCCGCGCGGCGAGGAGCACCCGCGAGAGCACGCGCCCCGCGTCGTGCCCATCCCCGCGGGTGATCAGGAAGCGCGCGTAAGCGGTCATCTCCTCCTCGTTGGCGTGATCGATCTCCAGGTTCGGGGAGAGACCCCGATTCCGGGCGACGGCCGCCGCCGCGTCGAGGTCGCCCGTCCGGCAATAGAACGCGATCTCGACCGAGGAGAGGAACGACGCGTACCGGAATCGGGTGGTACCCCGGGCGAACTGTTGGGCCTCCGCCAATTGCGCGTGGGCCGCCCCGGCGTCGCCCGCGGCCAGCAACACCTGGGCCGCGGCGGTCCGCCCGTAGAGGACATAACTCCTCGTCGGCGACTTGGCGGCGAACTTGATCGCTTCGGCCGCGTGAACGATGGCGCCCGCCAGGTCGCCGCGCTCCAGCAGCACCTCGGCCAACCAGGCGTGGGGCCCGCACATCACCCAGCCGGCTTCGGGCGACGCGCGTTGCCCGACCGCCAGCGCCTCTTCGAACGAGCGTAGCCCCTCGTCCAACCGGCCCAGGGCCACGCCCATCTGCCCGCGGTGGCTCAGCATGGACGCGAGCAGCATCGGATCCTGGGCGCGGCGGGCTTCTTCGACGCCCGCTTCCAGGTCCGCCAGCGCCGATCCGAGGTCGCTGAGTTCCGTCGGATTCCCGGCGCCGGCGTCGATCAGGCGCACCATGCCGCGCAGGCGGACCTTCCCCGGCGGGAGCAGCGCGAGCGACCGGCGCGCAATCGCCGTCACCTCCGCGGACGGCAGATGCCGGGCCGAGTGGGCGAGTCGCAGCGCCAGCGCCTCGCCGTTGAGGGCATCGAGGCCCTCCGGTCCGATGACGGTTCCGTCGACGTCGTCCGACGCCTCGAATCCCCCGTCCTGCTCGATGACCGCGATCGCCGCTTCCGCCCAGGACGTGAGCCGGCGGGCCGCCTCCAGGTTGGACTCGATCGCCAACGCGGCCGCCGCGTGGATGAGCGCCAACCGGGGTCGTTGGCGCACGAATCCATCGGGCAGCGACGACGCCCAGCGGGTGATCGACGCGTACCGGCCGATCCGCTGGAACTCCTCGACATTGGCGACCAGGAGGCGGGCCACCGTCTGGTGATCGCCCGCGTTGTGGGCGTGCTCGATCGCCTCGGCCGCCATGCCGCGGGCCTCAAACCAGGCCGCCGCGCGCCGATGCAGGACCGGGAGGCGATCGGGCAGTTCCTCCACCAGGTGCGCCCGGAGCACGTCGGCAAAGAGGTGGTGATAGCGATACCAGTGCCGTTTGTCGTCCAGCGGAACGGAAAAGAGGTTGTCGCGCTCAAGGGCCTCCAGCACGACTTTGCCGTCATCCCGGGCGGTGACCGCGTCGCAGAGCGGTCCGCTCAACCGGTCGAGGATGGAGGTCTGGAGCAAAAAGCTCCTGATCCGTTCTGGCTGCCGCTGCAGCACCTCTTCGACCAGGTAACCCACGATGTAGCGGTCGTCGCCGGCGAACGCCCGGATGAACCCCTCCACGTCCGCGCGCCCCTGCATCGAGAGCGCCGCCAACTGGAGCCCCGCGATCCAGCCTTCGGTCCGCGTCTCGAGTGCCGCCACGTCGTCCGCCGCCAGCGGCGACCCCATCATCTCGATGAAGAAGGCGGCCGCTTCGTCGGTCGAAAAACGCAGATCGCTCGCTCGCAACTCGGTCAGTTCCCCGCGGCCGCGGAGGCGGGCCAGGGGCAAGGGCGGGTCGGCGCGGCTGGCGATGACCAGGTGCAATTGCGGCGGCAGGTGGTCGACGAGAAAGGCGATCCCGCCGTGGACCGGCTGGGTGTCGATCACATGGAGGTCGTCGAGAACGAGCGCGACGTTGCCCTCGATCGCGGAAAGATCGTTGATCAGGGCCGTCAAGATCGACGCGATTGGTGGTGGTTGGGGCGAACGCAGCAACGACTGCGCGCCCTCACCGACCCCGGACCAGACCTTGCCCAGGGCGGTGAGGGCGTAGGCCCAAAAGAGCGCGGGGTCGTTGTCGGTCGGATCCAGCGAGACCCAGGCCGCGGGCCGGTTGCGGGCCGGAGTCGCCGCCAACCATTCCGCGAGCAGCGTGGTCTTGCCGAACCCCGCCGGCGCGGAGACGAGGGTCAGCGTACGCTCGGTTCCCCGATCCAGCCGCTCGATCAGTCGCGGGCGCGAGACCAGACCGGGGCGCCACTTGGGGATGTAGAGCTTGGTCTCCAGCAGCGGCACCGCCGCGACCGTCCGACCTTGCGAGCTCGCCATGGGCAAATCATACGCCCCCGCGGCGCATTCCACCCTGTCCCTCGACCGGCGGGGACAGGTACCCAAACGGAGACGAGGCGCTGGGGCGAATCCCAGCACCCCGAACGCGGAGACCGGCTCGCGGCGTCCTGCTCGCGCTCGGCCACGGTTCTCTCGATACCCACCCCGGTCGGCCCACTCCTTCACCCGCCGCGCTCGGTCCGATCGCCGGCCCGCGATCCAGCATCCGCGTCCCATCGTTCCTCCCTTGACGGCAACCGCTATAATGGTATATATCTACATAAGTAAGACAATGTCCGAGGCGACGGAGGAGGAATGATCGAGTTCCATCTCGACGGGGGCAGCGGCGTCGCCGCTTACATGCAGGTCGTGCACCAGGTCAAGCAGGCACTGCGGCTCGGGATGCTGCGTCCGGGGGATCGCTTGCCGACCGTGCGCGAGGTGGTGGCGGCGCTGGCGATCAACCCGAACACGGTGCTCAAGGCGTACCGTGAACTCGAAATGGAGGGACTCGTCGCGGGGCGGCAGGGTCAGGGCACATTTGTCCTCAAGAGCCTGGCCGGCCCCGCGCTGGCCGGTCACGGGGAGTTGCGGGCGGAACTTGTCGAATGGCTGCAACGGGCCTGGACGGCCGGGATGGACGACGAAAGCATCGCCGCCCTGATGGTGACGACGCTGCGCGAGCAAGCCATCGCGCGCACGAAACAGGAGGAAGGAGCGGCATGACGACCGCGCTGGCAACGAGCGACCTCGGCAAACGCTATCGCAAGACGTGGGCGCTCCAAGACTGTTCGCTGGCGATCCCCGCCGGGCGGATCGTCGCCTTGATCGGGCCAAACGGGGCGGGCAAGACCACCCTCCTCAACCTGGCGGTCGGTCTCTCGCGGCCGACCGCGGGCGAGGTGAGCGTGTTCGGGGCCGCGCCGGGTGATGACCCCGCGACGTTGAGCCGGATCGGCTTCGTCGCCCAGGACCGGCCGCTCTACCGCGGCTTCACCGTCGCCGATCTGCTGCGCTTCGGGGCCAAGCTCAACCCACGGTGGGACGACGGGTTGGCGCGGACACGGTTGGGGCGGCTGAATATCCCGCTCGAGCAGAAGGTGGGCAAGCTCTCCGGCGGGCAGCAGGCACAGGTCGCGCTCGTCCTCGTGTTGGCGAAACGGCCGGAGCTGATCCTGCTCGACGAGCCGGTGGCCGCGCTCGATCCGCTCGCCCGGCGCGAGTTCCTCCAAGTCCTGATGGACGCGACCGTGGAGGCGGGGATGACGGTCCTCCTCTCGTCCCATCTGGTGGGGGAGTTGGAGCGCGTCTGCGACTACGTGGTGATGCTCAACGCCGCCCGGGTCCAGTTCGCCGGCGATCTGGATGCGTTCGCGCAGGGGCACCGGCTGCTGGTCGGGCCGCGGGCGGAAATCGAGGAGATCGCGCGGGTGCATCACGTCGTCCACGCCACCCACACCGACCGCCAGACCTCGCTCCTCGTCAGGCTGAACGGCCACGCCTACGACCCGCGCTGGGACGTCCGCGACCCCGGTTTCGAGGAGATCGTGCTCGCCTACATGGGGCGCCGCGAACACGCAACGGAGACCCCGCAATGACCTGGTTGACCTGGCGCCTGCACCGGACCGAAGCGGCGATCGGGATCCCCCTCTTCGCCGGTCTGCTCGCGATCCTGTTCCTGGCGATCCAGAGCGTCGACTCGGCCTACGAGGCCGCGCAGAACGCTTGCGCCGCCGGCACCGAAACCCTCCTTTGCAACGAACGCCAGAACCGCTACTTCGTCCTCTCCGGCCGCTGGGACAACCTGACCACGCTGCTGCACGGCGTACCGCTGGCGGTCGCGACGCTGCTGGCGATCCCGACCTTGCAGGAGCTGGAGCGCGGCACCCACCGCTTGGCCTGGACCCAAAGCGTCTCCCGCCGCCGCTGGTCGCTGGCGCGCCTCGGCTTCGCCGCCGCCGTCGCCGCCCTGGTGGCGGCGGTCTGGGCGGCGACGGCGGCGGAGTGGCGGGCGTCGGTCTTGCTGCGGGGCCAAGCGCGCAGCTTCGACCGCGACGTCTTCGACCTGGCGCCGGCGGTGCTGTTCGGCTACGGCCTGTTCGCGCTCGCCCTCGGGTTGGCGGCGGCCGTCGTCGTCCGGCGCCTGGTCCCGACCCTGGCCCTGCTGGCGATCGGCTTCATCGGCACCCGCATCGCCACCACCTTCGTCCTGCGCGAGCGGTACCACCACCCAATCGAGGAGACGAATCCGGCCGCCGCCGACCCCGGCGCGTTCTTCGCCTTCGCGGACCGATGGATCCTCGACGAGTCCTGGCTGACCGCGACCGGCGACCGGATATCCTGGGACGGTGTCAACCGACTCTGTAGTTCGAGCGTCGAGGCCGAGAACACCGAGACCGCGTACCGGCAGTGCCTGGTCGACAACGGCCTGCAGTACTTCCGGTCCTATCACCCGACCGACCGCTTCGGCCAGTTCCAACTGATCGAAACGGCGCTCTTCCTCGGCCTAGCCGCCGCGTTGTTCGCCTTCGCCTACTGGTGGCTGACGCGCCGCTC
>CADCWE010000087.1 GCA_902806325.1 uncultured Thermomicrobiales bacterium | reverse complement strand
ATCGCGACGATGATGAAGAAGAGCACCCAGGCGATCGCGGCGGCGTAGCCGATCTGGAACACGCCGCTGCCGAACGCGCGCCGGTAGAGGTACATGACCACGAACAGCGCAGAGTTTTCGGGTCCGCCGTTCTTGTCGAACATCACGTAGCCCTGGGTGAAGACGTTGATCGCGCCGATCGTGCTCACGGTCGAGATGAAGAAGAGGACGCCGGAGATCATCGGCAGGGTGACGTCCTTGAACCGGCGCAGCGGTCCGGCGCCGTCCAGCTTGGCCGCCTCGTAGAGCGAGGGCGGCACGCCCTTCAGGGCCGCGAGGAGAATGATCATCGAACCGCCGAGGAGCCAGATCTGCGACATCACGATCGTCGGTTTGACCCAGGTCGCGTCCACCGTCCACTGCGGCGCCGGCAGGTGCAAGAAGCGCAGAAAGCGGTTGATCAATCCGTCGTTGGGATTGAGGAGCAGGATCCAGAGGTAGGCGTTGGCGACGGCGGGCGTGATCGAGGGCAAGTAGTAGACGGTGCGGAAGAACCCCTGCATCTGACGCGCCTTGTTCAGCAACAGCGCCGCGCCCAACGCCGTACCGACGTCCAGCGGCACCAGCATCAGCGCGTAGATGAACGTGTTGCGGAGCGCGATCGGGAACAAGCGGTCGTCGGTCAGCAGCCGGTCGTAGTTGGCGAAGCCGACCCACTCCGGCGGGGTCAAGATGTCGTACTTGGTGAAGCTGAAATACGCCGACAGACCCAACGGCAGCGCCGTGAACACGACGAACCCGATCAGCCACGGGCTGACCGACAACCACGCCGCCCGGGTCTCGTCGGAGATCCGCCGTCGCTTCGGCGCGGGGGCCGAGACATCGCCGGGCCAGGTCGCGTTCGCCATGGTGGTGCCCCCTGACCGAGTGGGCAGTCGGCGTTCGCCGGGGGCCGGAACGACGAATCGCGCTCCGACCACCAGCGACCGACGACGAGACCAGAACTACCCTCTACCGCCTACCGCCTACCGCCTAAAAATTGTCGACCTCGTCCTGCGCCGCCTGGTCGGCGGTTTGGAGGGCTTGTTCGGCGGACTTCTCTTTGCGCAGGGCGGGCTTGGTGCCTTCGGCGTCGAGCACCTGGTCGATCGCGTTGCCGACCGGGGAGGTGTAGATATCGCGCGGTCGGCTCTGCTCCAGCAATTGCGGGTAGAGCGCGATCGCCTCGTCGAACTTGGGGGCAATTGCTTCGTAGACCTGGTCGATCTGGGCTTGGTCGGCGGTCTTGGAGCCGGTCAGAGACGGCGTGTAGGCTTGGCCGGCTTCCTGGCGCGCCGCCTTGACCGCGTTGGCGCCGATCAGCCAGGTTTCGTCGGTGTGCATGAACTTGATGAACTCCCAGGCCGCGTCCGGGTTCTTGGCCTTGGCCGGGATGTACCAGGAGCGCCCCCCGGCGATGCTGAAGTTGCCGTCGCCGGTCCGCTGTTTGACCGGCAGGACCTGGAAGTTGAGGTCGGCGTTGATCCGAGTCAGGACGCCGGAGAGCATCCAGCTCTGGTACATCGTCATCGCGACCTGGCCGCGGGCGAACTGCTCGTCGCCGGCCCAGGTGCTGGAGACGGCCTCGTACGACTGGAAGCCGCCCTGCGCGTCGTAAGCGCGGACGCCCCAGTCCAGGGCCTCGACCACCTTCGGGTCGTCGAAGGTGACCTCCGAGCCGTCGTCGCTGATAAAGTCGCCGCCGTTGGCCCCGGCCCAGAGGTGGATGAAACCGCCCTGGATCTTGTGGTCAAAACCCCAGCGCTCGACCACGTCGCCGTTCCGTTTCACCAGCTTGGCGCCGAGGTCGGCGAGCTGGTCCCAGTCGGCGGTGTCGATGGTGGCCGGATCGACCCCGATCTCGGCCAGGGCGTCGAGGTTGACGTAGAGGACCTGGACGTCCATCCCGCCGGGGATGCCGTAGAGCTGCCCCTCGTAGGTCGATTCGTCGAGGGCCGCCTGGTAGTGCTTGCTGGTGTCGTAGCCGTCGCGTTCGACGAACTCGTCCAGGGAGAGGAGCACGCCGCGGGACGCCCAGGAGGCGGTGGTGAAGCGATCCAGCCAGAGCAAATCGGGCACGTTCCCTGAGGCGACACCGGTCAGCAGTTTCTCGTCGGTCAGTTCCTCGACCACCTCGAGCTGGATGTTGGGAAACGCTTCTTTGAAGGCGTTGACGCGGGCGAAGGCGAGGGGATTGGTCTCCTGGACGCCGTAGCCCCAGGAGGTGATCGAGGCTTCGCCGGTGAACCCGCTCTCCTGGGCCCGGGCGCCGGGGACAAAGCCTCGACCCGGTCCGACGAGCGCCGAGGCCAGCGCGCCACCGCCGAGCGCGGCGCCCCCCTGCAACAATCTCCGGCGCGACAACGACCCACCGGTGGGCAGCGACCGACCACGTCGTCCGATTCGCTCGTCCACGAGGTTCTCCTTTCGTTCCCGGACGCGCCCGAGCAGCGAACGCGCCAATACCCGCGGATCACCCGGCGTTTGCCGCCCCGTTCGCTCCGATTCCCGGTCGCGACGCTGGGGGCGTGATCCTAACGGTCGAGGAGAAGAAGTGCAAACCGTGTGCCACTTCTCGTACGGACACCGGCGTCGGCGACCGCGGGGAGCGCTTCATCGCGGGCCCGTGGGCCGTGCCGGGACCCCTTTCCCCTCGATCGGACGGACGCTTTCCCCCAACGCAGGAGGGGAGCGGAGAGCCGCCGGGGTACGAACTTGGATAGCGCGGCGGCCAAAGTCCCTCACCCAACGGTGGGAGGGGGTGATTTTCAACCCGGTTGGGGTGCCGGTCGCCTTACCCCGCCCGAGGCAACGTAAACCGGAACGTTGCGCCCTGGCCGGGCGCGCTCTCGGCGGCGATGGTCCCGCCTTGGGCCTCGACCAACTGCTGGACGATGTGCAGGCCGAGTCCGGCCCCCTCGGCCCGGCGGTCGCCCCGAGAGCCGCGGTAGAAGCGGGCGAAGACGTGGGGCAGATCGTCGGCCGGGATGCCGGCGCCGGTGTCGGTCACGGAGACGGCGATCGCGGCGCCGTCCGGCGTCGGCGCGGCGTCGACGACGATCACGCCGCCCTCGGGGGTGTGGCGGAGCGCGTTGTAGAGCAGGTTGTTGAGGATCTGGCGAAGCCGCGTCGGGTCGGCCGAGGCGCGGGGCAGGTGGTCGGGGACCAGCGAGGTGACCGAAACCCGGCGCTGGGTCCAGGCCGGGGTGCGCACCCCGGCCACCGCCTCGGCGACGACTTCGGGCACCCCGACCGGGACGATCTCCAACGGCAACGCCGTTTCTTCCAACCGGGCCAGGGTGAATAGGTCATCAATCAGGCGGCCGAGGGTCACCGTTTCGCGGAGGATCACGCCGACCGCGGCGTCGCTCTCGGCGTCGCGCGCGGGATGGGGGTCGAGGTCGCGGTCAGGGGCGGCGTCGACGCCCAAACCGCCGCCCGCGCCGCCAGCGCCGACCGCGACCGGCGACCGCGCCGGTCGGTGGCGGGCCAGCAGGTGTTCGGCGTGGCCCTGAATCACGGCGACCGGGGTCCGCAGCTCGTGGGAGACGTTGGCGACGAAGTCGCGGCGGGTCTGGTCGGCGGCGGCGAGCCTCGCCGCCATGCCGTTGAACCGCTCGCTGAGGCGCCCGATCTCGTCGTCGCCGCGGTCGTCGACCCGGCGCGAGCGGTCGCCGGAGGCCATCGCGTCGGCGGCGGCGGCGAGCCGGGAAAGGCGAACCGCGACCGCCCGCGCCCGCCAGATCCCGACCGGGACCGCGACCAGGATCGCCCCCGCCGCCGAGAGGAGCAGGATCCGCAGGTTCTCCTCCAGCAGCTCCGCGACGACCTCGCGGGTGGTCGTCGCGGCGGTCAGGCGGTAGGGCACGCTCTGGAGCAGGACCACCCCGGCCACGGCGCCGTCGTCGGTCTGGATCGCGTGGGCGGCGACGGTGACCCGGTCCTCGACGTCGATCGCGTAGCTTTCGCCGAGGTCGTCCCGCTTCCCACCGCGGGCGATCGCCCGCCGCGTCACCATCGCCACCGGGGCGAAGTCCACCGACTCGATCCGGCGACCCGGGACGGCCCAGTCGTCGTCGGAGGCGGCGATGATGGTGCCCTGGTGGTCCGTCAGAAGGGCCTTATCGACGCGGTTGAGGGCGTCCGGTTGGTTCGGGTCGGTCGCGGTGACCCGCTGCATCAATCCGGTCAACGCCGCCCGCTCGACCGCGGTCGGGCCGGATCGGAGCCGATTGGCGACCACGTCGACTTGCAGCCGGTAGGAGAGGGAACGCGCCTTCTCGCCGAGCGAGTAGTCGGTGACCGCGTTTTCGCCGCCGAGGATCACGTCCGGCAGCCAGCCGAGCAGGGACAAAATGCCCGCCGCCTGGATGACCACGATCGTCAGCAGCACGACCAGGACGTGGGCGGCGACCAATTGGGCGCCGATCCGCCGCCGCAGGAGGTTGAACGGCGCGCCGCAGCAGGCGCGGACGGCAGAACCGAGGCGGGTCATCGGGCGTCCTCGCCACCCGGCGATGGTAGCACGTACTTGTAACCAACCCCCCAGAGGGTGACGATCCGGTCGGCGACCGAGCCAGGGCCGCCCAGTTTGCGCCGCAGGCGCAGGATGTGGGTGTCGACGGTGCGGTCGAACCCGCCGTAGTCGTCGTCCCAGAGGCGCTCGAGCAGGTAGTCTCGGCTAAAGACCCGCCCCGGGTTGGCGACCAGCAGATAGAGGAGGTCGAACTCTTTGGCGGTCAGGGTCACGTCGCGTCCGTCGGAGGTGGTGCTCCGACCGATCGGATCGACCGCGAGCCGGTCGTGGACGACGGCGCGGGGCGAGTCGTCGGTGGCCGTGCGGGAAGCGACGCGCATCATCTCGACCCGGCGCAGGATAGCCCCGACGCGGGCCTGGAGCTCACGCACGGCGACCGGTTTGGTCAGGTAGTCGTCGGCGCCAAGGCCGAGACCGAGGACTTTGTCCAGTTCGGTCGCCTTGGCGGTCAGCATCAGGATCGGGGTGATCTTGGTTTGGCGGACGCGGCGGCAGATCTCGAGGCCATCCACCTTCGGCAGCATCAGGTCGAGCACGATCAGGTCCGGATCGGGCAGCGCCACGCCGAGCAGGCGCCGCAGCGCCGCTTCCCCGTCGTCGAAGATCTCGACGAGGTGCCCCGCGTCGCGCAGCGTCCGCGCCACCAGCTACGCCAATTCCGGCTCGTCCTCGACGACCACGATGCGGGCCATTGGGCGCCTCCGACGGAGACGGGAAGGCGGGAAGGCGGGAAGGCGGGAAGACGGGTGGACGGGAAGTATGGAGCCGCCAGTCGCCAGTCGCCAGCACGACGCGGAAACTCCACTTCTACCCACCTTTCCGACCTCTCGACGACCCGTCTTCGCGTCTCCGTCACAACGCGCCAGCGGGCGACCGGGTAGAACCCCGGTCGCCCGCTGGGCCTTGGGTTGTGGTCGGGGAGGGATTCGGGGCGGCCGCGCCAACCTGGCTGAAGGCGGCGCGGCCGGCACCCGAAGGGGGAAGGGGGGAGGGGGAAACCGAGACGGCACCGATCCGTGGCTGGCGGGTCGGCGCCGGGGAGTGGGCCAGGGCAGAAGGGGTCCTAGCAGGCGGGCTGGAGGGTCGGCGGGGCGCTCGGGCCGTGAACCCGTTCGCCGGCGGCGACCAGGACCGCGCCGACGTAGCGGCGGACGGCGCCGGGGACGCGGGCTGCGGTCCGGTTGAGGACGCGCATCCGGGCGGCTTCGGCGAGCATCGCCTCGCGGCGCGCCGTGGCCTGGGCTTCGATCAGGAACGGGACGTTGCCGGTCATGGCGGTGCGCCTTTCTCCGCGGGAGGTTCTGCTCGCGGCCGTCGCGGTTCCCGGTGGAGCCGCGCCGTTTGGGGAGACCCGGGGCCGTTCGGTTCGTCCGGCGGCTCGTTCGTCTCTGGTGTCTACTCTAGGGGGAAGGTACGAAGGAACTTCGTCCGATCTGTCACAAAACGGTGGCCGATTGGTGCGGGCTGGGTGAGCGACGGGAAAGCCCGCGCCGTCATCACGCTGATAGGCGCTCATCATTCAGAGGTCCGCAATCGGCTGGGGTTCGCCAAGCCTCGACACGGTGATCGGCCCGGTCGAACCCCGCCCGGGCACCTCGGCCGAAGGCGACCAGGAGAACGAAGCGGCCATGGTTGCCGAATTCGAGCGGTTCCGCCAATCGGACACCGAGTGGTGATCGTCGCCGACGCGAGCTTTTGCTAAGGGTGATGGTCCGGCCAATAACGCCGGACGACACTCCCTCGAAACAGGTCGCGAGCGGTTTGGGCTGGGCAGACGCTGAACGTTAGAGGATTAAATTGTGGGGCGGGAAGGGGCGGTCGTGACGGCGGCCCAATCCGGGCGTGTCACGCGTATCCCGGTTCAACCCGACGGCTTACGGCCCACCGGCGGCAGATGTCGCTGGGGATACCGCGCTCCGAGATTGATCTCGTGCCGGCACCGCCCGACGAGGTCCAAGCCCCGCCTGCAAGCGGCCCGCCACCTCCTCGTCGAGGTGGGCCAGTTCGACCCGGCCGCCGGAGCCGCCGGAAGCGACGGCCACCCGCAACGTGGCCAGTGCGGCCCGCCGTTGGAGCGGGTTCTGGGACACGTCGCGCCGCTGCAGGCGGCGGCGGGGCAGGATCGCGGTCTGGCGCGCCACCTGCCGCGTGCGGACGATCAAGCGCTCCGCCGGGTCGACGATCCACCCGGCGTCGCGGAACGCGACCCAGCCGTACATCGCCGCCAGCGGTGCCAGTGCCAGCGGCAGCAGCCCCCAGCGCCAGTCGAGCCAGCCGGTCCGGACCAGGACCGCGACCGCGACCACCGCCAGGATCAGCAGTTGCCAGACGTCGGCCAGCAGATAGCGGCGCCGGGCGCGCACCGGCAGCCGGTTCAACCCCGCGCCGTCCACCGCCGCATCGGCCGCAAAATCCGGGCAGGCCGCGGCCAGCAGGGCCGGGATCTCGCTCCGCCGCAGCAGCGGGAACAGCACCCCGCTCTCGGCGCTGTCGGTGGCATAGCCCGCGCTCTCGATCCGCAGCGCGGCCAGGCCAAACGGCTGGCGCAGCATCCCCTCGGAGATCGTGATCGCCTGGATCCGGGAGATCGGGATCGTGCTCCGACGGCGGTCGAGCAGCCCGGAGGCGATCAGGAGCCGGTCCCCCTCCCGCCGCAGCGCGAACCCACCAAAGGTGAGGACGGTGCTGACCACCGCCAACAACCACGATCCGACCCCGACGATCCCGGCCACCACCAGCACCACCCGCAGCCCGAACCCCGGCGCCGACATCGCCAACCGCTCCAGGATCGACTCCGGCACCAGGTCGTCGACGAACTGGTAGGCCCCGAACAGAATCGCCATCGCCGGGCCGATACGGCCGGAGGTCGCCCCCGCGACGAAGAGCGCGCCGGGCGTGATCGCCCGGATCAACTCGCCCTGGGTCTCCGGCAGCGGACGGACGGCGGCGTCTGTAGCGGACCTCTCGTTCGCCCCTTGGACCGTCGCCTCCAACCCGCCGGGGGAACGACCAGCCGGCCCCACCGCCAGGCGCTGCCGCAGCGCCGCCGCGTCGTCTCGAGTCAACGCTTCCAGCGTCACGTCGCTGCCGCGACCTCCGCCGGCCGCCGTCTCGATCCGGACCTGGACCACCCCAAGCACCCGTTGCAGGGGGCTTTCGCCGGTGTCAACCGTCTGCACCCGCTCCAGCGGCACGGTCCGCTCCTGCCGCGCGATCAGACCGGAGCGGACCCGCAACTCCCCCCCGGCGACTTCGTACCGAAAGACCCACCACGACGCCGTCCGCGCCGCCACCCCAACCAGCCCGATCCCGGCGCCGATCAGCAGCACCCCCGCGTCCCAATTCTGCCGCCCGGTGACGACGAAGATCAGCAGCGGCAGCGCGAACGCCCGCAGCGACCGCACCAGCCCGATCGCGATCCAGGCCGGGTGGAGTCGACGCGATGCGAGGTCCGGGGACAAGAACGGAGAGGACTGAGGACTGCGGACCGCGGACTGAGACGGAAACGACTCCAGCGACTCAGTTTGCAGTCCCGAGTCCTCAGGCCTCTCCTCGTCTCCCGTCACAGCAAGTCGTCCCGCGTGTTCGCCAGCTCCGCGATCCGGTCGCGGACGGAGCCGGCGATGTCGTCGGCGAGGGCGGGGACCTCGATCGCGCCGGCCGCGGTGTAGAGGATCACGCTGGACAGGCCGTAGCGGCGCTGGAGCGGGCTGCGGCGGGTGTCGACGTGCTGGATCCGAGTCATCGGGATCAAGGTCCGGGTCACGGTCAGCAACCCGTGCTGGAGGTCCACCTCCTGCTCGCCGATCTCGTACCGCCACCGGCTCCAGCGCAACCCCGGCACCGGCCCGACCGTGATCGTTCCGATCAGGAGCGCGCCCGCCACCGGGATCACCGACCACCCCCAGCCGAGGTCGAGCCGGTACATGCCCCAGGCGGCGACCGCGGCGAATGCCAGCAGCACCGCGAACTCCATCAGCGCGTTCAAGCGCCAGAGGGTCTTCGCCCTCGGATCGAGGTGGTGCGGCGGCGCGGGTCGAGCGGCCAAGCGCGGTCTCCGGGCGAACAATCGTCTCATCTCCTCCAACCAATGGTCGCACACGCCCCACCCGGGCGACGACCCCCGCCCTCCTCGCCGCCCCCAACCCCCTTTCCCCCGGCCGGGGGAAAGGGGGATAACCCTCGCCCTCGCCTTTTCGTTCGGCCCCGGAACGCGTACCATCCCCCAGGCCAAGATGGCGCCGGGTGGCAAGGACGCTCCGCCCCCCGGCATTGGGCGCGACGACGGACGGGGGCCAGTGGACGACGAGCGGCGACGACGACGGCAACGGCGCAACAGCCTGCTCTCGTCCGTGTTTTTCCTCGCCTGCGCCGCGGTGTTGGTGACGATCGCCTACCTCTACGTCCAGGAGCAGCGCCAACCCGACATTCCCGAACGCCCCCCCCGCCCGACGGCCCAGGCCGGCGACAACGAGCTGATCGACGTCATCGAGGCCCTCCGCGCCGAGGGCCTGACGGTCGACATCGCTCGCCAGAACGGCAAGTCGCCCGACCTCAGCCCGCCGGGCCAGGCGCTGACCGTCGGCGACGCCCGCGGCTACGTCTTCGTCTTTCCCAGCATCGCGGCCCGCGAAGACGAGGTCGGTGCCCTGGACCAAGACGCGTTCTCGCTCCTCACCACCCGCGGCACGCCGGTCGTCGCCGACCCGACCAAGGCCCACTTCGCCGCCGGCAGCAACGTCCTCCTGGTGCTCGACGGCGCCACCGCCGACGCGATCGCCAAGGCCGACGCCGCGGTCGCGGCGCTGTCCTAACCGGTGGCCAACCCGTCGCGCCGTCCGACCACCGAGGAAGAGCCCGTCGCGCCGCTCGATCGTCCGTCCCACGCCCCGCCGTCGCAGGCCATCGACCCGGGCGAGGACGACCACGGCCGGATCGGTTACGGCCGCTACGGCCGCTTCACGCCGCTTGCCCTGGCCGCCCTCCTGGTGATCGGTCTGCTGGCGATCGGCATCCGCCAGCGCGGCACCGGCGATCCGGCAGAAGACGCCAAACCGGCCGCCCTGGTCGGCAAACCGGCCCCGGACGTGGCGCTGACGTTGCTCGACGGCACGCCCTGGCGCCTGGCGGATCGGCGCGGTTCGGTCGTCGTCGTCAACTTCTGGGCGTCCTGGTGCGCGCCCTGCAAGGACGAGGCACCGGCCCTGCAATCCCTCCACGAGACCGATCGGGGGGAGACGGTGCCGGTCGCCGTGGTCGGCGTCGGCGTCCGCTTCGCCGACGGCGATCAACCGGTGGCCGACTTCGTCCGCGAGCTCGGGCTGACCTACCCGATCGGCCGCGACACCGGCGACGCCGACCCCCTCCACGGGCCCGTCGAGCGCGCCTTCGGTATCGCCCCGAACTACCCGACCACCGTCTTCGTCCGCCCCGACGGGATCGTCGCCGCCGTCCACCTGGGGCCGTTGGATGCGGAGCAGCTGGGGCGATACGTGGCCGACGCCGCGCGCGTTTAGGGGCGCGACCTACGAACCGATAATCTCGATCGTCGCGTCGAGCAGCCACCGATCCCGTTCCTGGACGAAGATCGCGAACGCGGGGTGGTCGCCGTCGGGGTCGGTCGGGTCGTCGGTTTCGACCACGGCACCGACCCGGTCCTGGCCCATAATCCGGGCGTCGCGGACGGCGACGAGCGTCGTCCACTCGGACTCGGGGCGGGGCGCCGGTGGCGCGGCGAGGGCGGTCAGGAACGCGGTCAGCTCGTCGGCGGACAAATCGGCGACGGAGCGGCGGAGGTAGCCGTCGGTCGTCAAGGCGAGGAAGCGCCGGGCATCGCCCGCGTTGCGGCAGGCGGTGATTTGCCGCGCGGCGGCGGTCAGGGCGGCCAACGTTTCGGCGTCGGCTTTCCGGCTTCGCGGCAGATCGGCCTCGGTCGCCAGCGCCGCCGGAAGATCGGGCAATGGCGTGCCGGGCACCCCCGGCTCGAGCAGGCGGCGGATGGCGATCAACGATTTCGGCCGGACCCGGCATTCTCCGGCGGCCGGCGTGACCGGCATCCCGTCGGACGTGCCGGCGGCGACCGCCAATGGCTGGAGCAGGACCGCCAGCGACGCCAACAGCACACCCCATCGGCCCATCGTCACGATCGCCCTTTCCGCTTGCGGATCCACCGCCCAACCGTCAGCGCCACCGCCGCCAGCGCCGCGATCTCCAGGTACCGGCCGTAATCTTGGACCACCGTCCACCGGTCGCCGAGCCACCAGCCGAGACCGATCAGGAAACCGTTCCAGATCAGGCTGCCGGCCACGGTCGAGGCGACGAACCGCGCGACCGGCATCGGCTCCAACCCGGCCGGGATGGCGACCAAGCTCCGCACCACGGGAACGCACCGCCCAAGCACGACCGCCATCTGGCCGTGGCGATCGAACCACCCGTGGGCGCGGTCGACGTCCTCGCCGCGCAGCAGCACGAACCGGCCGTGGCGCTCGACCACCTGCCGGACCCGCGCCTCGCCCAGGGTCCGGGCGCCGCCGTAGAGGACGAGGGCGCCGGTGGTCGAACCGGCCGTCGCCGAGACCAGGACGCCGACGAACCCGAACCTGCCTTGACCGGCCAAGAATCCGGCGAGGGGCAGAATCAGTTCGGATGGGATCGGCGGGAACAGCTCCTCCAGGGCGATCAAGAAAAAGACGCCGGGATAGCCGCCGGACTCGACGATCCCGATTACCCACTCGGCGAGCGCCGCAAATGGGTCACCCATCGGACGCATTTCCGAGCGAGGCGATCACAGCGACCAGTAGCGCCGCAGCACCGTCGTCGCGCGGTCAAGGGCGCGGTCGGCGTCCAAACCGAGTTCGCGCGCCGGGGGCATCGTGGCGGCGCGCGAACCGTAGGGGTCGGGGACCGGGCGCACCGATCCGGGCCGGTCGACCAGGGTTTCGGCGATCGCCGCCGAGCAGTAGGGGGCGTAGGACGCGGCGTAGCCGCCCTCTTGGGCGATCACGAGTCTGCCCCCGCACGCGTCATCGGCGACGCCCATCATCAGCCGCGTCAGGTCGCGATAGTCCCCGACCGTCAGCGCCATCCGGCCCAAAGGATCGAGCACGCTCGCGTCCTGGCCGGCCGAGACCATTACCAGGTCCGGCGCGAACCGGCGGGCGATCGGGAGGACGATCCGCTCGAACGCCGCCAGGTAGCCGCGGCGACCGGTTCCGGCGGGCAATGGCACGTTGACCGTTAACCCCTCACCGAGTCCGGTCCCGACCTGATCCACCGCGCCGGAGCCGACCGGATAGAGATCGTCCTGGTGGACGGAGACGAAGAGCACCGTCGGGTCGCCGAAAAAGGCGTCCTGGGTGCCGTTGCCGTGGTGGACGTCCCAATCGAGGATCAGGATCTTGCCGGCGCCGTAGGCGCGCTGGGCGTGGCGGGCGGCCACGGCGACGTTGTTGAAGACGCAGAACCCCATTCCGCGGTCGCTCAAGGCGTGGTGCCCCGGCGGCCGGACCAGCGCGTACGCGGCGCGCAGGCGTCCGGTCATCACGCCGTCGACGGCCGCCATCACCCCGCCGGCGGCAAGCCGGGCCACGCGGTCCCCACCCGGTCCGATCGGCGCCCCGTCGCCGGTATCGCCGCCGGTGGTCCCGAGGGCGCCGACGCGGTCCACGTACGCCTGGGCGTGGTAGGAGGTCAGCGCCGCGTCGTCGGCCTCGTAGGCGGCGACGCGCTCCGCGACATCGGTAACCCCGTGGAGGTCCATCAGGTGTTTGGCCCGCCCAACCAAGCCGGGTCCGGAGACGTGCGGCACGGGGTCGGCGAAGGGGTAGCCGGCGGTGTCCTCGATCAGGCCCAAGCCGGTGTTGTGGGTCAGGTAGCGGTCGTCGAAGACGAGACCGATGCCACGCCCGCGGCCGGCGTCCACCAACTCGGCGGCCCCGCCTCCCGGCGCCACGCCGGGGGCATCATCGGGCTGGGTGTCCGTGGCCGGCGCCGTGTTCCTGTCGGTCATCGGTGTCGGGTCCCTTTCCGCCGCGGATCGGGCGAAACGGCAAAGGCCGGCGGGTCTCCGCCGGCCTCCCAAGGTCGAGCGCGGCGAATCGAACCGGTGTGCCTCACGCCCTGCCGACGGCGAGGCTCATGCCGTCGAGCACGTTCCACATCGAAAGGAAGTGGTCCCAGGTGAAGTAGCGATAGTCGCCGATCGCCGGGTCGGAAACGTAGACCCCGCCCGCGTCGTAGCCGTAGGCGACAACGACGTGTTCGCCCGCCGCCAACGCGAAGGCCGTCCCATCGGCGGTGTAGTCGATGTAGCTGGTGTCGCCCCAGTACCCGAGCCAGACCAGCGTCGGCAGACCACGGTCGAGGCGCGAGGTCAGGGCGGAGGGGTTGTCTCCGCCGTAAAAGACTTCGCCGGCGTAGCCGTAGGCGGCGAGGGCCGGGGCCAGGGCCTCGGCGTAGACGCCGTAGTCGTCCGTGTTTCCCCAGGAACCGAGGATGTCGCCGCGGAATCCCCAGTGCGGGTTGTCTGACTCGCCGACCACGTCGTCGAAGGCGTACTCCGAGATCCAGCCGCCGAGGGCGCCGGTGGCGATCGAGAGGGCGGCGAACTCGCAACTCAGGTTGCGCTCTTGGACGTAGGTCGGCACGCCGAGAACCATCCCGGCGCCGGTCTCCGTTCCGGATTCGCCGGAAGCGTCGTCGATGGTCGCCGAGACGGCAGCCTCGACGACGGGCACGGTGCCGTTGACGGCGACCATCGCGCTGGCGCCGCCGCACGCCCCGTCGTCGGTCAACGAGACCCGCATCCCGCCGACGTAGACGCCGCCCAGGACGACATCCAGCCAGGCGCCGCCCTCCGCGGCGGCGCTGGTATCCAGGGCCAGAAACGCGACCCCGCTCTCGTCGGTGATGGCACGGTCCAGGGCGTAGATGTCGCCGCCGACCGCCAGCGCGACCAACGCCTCGGTGCCGGGCACCACGTTGCCCGCCTCGCGGACCTCGACGCTGACGTCGACCAGGCAACCGACCGCGGGCGCGGTGCTGCCGATCTCGACCCAGGCCTGGACGGAGCGCGACGCCGCGGCCACCGGACGGGGCGCGCCGAACCCCGGCGCCCCGGCCAGCACCATCGTCAGCACGACCGGCACCGCCGCGAGTCGCCCGACCCTCCGGGTTCGCATTTGCCCGTCCTTTCGCGTCGTTTTCCGTGACATCGTTGGCCACCCCGCCGTGGCCACCGTTCGGCACACGAACGGTGCCCTCGCGTCACCGGGCCGATGCGATCCTACCAGGCGGGGACCGCCGTGGCCAGACCCGCCAACTCAAGGCGGAAGAAGGCGAGCGTCCGCTCCAGCCCGTCGTCCAGTTCCACCGTCGGTTGCCACCCCAGCAGCCGTTCGGCCTTGGCGATGTCCGGGCAACGCCGGGTCGGATCCTCCTCGGGCAGCGGTTGATAGATCACCCGCGCCGGCGTCCCGGCCACCGCCGCGATCCGCTTTGCCAGATCGGCGACGGTCACTTCCTGGGCGCTGCCCAGATTGACCACCGCGCCGGCCAAGCCGTCGGTCTCCATCAGCAGCACGAGCCCACGCACCAGGTCGTCGACGTAACAGAGCGAGCGCGTCTGGCGTCCGTCGCCGTAGATCGTCAACGGGTCGCCGGCCAGCGCCTGAACGCAGAAGTTGGGCACCACTCGACCGTCGCCGGGGTTGGAGCGGGGTCCGTAGGTGTTGAAGATGCGGGCGAGGCGGACGTCCGGTCGACCGCCGCGCCCCCGCCAAACGGTCAAACTTTCGGCGAACCGTTTGCCCTCGTCGTAGCAGGAGCGGGGTCCGACCGGGTTAACGTTGCCCCAGTACGTTTCCGGCTGCGGGTGGACCTGGGGATCGCCGTAGACCTCGGAAGTCGAGGCGAGCAAGAAGCGCGCACCGTCGCGTTCGGCCAGATCGAGCAACCGGCGGGTGCCCTCGGAGTTGACCATCAGCGTCGCGACCGGGTGACGACCGTAGTCCACCGGGCTGGCCGGGCTGGCCAGGTGGTAAACCCGATCGACCGGTTCCGGGAGGCGCGGCAACGGGGCGACGATGTCCGCCTCGACAACGGTCAGCGCGCCGTCCCCGATCCGGTGGGCAAGGTTGCCGACCTTACCGGTCACCATGTTGTCGAGCACCGTGACGCGGTCACCGGCGTCCAGCAGCGCGTCGACGAGGTGGCTGCCGATGAACCCGGCGCCCCCGCTGACCAAGCTGTGCATCGGTCTCCCCTTCGCCGCGGGATCAATCGCGCGACACCACCGGAGCACCGGATAAGATCGCCGAGGGCACGGCCCCGGTGCGCCCACGACCGACCCCCGCGTAGCGCAACCCCGCTCCGGTGACCGCTTCTGGGTCGAGCAGATTCCGGCCGTCGAGGATCAGATCGCCGCGCATGACCCCGGCGATCCGTCCGAAGTCTACCCCGGCGAACTCCTTCCACGGGGTGACGATCAGAATAGCGTCCGCTCCGCCCGCGGCGGCGTAGGGGTCGGCGGCCATCGTCACCGCCGGCATCAGTCGCGCCGCCTTCGCCATCGCCGCCGGGTCGTAGGCGCGGACCACGGCACCCCGTTCGAGGAGCCCGCCGATCACGTCCAACGCCGGCGATTCACGCAGGTCGTCGGTGTCCTCTTTGAACGCCAACCCCCAGACCGCGATCGTCCTCCCATCGAGGCCGTCCAGCGAGCGTTCTGCCTTGGCGACGAAGCGCCGCCGCAGATCCAGGTTGATGTCGAGCACCGCCCGCAGCAACTGCGGGTGCAACCCGGCCGCGTCGGCCATGTGGGCCAACGCGCCGACGTCCTTCGGGAAACAGGAGCCGCCGAAGCCAAGCCCGGCCTGGAGGAAGCGCGGGCCGATCCGGGGGTCGGCGCCGATGCCTTCGGCCACGGTAAGCACGTCGGCGCCCAGCGCCTCGCAGACCTGAGCGACCTCGTTGATGAACGAGATCTTGGTCGCCAAAAAGGCGTTGGCGGCGTACTTGACCATCTCCGCCGAGCGCCGGTCGGTGATCAAGACGGGGGCGCCGAGCGGGGCATAGAGCGCGGCGACGGCTTCGGCCGCCTGCCGATCGCTGGCGCCGAGCACGATCCGGTCGGGGTGGAAGATGTCGTGCAGCGCGGCGCCTTCGCGCAGGAATTCGGGATTGGCGACCACGGCCACCTCGGCGCCGTCCCGCACGTGCTCGGCCAAGAGCTGGGTCACCAGGTCGGCCGACCCGATCGGCATCGTGCTCTTGTTGACGACGATGGTTCGCTGGTTCGGGCGCAGCCGCTGGCCGATGGTGATCGCCGCCGATCGCACCTGGCGCATGTCGGTCTCGCCGTTGGACAAGGCCGGGGTGCCGACGCAGAGAAAGACGAAGGCGCGGCCGGGGATCGCGTCGTCGGCGTCGGTCGTGAAGCGTAGCCGGCCGGAGCCCAAGCCGCGGCGGAGGAGTTCTTCCAACCCCGGCTCGAAGATCGGGCTGTGGCCCTCGTTCAAGGCCGCGACGCGGTCGGCGGCGACATCCAGCGCCACGACCTCGTGCCCGAGTTCGGCCAACGCCGTGGCGTAGCCCAACCCGACGTAGCCGCTGCCGCCGACGATGCAGATGGCGCTCATGCCTGGCTCCTGACCCCACGAACGGCCAGGAACGGGCCGGGGGCGATTCGTCGCAACCGAGGCCCCTACTGTACCCGAGGCCGCGACCCGACCGCCACCGCTTGGGGGGCCTCCCGCGGGTTTAATCCTGGGGCCGAAGGCCCGTGCTGAACCGACAGAGCTCCACCGGGAAAGAACGGGAGCATTGGTCCCGTTGGCAACCGCAGCGACAACGATAGAAGATCCGAAGACCGTTCCGTTCTCACTTCGTTGGTTCAGCACGGGCCTTCGGCCCCGCGCCATCTGCCCCCGCGCCCACGTCCCCCCGCAAGCCCAAACACCACAATCGCTCGAACCCGTTCGATGCAATGACCTCGACGCTGACCGCGAGCACCGCGCCCAGCCGGTGTCTTTGCGGCCTTGCGGAGCCGCCAATTGGACAACCCGGGCGTCGGATCGCTTCGCCGCCTCGACCTCGGCCACGCCGATCGCGGTCGCCAACGATTCCAACACGGCGACCCGGATCGGTTCGCCGAGGGTCGCGCAGACGAGCATCCCATCGACGCCGTCGCCGCGCTCCTGCTGCGGCACCAGCAAACCGTCGCGCGACGTCAACCGGCGCCCGCTGTCCCAGTCCAACTGCTTGGGCAGGGCGTGCCAACCGACGGTCACGTCGGAGACGGGCGCGGTGGCGGTCGTCGGCCCCTCGGCCTTGGCGACGAACCGGAGCACCCCGCCGACCTACTCCAGCAGAAACGCCCGCGAGGATCCCCGCCCAAGATCCGCGACGACGAGCGATTCCACGGATACCCCTTCGCCGTGCGCCATGCCCGCCTCTGCCATCGTTGCCCGTCACCGTCGAAGGCCGGTCCACGCGGACCGGGATCGCCGGTGACGGCCTATCCGAACGCTCCCGTCAAGACCAAGAGGACCACCACCACGGCCGCGACCGCGACCGCGACCGCGACCGCGACCAGGGCCAACAGCACCCGTCGGTCCGGCATCGCCCGTCGTGTCGCGGCCGGTGTGCTCTCCCGTTTCGCCGACGCGGTCCCGGCGCGCCCGCCAGCCGGGACGTGATTCGACGGCGCGGCATCGCGCGCCACCACCTCGGCGAAGGCGGACCCCCGCGACGCGCCCGGTCCACCGCTCGGTCCCGCGCCCGCGATCCCGTCCGGCGTCGGTGCGGTCGCGGCGCGGGAAAGCCACCCGCCCGTCGCCGCGGTGGCCGTCCGGTCGGACTGGGCCAGCACGGCGGCGTGCGCCGGTTGGACGGCTTCCGGTGCGGTGGCCGCCGCCCGGACATCGTCCGCCGCGACCCGCTCCGCCGCCGCCTTGGCCGCGGCGGCGGTCGCGAGCTGGCGCAGCCATTCCGGCAGGTCGCTTTCGCCGATAAAGCTCTGGGTATTGGTCGGGTCCCCCGGCGGGTCGGTGGCGACCACGGGCTCCACCACGAGATCCTCGGCGACCGGCTCGGGCGCCGCCCGCAGCCAGCTCGGCATCGCCTCGGCAAGATTGCCGAGCGGTATCGGGCGCGGCGGAGCGAGCGGCGTCGCGATCATCGCCGGCTCCACCACCAAATCGTCGCCCGGGTCGAAGCTCGGTGCGCGATCGACCGGCGACGCCGGCTCCGGCTGTCGCCCAGCGACCACGAAGCCGGGGCCAAGATCGAAGGCGACATCGGAGCCCGTCGCGGTCGTCGTGGGCGCCGTTCCGGTTGTGGCGGGCGGCGTCTCGTTCGCCGCCCGGAGGAGCCAGTCCGGCAGCTCCAGGTCATCACCGATCCCGAGCGGGTCGGCGTCCACCGTCGCGCCCGGCGCCGCCTCGGCGTTGCCGTTCGTCAATGGATCGGCGGCCGCCCAGCCCGGGATCCCGATGCTTTCGTCGTGGAGCGCATCGGCCGCGCCGAGCACCACCGCGCCGCAGGCGTGACAGAAGGCGGTGCCATCGCCGGTCAGCTCCTGGCAGGCGGGGCACGGCCGCGTGCCGCGTTCGACCGCAAGGGTCCCGCCGCAGGCCCGGCAGGTGGACCGGGCCAGATCGTTGGTGGTGCCGCAATGCCGGCAGTGGATCACGTCGAAGAACCTCCACGATCGGCCGGTCCTGGGGCAGGACCGGCAACGGGAGCGCGGAATGCCCGATTGGAGGCCACGACCCAACGACGCCTTCTCCGAGGACCGACGGGCCGCGTTGACCCGCTCCCTGGCGCTCCCGAGGTAGGTCGAGTATAGGGGCGGGGGTCCGGTGCGGCTGCGGCCGAAAAGTCCTATTTTCCGCCGGTGGGCGGTACGGCCTGGCGCAGGTCGGCGGTGTCCAACCAGAGCGTAACCGGCCCGTCATTGACCGATTCGACGGCCATCCTCGCCCCGAAGCTCCCGTCCGCCACCGCCGGCCCCAGCGCCCTCAGGGCGGTCACCAGCCGCGCCACCAGCGGCTCGGCCCGCTCCGGCCGGGCGGCGCCGACGAAGCTCGGTCGGCGGCCCTTCCGCGCGTCCGCGTACAAGGTGAATTGCGACACCACCATCACCGCGACTTGCTCCCCGGCGCGGTGGAGGTCGAGCAGTGACCGGTTCATCTGCCGGGCGTCATCGGCGAACACGCGGAGATTGGCGACCTTGGCGGCCAGGAAGTCGGCGTCCTCCGGGCGGTCGTGGTGGGTCGCCCCGGCGAACAGGAGCAAGCCGCGGCCAATCTCCCCAACCGTGACGGTGCCGACGGTGACACGCGCCCGCGTCACCCGCTGCAGCAACACGCGCATCAGGGCCGATCCGCCGCCAGCGGCGCCAGCGTGGCGACGGCGATCGCGGCGATGCCTTCGCCCCGGCCGACAAACCCCATCCCCTCGTTGGTGGTCGCCTTGACGCCGACCGCGTCCGGTGCCAGGCCCAAGCAGGCCCCGATTTCGCGTCGCATCGCCGCGACGTGCGGCGCCAGTTTCGGCGCCTCGGCGATCACGGTCGCGTCGACGTTGGACACCCGGTACCCCGCGGCCGCCACCAGCGCCACGGCCTCGGACACCAACACACGGCGGTCGGCGCCGGCGAAGCGGGGGTCGCCCGGCGGGAAATGGTGGCCGATGTCCCCCAGTGCGGCGGCGCCGAGGACGGCGTCGGCGATCGCGTGCAGCACCACGTCGGCGTCCGAGTGCCCGTCCAACCCGCGCTCGTGCGCGATCCGCACCCCGCCAAGCACCAACGGGCGCCCAGAGGCGAACCGATGCGCGTCGTAGCCGATGCCCGTCCGCACCGGAGCTGGTCCGCTCACGGCCGACGATCCCGGAGCTGCAGCAGCGCGTGAGCGAGCGCCAGATCGTCCTGCCGCGTGATCTTGAGGTTGTCGAACCGGCCTTCGACCACGAACACCGGTTCCCCCAGGGCCTCGACCAAGGCCGCCTCGTCGGTCACCCCGGCCGGGTCCCGATCCCCGAAGGCAAACGCCCTGGCCAGGACATCCCGTCGGAACGCCTGAGGGGTTTGGGCGGCCCAAAGTCCGTCTCGCGAGACCGTCGCCGCGATCCGATCCCCGGCGACCCGTTTCAGGGTATCCGCGACCGGCACGGCGGCGATCGCCGCCCCCCGCTCCCACGCGGCCCGTGCACAGGCATCGAACAGCGACGCGGGAGCCAACGGCCGGGCGCCGTCGTGGACCACGACGATGGACACGTCGCCCGCCACCGCCGCCGCCCCCCGGACGACCGAGTCCTGCCGCCGCGCCCCGCCGACCACCACGCGCCGGACCTTGGTCCACGGCCCGGCACCGATCAGCGTTTCGACGGCGACGCGGGTGTGGTCCCCGACCACCACGACCGCGTCCCGGACCGTCGCGGCCGCCTCGGCCGAGTCGAGGGCATGCGCCAGCACCGGTTGACCATTCAGCGGAAGCAGGACCTTGTCCGGCGCGCCGAAGCGGGTCCCGCTCCCGGCGGCGACGATCACGACGGCGGCGAAGCCATGCTCAGGCTCCGGCATGGCTCGGCACGCCCGGGCTGGGCACCGCGAAGATCATCCGCCCGGCGCCGGTCTGGTGCAAACGGGTCACGGTGACCGTGGTTTCCCGGCCGACCAGGGGCCGCCCGCCATCCACGACCACCAACGTCCCATCGTCCAAGAATCCCACCCCTTGCCCGGCGTCGCGTCCTTCCTGGACCACCCTCAAGTGCAGTTCCTCCCCCGGCAGCACCGGCGGGCGAAGCGCGGCGGTCAGCTCGTGGAGGTTGAGGACCCGCACGCCTTGCAACGACGCCACGCGGTTCAAATTGTGGTCGTTGGTCACGATCCGGATCCCGCGTGCCATGGCGAGCCGGACGAGATGGCCGTCCACGTCGCGCGCCTGGGCGCGGTCGTACGGCACGTCCAAGATCTCGATCTGGTCTGGGGCCTCCCGGCGCAGCCGCTCCAGGATCTCCAACCCGCGCCGACCGCGCCCGCGCCGCACCGGGTCCTCCGAATCGGCGACGTGTTGCACTTCTTCAAGGACGAAGCGGGGCACCAGCAGGCGCGCGTCGAGGAAACCGGTGCGCCACAGGTCGACGATCCGCCCGTCGATGATCACGCTGGTGTCCAGCAGCACCGCGTTCGGTTCCGGAACCGGGGCGTCACCCGGAGCGGTCGGCAGCGCCGCCGCGGGCTCAGACGGCGCGACGCTCCGCACCCACGGCGCGATCAGATCCCGCTTCCGGATCAAGGCGACGACGATCGCCAAGCCGGTGACCAGCACCGCGACCACGAACGGCAGCGTCGGGCCGAGCGGATCGGGGAGCAGCGACAACGGCACCGCCAGCAACGCCGAGAGCAGCCCGCCGAAACCCGCCCCGACCGCGACCGCGATCAGATCCACCAGCGAGGCGGCCCGGACGACGCCGTGCAGGTTGCGGAAGATGGCCCGGCTCAAGTGCGGCCCGAGCACGTAGCCGATCCCGCCGACCGCGGTGACGATGAAGAACAACGTCGCGCGCGGGTTCTCCGGGTCGCCCAACAGGGAGAGCAGGGAGCCAGTCCCCCACCCGAGCACGATCCCCAGCGCCAGTCCGACGAACCGCAATCCGATACGGAGGGCGTCGGACATCGGCCGAGGCGCAGTCGCTCCAGGGGGCTGAGTTGGCGTACGACCGCCCATGGCCGGGCATTCTCCACCCGCCGCGGCCCGGACCTCCGCGCTCGGCGGAGTCAGGGACGTCGGATCGGGTCATGACAGCGGACGGTAGCGACGCCCGGCGATGATGACGAATCCCAGACTGGGCAACGGCGCCATTCCACAGTCCGAGCGGAGTCGCGCTGGGTATGGTCCGAGTGTAGCACGACGCCTTGGTCGGGCCGTGCGCGGCGCCTACTTCGTCGGTCCTACCGGATCGGCGGCGAGTTCGTCGAGGCGCGGTGATTCATCCCCGCGCGGCAAACAGCAGGTCGGCGGTGTCCTCGGGCACCGCGGGGCCGCCGAGATCGCGCCCGGTCTTGCCGGCCCAGCCGTGGAAGTCGCTCCCACCGCTGGGTACCAGACCCTTCTCGTCGGCGATCGCCCGCAGGGCGGTTTGGGTCTCGGGAGGGTAGGCTCCGTAGTAGACCTCCATGCCCTTCAACCCGACCTTGACCAACCGGTCCACGGTGGCTTCGACGTCCCCGGTGGTCAGCGGGTGGGCCAGCACCGGCACCCCTCCGGCATCGCGCACGAGGCGAACCGCGTCCTCGGGCGAGAACGGGTGGCGCGGCACGTAGGCGGGGCGCCCAGAGGCGAGGAAGCGGTCGAACGCGGCCGGCAAATCCGGGACGTGACCGGCCTCGACCATCGCCCGTGCCACATGCGGTCGACCGACCGAGCCGGTGCCACTGATCTCGGCCACCCGCTCCGCCGCCACCGGGGCCCCGACCTCGGCCAGGCGTTGGATAATCCGGTCGACCCGCTCCCGGCGGCGCGCCGCCAACCCGTCGAGCGCGTCCAAGAAACCCGGGTCGCGCCGCTCGACAAAGTAGCCAAGGACGTGAATCTCGTGCCCGGTCCCGCCGCCATCGCTACCCAGCTCGATCCCCGGCACGAGCGTCAGCCCGAGCCGCCCCGCTTCCGTCTCGGCCTCGTCCAACCCGCCGACCGTGTCGTGGTCGGTGATCCCGAGCACGCGCAGTCCCCGCCGCGCGGCCTCCTGGACCAACGCGGCGGGAGCCAACATCCCGTCGGAGACGGTGGTGTGGGCGTGGAGATCGACGGGATTCGGCCCGCCGGACGTTGGCGCCCGCGGAATCACCGGGGTTCGACGACGAGCAAGATCGCGGTCCGGTCCTCGTTCTCGATCGTGATGTCGATAAACGCGGGCAGGCAGACCGCCTCGATCCCGGTCTCCCGCAAATAGTCGCGGGCGATCGCGACCGCCTTGACCGCCTGATTGGTGGCCCCGGCGCCGATCGCTTGGACCTCGGCCCGGCCCGAATCGCGCACCACGCCGGCGATTGCCCCCGCGACGGCGCTGGGGCGCGACCGCGCGGACACCTTCAGCACTTCGCCGTTGCGCTCGGGTCCGGTGCCCGGGTTCGATAGGGTGGAGGCGACGTGGCCGTTGCCGACGCCGTGAATCGCCGCCGGATCGTCGAGACCCGGCGTGGCGGTTGCCTGACCCTCCTCCCATGCCGTCGGCCGCCCGTCGCCAAGGACCGCCGCGCCGTTGGTGGCCGGGACGATCGGTTCTTCGGTGGAGATCGGAGTGCCACCGTTCCCGGTCGCGGCGAACGCCGGCGCCGGGTCGTGGTCCATCGCCGTCTCTGTCCCCGGCTCGGGCTCGTCGGCGTCGTGCGGGAACCGCGTTCCCTGCGGATCGATCTTGATGTCGCGCAAATCGAGTTTGCTGAAGAACCGATTCATCCGCGGGAACCCCCTTGTGAACGCGCCCGATGATCCGGCGGCGCGCTCGTGTCCAACAGATCGATGCGGCGCACGGCGCGGCAGGTGCCGCGCGCGGCGTCGAGTTCGAGCAGCACGGCGTTGAAGGTGACCTGGCCTTCGGCGACCCCGGAGCGCCCGGGTCGCTGGGTGAGGAACCGGCGCAGCGCTTGCTCCACCGGGGCGCCGATGATCGAGTCGACCGGGCCGACCATCCCGAGATCGGTCACGTACCCGGTCTCCCCCGGCAGCACACGGGCGTCCGCGGTCGGCACGTGGGTGTGCGTGCCGACAACCGCCGCCACGCGACCGGCCAGGTGCCAGCCCATGGCCACCTTCTCGGACGTCGCCTCGGCGTGGAAGTCTACGACAACGAGCGGGCGCGGGTCCGTTCCCGCCCCCCCATCGAGCAGAAAGGCGTCCATCGCCCGGAACGGATCGTCGAGCGCGGTCATGAAGACCCGTCCCATCAGGCTGACCACGGTTATCGGGTGACCGCGCACGGTCAACGTCACCGACGCTCGTCCCGGCGGCTCGCCGGGAAAGTTGAGCGGGCGGACGACGCGGAGGTCGTCGTCGGCCAGGACTTGCTCGATGTCGGGTTGGGACCAGACGTGGTTGCCGGTCGTGATCGCGTCCACCCCGGCGTCGCGCAGTTCGGTCGCCGTCTTGAGCGAGATGCCGCGTCCCCCGGCGCTGTTCTCGCCGTTGGCGATGACCAAATCCACGCCGAGTTCGGCGCGCAACCGCGGCAGGATGCGCCGCAGGCCGCTTCGCCCCGGCGCCCCGATCACGTCGCCGACGGCGAGGACACGCAACCGCATCGCTTCCGCCGCGGAGCCGGTCTCGCCTTCGGTCACGAGTTGGCCGGGTTGACCGCGGTGATCGAGCAACTACCGAGCATAGTCCACGGCCCGCGTTTCCCGGATCACCGTGACCTTGATTTGGCCGGGATACTCCAGGCTCTCCTCGATCTTTTTGACCACGTCGCGCGCCAGCCGGGACGCGCCGAGATCGTCCACGGTCTGCGGCTGGACCAGGATCCGGACCTCGCGCCCGGCCTGGATCGCAAAACTCTTCTCGACGCCTTCGAAGGAGTTGGCGACCCCTTCGAGGGCTTCCAGGCGCTTGATGTAATTCTCGACCATCTCGCGCCGGGCGCCGGGGCGGGCGCCGCTGATCGCGTCCGCGGTGGCGACGATGAACGCCTCCACCGTGGCCGGTTCTTCCTCGCCGTGGTGGGCGGCGATGGCGTGGACGATCTTCGGCGAGCGGCCGAGCCGTTTGGCGATGTCGGCGCCGATCAGTGCGTGCGGGCCTTCGACCTCGTGGTCGACGGCCTTTCCGATGTCGTGCAGCAACCCGGCGGTCTTGCTGACGTTGATGTCGGCACCGAGTTCGGCCGCCAACCCGGCGGCGATCATCGACACCTCCAGCGAATGGCCGAGCACGTTCTGGCCGTAGCTGGTGCGGAACTTGAGCCGGCCGAGCAGCTTGATCAGGTCCGGGTGCAACCCCGGCACGTTCGCCTCGTAGGCGATCTTCTCGCCTTCTTCCCGCATCACCTCTTCGAGTTCGAGGCGGCACTTGGTGACGATCTCTTCGATCCGCGCCGGGTGGATCCGGCCGTCCTGGAGCAGCTTGGCCAGGGCGCGTCGAGCGACTTCGCGGCGGACCGGGTCGTAGCCGGAGACCATGATCGCTTCCGGCGTGTCGTCGACGATCAGGTCGACGCCGGTGGCCTGCTCCAAGGCGCGGATGTTGCGGCCCTCGCGGCCGATGATCCTGCCTTTCATGTCGTCGCTGGGCAAGGGCACCACCGAGACCGTGGTCTCGGTCACGTAGTCGGCGGCGATCCGCTGGATCGTGGTCGCCAGGATCTTGCGCGACCGCTTGTCCGCTTCCTCGTTGACTTCCAGTTCGATCTCGCGCAGGCGACGGGCGCCCATCGCCCGGGCCTCGACCTCGACCTCCGTCACCAGCTCGCGCTTGGCGTCGTCGGCCGACAAGCCGGAGATCCGTTCCAACTCCTGAACCTGCTTGTTCCGCGCCTGGTCGAGTTCGCGCTGCTGGCGCTGCTTCTCCTGGTCCCAAGCGTCTTCGACTTGGGCGACCGCTTGCTCTTTCTTGCGGACGCGTTGCTCGCGATCCTCCAGACCGGCCGACTTGCGGTCAATAGATTCTTCTTTTTGCTCGATCCGCTGCTCGATCCGTTCGATCTCCTTGCGGCGTTGGGTCAGCTCCTTGTCCAACTCCCCGCGCAAGCGAATCGCTTCGTCCTTCGCCTCGATCGCCGCGTCCCGGCGCCGGGTTTCCGCGTCCGCCAACACCCGATCGGCCTCCGCCCGCGATTGGCGGAGGCGCGAATCGGCCCGCCTCTCGAGGAAGAAGTAGATCGCGGCGGCGGCTAGGATTCCGGCGAGCAGCGCACCGAGGACAAACGCAACGATGGGGTTCATCGGCGTTGCTCCTCGTGTTGGGTTGTGCCAGCGCCCCACCGTGGGGCAATCGCGTTCGCAAAAGGTGTCCGGCGCTCACCACCAACACCCAGGCCGCCGCTGATCGCGCGGCCCAGGGGCGTGAAGCGGCGCGTTGTCCCTCTCCGTCCGGGATGATACGGGGCACCGGGATCGACCGTCAAGCGCGGTCAGGTGAACGGCCACTCGAGACGGGCGCGCCAAACGGCCCGTCGCCCGGGCGCGGACGTCGGGCGCCGGATCCGGTCAGTTCGGCCCGTGCTCCTGGTCGCTTCGGCTGCGCCGTCGTCGCTCCAAGAACGCGCCGAGCTTGTTCAACCCCTTTGTCGACAGCACCACGGCCTTTGCCGCGGCGTCCTCAGCCGCCAGCACCACCGGCTTCAGCTTGTCGCTCAACTCGTCCCCGGGCGGCGACGGTGGTGGCGTCGCGGTCGCCGACGGTTCGGGGCCGAGTGGACCGTCCGCCGCTTCCGCTTGCTCCCAAACCGATTGGGACGACCGGGCGCCTTGGCGATCGAGATCCGCGTCCTTGGATTGGTCCATCTCGTGCTCCTGTCGCTGCCCGTTCACCCGTTGTGCCGTCCAGTGTACCAACGAGCCACCCGCCGATCGGCGGACCCTTGCCCCAGGTGGGCCGCACCGGGTACCGTCTGGGGAGACACCGACGACGCGATGCGATCCGCGAGACGACATGGCTTGGAGCATCACCGCGCGAACCACCCGCCAAGGCGCCAACCTGGCGTTGGTGGTGATGGTCGCCGCGGCGCTGGCGTCCTGCGACGCGGCCACCAACCGAGACCTGGCGAACACGCCGACGCCGTTTCCGCTCCGGACCCCGTTCGCGGCCACGCCCGCCGCGCCGCCCCTCTCGGCCGGGCCGATCGCCACCGGCTCGGCGTTGTTGGCGGCCGGTCACCCGGTCGACGCCGCGACCGTCTTCGCCGCTGCCGGCTCGCCCCAACCAGCGGGCACGGCGCTGCTCGACCGGGCCAGGTCCCGGTTCGCGGTTGGCGACCTGGACGGCGCCGAGGCCGATTACACCGCCGCGTTGACGCGCGATCCCGGTCTCGGCGCCGCCTATGCCGGCCGGGCGTCGGTTCTCCTGGAACGGGCACGAGGTGACCCGGCCGCCTACCAGGCCGCGCTCGACGACGCCAACCGGGCGGTCGCCGCCGATCCCACCAGCGCCGAGGCCGCGCTGCTCGCGGCGCGCGTCTTCGCCGCCCGGTACGAATTTCGTGGCGACCCGGCGGATCTGGATCGGGGGCTGGAGGAGCTGGACCGCTTGACCGCCCTTGCCGCCGATGCCCGGCTCCTGCTGTTGCGGGCCAGGATCCTGGCATGGTCCGGCGACCCGGCGGCGGCCGACGCGGCGCTGGCCGCGGCTGACGACGCTCGGGGCACCTCGCCCACGGACACGGCGCTGACCCGGGCCGCCGTCGCGGCCGAACGCGGGCAATGGGACCTGGCCGTCCTTGCCGCGTCGTCCGCCGTCGCCGACCCCTTCCGGGCGGACGAGGCGGCCCGGCTGCTGGCGGAAGCGCAGCTCGGCCGAAACGATCCCACCGCCGCCCTGGCCGCCCTCGATCCGCTGCTGGACCGGCGCCCCGACGATGGGCGCGCGCACTATCTGCGGGGGCGCGCCCTGGGCGCCATGGGCCAGACCGAGGAAGCGCGCCGGTCGTTGGCCGAAGCCGAAACCATCCTCGCCGCCAGTCCGGTCTTCAGAGCCAAAATCGCGCAGGCGCGGCAAGCCATCGGATAATGCCTCCCCAGGGTCGGCTATCAAGCCAACCCGTCGGCCACTCTGCTCGCGCATGCGGAACCGTCGGCACCCCTCCTGCGTTGTAGGACCGGGAACGGACCCGCTACCCATTCTGGGCATCACCTCACCAGGGAGACGTTCGCCGCGTGGAGGTCCCGCACCGGAACCACGACCGCGCCAGCGACCCGACCCCCGAGCCGGCGGCATCGGCGCGCCCGATCGCGCTCGTCGGCGGGCGCTACGAGCGCGATCGGTCCATCGGCGAGGGCGCGTTCTCGATCACCTACCGGGCGCGCGATATCCGCCTCGGCCGCGTCGTCGCGCTCAAGATCTTGCGCGCCAATTTCGCCGCCGATCGGACGTTCGTCGCCCGGTTCGAACGCGAGGCCCGCGTCGCCGCCTCGATCTCCCACCCGAACGTGGTCGATGTCTACGACTACGGCGACGACGACGGCACGTTCTTCATCGCGATGCGCTACGTGCCTGGGCAGAACCTGAAGCAGGTGCTGGTCACCGATGGTCCCCTGCCGTGGCCAGAAGCCGTCCGAATCGTGCGCCAGGTGCTGCGGGGCCTGACCGCGATCCACGCGGCCGGGATCATCCACCGCGACATCAAGCCCCAAAACGTGCTGCTTGGGCGCGACGGCATCGCCCGCGTGACCGACTTCGGCGTCGCCCAGGCCCGCGAGGACGGGTCGCTGACCCGCCAGGGCACGACGGTCGGCACCGCGTCGTACATGGCGCCGGAGCAGGCGCGCGGGGGCGTGCTGTCGGAAGCGACCGATCTCTATGCCGTCGGCGCGGTGCTGTTCGAACTCCTGACCGGCCGGCCCCCCTTCGAGGCGGCGAACCCGATGGCGGTGATGCTGGCCCACATCCAGAAACCGCCGCCGTCCCTGAACGAGGTCGCCCCGTGGGCGAACGTGCCGCCGGAGGTCGACGGCCTCATCCTGCGGGCGCTGGCCAAGGACCCGGGCGACCGGTTCGCCTCCGCCGCCGCGATGGACACCGGGCTGGCCGAGATCCTCGGCGAGCGCGGCGCCGACCAAGCGACGGCACACGTTTCCGCCATTGGCGACGAGGCGACCCAGATCGGGCCGGCGGTTGCAGGATCGCGCTTTGTCCCGGCGAGTCGCCAGACAGCGGCGGCGCCGGAGACCCGCCCGCGCGCCAAGGCCACCCCGCCGCCGCCGCTCCCGCTCCGCCTCCGCCGGGAACGTCCGTGGTTGGCACCGGTGGTGGTCCTCGGGTTGGCCCTGGTGGCCTTGGCCGGGGTGCTGGCGGCCAACATGGGCGGTCTCGCCGGGAGAGGCGGGGACAACGGTGGAGCGAACGGTGGCTCCGGATCCGCGACGCGCCCGGTCGCGCTGGCCGCTGATCCGAAGCCGACCGCGCTTTCCATCTCGTTGAACCTGCCGACCAGGACCCCGGCGGTCAGCGCCACCACCCAGCCCGCGACCGCCACCGCGGTGCCGCCGACCGCGACGGTTCCGGCCACGGCGACGCGCGTGCCGCCGACCCCGACCGCCCTCCCGACCGCGACGCGGACCCCGGTCCCGCCGACCAACACCGCGCCTCCGCCGACCGAAGCCCCGCTCCCGACGCCCCGGCCCGCGCCCACCCAAACGCCGCTGCCGCCCGCCCCGACTACCGCCCCGGCGCCCGTGGTCGAGGACGACCCCAGCGGCGACCCACCGATCCAACCCGTTGGCGACTCGACCGCTGTGGACTCGTCTTCGGCACCCACCGCCCGGTCTGGTTCGGGGGGGGCCAGCGCGGGAAGCTCCACCGTCTCGTTCGCCGCTCAGAACTGGGACGGCGGCTCCTTCAACGGCGATGGCGACTACTACGGTCGGCCGTGGGTGGCGCTGTACGGCGGCGAGAGCGGGAAATCCAGCGCCTCGCTCTCGTTCACGCTCGACCAAGCGCCGACCGGCGACCCGATCTTCAGCGTCACCGGTCTCGACGACGAGATGATGGCCGAGGACACCGCGATGCGGATCGAAGTCAATGGGCAGACCGTCTACGACGACGCCAGTCCGTTCCCCGATTGGAACGGGGTCGGCTACGGCGACGGTGCGGACGCCAACTGGCAAACGCTCACCACCGCGATCCCGGCGATGGTGTTCCGATCGGGTCGGAACACGATCACCTTCACCAATCGCTCCCCGACCGGCGAAGAAAACATGCCGCCCTGGATCCTGCTCGGCGACGCCAGCATCGAGGTGCCCGGCGGCATCGCGGTCTCGGCCGCCGACAGCGACAACCCTGATCCGGGCGCCGTGACCGAGGACGCGCCTCCTGCTCTCGTGGACGAGGACGACGCCAATCGCGAGCGCGGCAACGGCGGCAACAGCGGCAACGGCTAACCGACGATGTCGTGCATCGGTGGTACCCTCTCTTCCCTACGGCGTGTCTTTGATGGAGGTGCACGGCGTGGAACGCGGCGCCCCCATCGCGTTCTGGGGGGAGCGGTGGATCGCGAAGCACGGCGCTCCGCTCCACCCATCGCAACGACGGACCAGAGGAGTCATCGCCGCGTGGAAAGGCTCCGGCCCGTCGTTCTCGCCACGCCGATCCTCCTCGCCCTCCTGGTGTCGACCGCGGCTCCCTTCGCCCGGCCGGCGAACGCCCAGGGAACGCCGGAGTGGTTGAGTGCGGAGTCGGCGGCGCGGCTCGATGCGGGCTTCGACGTGCTGGTGCCGGGCTGGGTGCCGGCGCCCTTCGCCGGCGAACCAAGCATCTCCGCCTGGGGTGGTGGGTATGCCCTCTATTGGGTGAACTGGGGAGGCCCGCCGACGTTCCTCGAGATCACCGGCACCGCCGGCGGTGACATCCCCGATTACTCCGCCTACGACCGCAACGTCCAGTTGTTGCCGAACGCCACCGTCGCCGGCGCCGTTGCCTACCACGACCTGACCTCGGCCTACGACCTCGTCTACTGGCGGGTCGGGGACGTGGTCTATTCGGTAAACAGCCAGAACCTGCTTGACACCGACAGCCTCTCGCTCGCCAACGCCCTCATGCCGTTGACCGCTCAGGTTCCGCCGCCGCCCGACGGTGCCGGCGGCGCCGCCGGACCAGACCAGGAATTGGAACCGGTTCCCGGACCAGAACCGGAAGTCGATCCGGTCCCAATCCCCGGGCCAGAATCGGACCCCGATCCGGATCCCGGCTCGGCGGCGGTCTGGGCGCCCGATACCGTGGCCGGTGGCGAGACCACGTTCCTGGACGTTTGGGGCACGTCCGGGGCCGTCTTGACCGCCGACGCGGGGCTGTTCCTCGATACGGGCACCGGCACCTACGACGGCGCGGGTGGCTTCGTGCTCGGGTGGGTCGCCCCGCGCACGGAAACCGACCGTCGGATCGGGTTCGTCCTCACCGACGGGAAGACCGGCGAGTTCCTGGCCTCCGCCAGCACCCTGGTGCTGGCCTCCGAAGAAGCCCTGCCGCTCGATCCCACGCCGGCGCCGTCCGGCGACCCAACCGCCGCTCCCGCCGAACCGATCTCCTCCGAGCGCGACCGCTCATCCGAAGACGAACCGATCGGAGGCGTGAGCGATCCGGGTTCGGCTGTCCAACCGGCGGACGGCAATCCAACCGCCAGCGCTGGCGGTCGAACCGGGGTCGGCGGGACTGGCCCGGCCATCGTCGGGTCGGATGGCACCGGCGGACCCGACGCGACACCGGTCCCAACGCCGCCGCCGCCGCCGCGAGCGACCACCGGTTTCGATTCCGCCCCAACGGTGCCGATCGCCCCAACCGGCGCCGCGTTGCGGGATCCCGTCGCCGTCGGCTCGCTGGTACCCTTGCCGACGGCCTCCGCGAGCGCGGAGGCCGTCCCCGAGCCGCCAGCACCCGGCCGCGTGTCGTCACGGGTTGGACCGGGTGGCGCCGCGATCGCGCGACCCGACGATACGGCGGGCGCGGGCGCCCGCAGCGATCTGCTGCCGTGGCTGCTGGGCGGCATCGGAGTCGTTGCTGCGATGGCCGTGATCCCGGCCGGGTTTTCGCTGCTGCGGCGCCGGTAGCACCGGCACTACGCCGCCGTCATCGTCTCCCGGACTTCCGGCGCGGTCGTCCGGTCCGCCGGTGACAACGGCAACCGGACCACGAACGACGCCCCGCCGGACGGCGCGGTACGGGCGGCGATCGTGCCGCCGTGGGCCGTGACCAGCTCGTGGCAGATGAACAACCCGAGGCCGAGACCGGCGACCCGGCTCTCGGCGGCGTCTTTCGTCCGGTAGAACGCCGAGAAGACGTGGGGCTGGTCGGCGACCGGGATCCCGGGACCGTCGTCGGAAACGTCGAGCACGGCCTCGTTGGCGCCCTCGTCGACCGCCAGCGAAACGGTGACCTGGCCACCCGTCGGCCCGTACTTGATCGCGTTGCCGATCAGATTGTCCACCACCTGGGTCAGCCGGTCCGGATCCCAGACCCCGACGACCGGCGGACCCGAGGCGGAATACGTGATCCGGTGATCCGGCGCGGCGGTGGCGCGAATCGCGACCAGGTCGCGGCAGACCGCCATCAGGTCGGTCGGTTCGGGACGGATGTCGAGGCGACCGGCGCGCAGCCGCGACACGTCCAGCAGGTCATCGATCAAGCGGGTGACACGGTCGACCTGGGTTTCCAGCGACCGCAGCCGGGTGACGTGGACGGCGTGCCCGCCCTCCCGCTCCAGCTCCCGGGCGACGAGCTGGACGAAGCCGCGGATCGGCGTTAGGGGCGAACGCAACTCGTGGGAGACCACCGACACGAACTCGTCCTTCAACCGCTCGGCCTCTTTCAGCGGCGCGATGTTCTGGAACACCGCGACCACCGCGGCCACTGCCCCGTCGGCCCGCGTCAACGGCGCGGCACTGGCGAGCACGGGGACGTCGGGACGGCCCTCGCGGCGGACCAGCAACTCGGTCCCGCTGGCTACCCCACCGGTCCCGAGGGCGCGCCCGAGCGGCGTGTCGGACGCCGGGATGGGCGACCCGTCCGGCAGCCGCAAGACCGCCCAGACGTCGCCGCCGGGCGCCTCGTGAGGGGTCCCCAGCAACGCCTCGGCCGCGCGGTTGACGGCGACGATCCGCCCGTCCGGCGGTTCCCCGATCACCACCGCTTCCGGCATCGCGCCGATGATCGCCCCCAGGCGCCGTTGCTCCGCGCGGGCGGTGCCGAGCAGGGCTTCTCGCCGCCCGGCTTGCTCGGCGGCGGCCAGCAGCGCCGCCCCCCGGCCGGCGACCGCTTCCAGCTTGGCGGTATCCGTGCGGGAGAACCGGTGCGGCACCAGCAACCCAACGACGGCCACGCCGAGCAACCGATCGTCGGCCATCAACGGCACGCCGAGGATCGCCCGCGCCCCCGTCAGGCGCCACGGGTCTCCTTCGAAGCGCGGGTCGCTAAGGATGTCGCGCACCCCGACCGGGTGGCGCCCGGCGGCGACCACACCGGTCAGGCCGTCCGCCGCCCCGATCGCCGCCGGCAACGCCAGCGCGGCGTCACCCGCCCCGTATTCGGCCGACCTGCACAGGCGACCGTTCCCGTCGACCAGGTACAACGCCCCGACATGGGCGCGATTGAAGCGCACCATCGCCGTCACCAGCGCGTCCGCGATCCTGCCCCCGGAGCCGTCGGTTGCCGGCCGCGCGGCGACCGTTTCGAGCACCGCCAGGGCGTCGGCGGCGGCCCGGGCGGCGGCGGCGGCCAGGCGGTCGTCCGCGCTTTCCCGTTTCAGGCGCTCGACCAGCCAGGCGAGCGCGATCCCGCCGCCGAGCAACGTCGCCAGACCGAACGCCTCGTCGGCGGTCCGCGGGGCGTCAAACCGCCACGGGTCGCCGACGAAGCAGAGGTCGCCGATCAGGGCGGCCAGTGTCCAGGCGGTGACGCCGCCCGGCCAGTCGGCGAGGTAGGTCGAGAACGCGATCGCCACCAGCAGGATCAGGCTCGGCGCGACCGGCGACGTCGCCGACCCGAACGCCGCGAAGACCAACCCCGGCACCAGCACCCCGAGGGCGCCGACGACCACCCGCCACGGCTCGGCGACCACGTCCGGCAGCCAGGCGCCCGCACCGCCGGCCAGCCGCCGCACCCGTCGGCCCACGCCCCGCGCCGGCCGCAGCCAGTCCGGCACCCGGGAACCGCGAACCCAGCGCACGGTCCCAGCCGGAATCCGTCCCTTCATTCGAGGAACCGACGCGGCCATCGGCGACCTTTCCGCGGGGTTTTCGGGCGTCGGCGAGCGACACCGGTCGGGCACGGGGACGCCCAATCACGGCCCATCATCCAGGCGGGGAACTGGTGAATCCAGCATACGTACACCGTGTCCGTCTGTCAAACCGGGTTTGATGTGGACGCGCCGACCTCGACCGAGCGCCGGTCTGCGATGGCGCCGCCGGTCCGGGAGCGGGGGATCCCGACCAAGCGACGCGGCGTCGCCGATTCACCCGATTCAACCGGCCCGGCGTTGCAGTCCCGGGCGGCCGCCGTCCATCGTGCCGAGCGCGGCGAAGCATCGCCCGCCGCCGCAGTCGCCCACGGGCAAGCGATCCTTCGCGGCGCTCCGAACTACCCATCGAGGGGAAAGGAGTCCCGGTTCCGGGACAGGCGGCCCGTTGGTCCCGTTCCCTACGCGCGGCCCGTCTCCAGCAGCTCGCCCCGCGCGATTTCGCCGACGATCCGGATACCGTCGTCGATCTGCTCGTCCTCGGCGAAGGAGTACGACAAGCGGAGGAACCGGTGCCCCCGGTCCTGGGCGTAGCAGGTGCGACCGGGCAGGAACTCGACGCCCCGCTCCCGGGCCTGGGGCAGCATCTTGACCGTGTCGACGCCCTCCGGGAACGTGACCCAGATAAAGAAGCCGCCCTCCGGCGTCGTCCAGGTCGTGCCTTCGGGCATGTGCCGCGCCAGAGACGCCAGCATCAGATCCCGCCGCCGCCGGTAGATTTCCCGCAGCTTGGCGATGTGGTCGTCCAGGTGGCGCGGCACCCATTCGGCCGCGACGTGGGAGCCAAAGACGTTGGTTCCGCCGTCGATCTTTAAGGTCGCCAGCTTGCCGATGATCGCGGGCGGCGCGACCAGCCAACCCAGCCGCATCCCGGCCCCCATGATCTTGGAGAACGTGCCGAGGTAGAAGGTCTGCCCGACCTCATCCAGGGTGTAGATCGGCGGCAGCCATTCACCCTCGTAGCGGAGGTCGTAGTAGGCGTCGTCTTCCAGGATCAGCGTCCCATACTCGTGCGCCAGTTCGACGATCCGCTTCCGCCGCGCCAGCGTGGTCGAAACGCCGCTCGGGTTCTGGAAGTTCGGGATCACGTAGATCAGCTTCGGCCGGACCCCTTCGGCCGTGAGGCGCTTCAGCTCGCGTTCCAGCGCCTCGAGGTCGGTGCCGTGCTCGTCGACCGGCACCCCGACGCTCTTGGCGCCGAGGTTGTTCAAGGCGTAGACGAACCCCATCCAGGTCGGCTCTTCCATCAGCACGGTGTCGCCGGGATCGACCAAGAGGTCCAGGGTGAGGGCGACCGCCTGCGATCCGCCGGCGGTGATCAGCACATTCTCGCGCCCGGCCCGGATCCCCTGGTGGCGACCCAATTTGTCCAGCAGCGCGTCGACCAACCCGGTGTAGCCCATCGTCGCGCCGTACTGCAGCGCCCACCGGCCGTCCTTCTCCATCGCCCGCGCGGTCGCCTCCGCCACCTGCTGGGCGGGCAGTGACGCGGGGTCCGGAAACCCGGACATGAACGAGATCAGGTCGGCGGACTTGCGCGGGTCGCCGATCCGCGGCGGCGGCAAATCCTTGCCCCGGGTGGACAGCAATGCGTCCAGCGTGGCGGCGGACAGACCGGAGGCAGGGGGAGCCTGGGTCATGGGACGCGGTCTCCTGGGTAGGGCGGCCGACACGGTGGATGGGATTGTACGGGCATCGGCGACCATCGCCAACGCCGAACCACTCGGCCCGTCAGACCGCGATTGACAGCCCCGATCCGCCGTGCTACCGTCCGCCCCCGCTCAGGCCCGCGCTTCCGGGTCGTCGGGAAGCGAGGTGGGTATGGCGACGCAGGTTGCTCCCGAAGCGCTGAACGATCCATGGACCGTCCGCGCGGCCGTGCGCGCCGGCGCCTTCCGCGGCCACACCGCCGCGCTCGCGCCGGCGTTCGCCCAGGCCAATCTGGTGGTCCTGCCGCGCCATCTGGCGGCGGATTTTCGTTCCTTTTGCGAGCGCAACCCCAAACCGTGTCCGATCCTCGACGTGACGGCGCCCGGTTCGCCCGAACCGCCCAAGATCGCGCCCGGCGCCGACGTCCGGACCGATATCCCGCGCTACCGCGTCTACCGCGACGGCGAGTTGGTCGAGGAGCGCGACGATCTGCTCGACCTCTGGCGCGACGACTTGGTCGCGTTCCTGATCGGCTGCTCGTTCACCTTCGAGGGGGACCTGATCGCCGCCGGGGTGCCCGTCCGCCACGTCGAAGCCGGTCGCAACGTGCCGATGTACCGCACGAACCGCCCCTGCGCCCCGGCCGGTCCGTTCCAGGGCCCGCTCGTTGTGACCCTGCGACCGATGCCGCCCGGGTGCGTTGCCGAGGCGATCGCCATCACGGAGCGTTACCCTGCGGTCCACGGCGGACCGATCCACGTCGGCGACCCGGCCGACCTCGGGATCGCCGATCTCGCTCGGCCGGAGTGGGGAGACCCGCCGGCGATGCATCCGGGCGACGTTCCGGTCTTTTGGGCCTGCGGGGTAACGCCGCAGGCGGTCGCGATCGCGACCAAGCCGCCGCTGATGCTGACCCATGCGCCCGGACACATGCTCGTCACCGACGTCCCGGTGGCCGCGCTCGCGGTCTCGTGAGGGTCGCCGCCGCGTTCGGCTGGGAGGCGGGCGGGCGAACACAAAGAACTGAGGGTACCATCTCCGTCGTCGAGGGAGTCCGTCCGTAGCCGCGCCAAGGAGGGCAGGATGCGACGTCATCACCGGTGGAATTGGAACGCGCTGGCGGTCGTCGGGCTGCTCGCGCCGATCCTGACCCTGAGCGCGGGCGGGGCGCGGGGCGCGATCCAGGACGCGACGCCGGCGGCGTCCCCCGTCGCGGTCGAGTGCCCGCCCGACGCGGCCGGGGCGCCGGAGGACGGCGTGGTCCGGGTCGGGGTCATCCTGCCCCTCAGTGGTACCGCCGCCACCGTCGGCAACGACGAGCGGGCGGCGCTCGAACTGGCCGTCGAGTTCGTCAACGAGGACCGGGCGGAGGTGCCGCTGCCGCTGGCGGCCGGCGCCGGGCTGCCGACCCTCGACGGCGCCCAGGTGGAGCTCGTCTTTGCCGATAGCCAGGGCCAGGCCGAGGTCGGGCAGTCGGAAGCGACCCGGCTAATCGAGGACGAGAACGTGGTCGCGCTCTTCGGCGCCTACAACAGCGCCGTCACCCGCACCGCCAGCACCGCCGCCGAGCGCGCTGGGATCCCGTTCCTGAACGCCGAATCCTCCTCGCCCGACCTAACCGAGCAGGGCTACTACTGGTTCTTCCGCACCTCGCCGCACGACGGCACCTTCTCCGAGGGTATCTACGACTTCATCGAGTCGCTGAACGCCAACCAGAGCGCCGGCCTCGAGACCGTCTCCCTGCTCTACGAGGACACCGACTTCGGGGTCAACAGCGCCGCCGCCCTAACCGAGCAGGCCGGGACGCGCGGGCTCACCATCGCCGGCGAGGTCCGCCACGCCACCGGCGCGTCGTCGCTGACCGCCGAGGTCCAGGCGTTGCAGCAGCAGGCCGCGGACGTGCTGATCCCGTCGTCCTACACCACCGACGCGATCCTGACCGTCCAGACCGCCCGCCAGCTCGGCTACCTGCCGCAGATGATCGTCGCCCAGGACGCCGGCTACGCCGATCCGGCCTTTGTCGAGGCGGTCGGTGCCGACGCCGAAGGCATCGCGACCCGCTCCGCCTTCTCGCCGGACATCTTCGAGGTCAAGCCCGTCGCCGGCCAGGTCAACGAGTTGTACCGCGCCGCCACCGGCAAAGACCTCTACGACGTCCCGGCCCGCGGCCTGACCGGGATGCTGGTCTTGCTCGACGCGATCAACCGCGCCTGCTCGACCGATCCCGAGGCGATCCACCAGGCGCTCGTCGACACCAACCTCGGCGAGGCCGACACGATCATGCCGTGGACCGGCGTCACCTTCGACGACAACCAGCAGAACGAGCTCGGCCGCGGCATTATCGTCCAGGTCCAGGGCGGCCAATACCGCACCGTGTTCCCGCCGGAGTTCGCCGTCGTCGAGCCGGTCGTCCCGCTCGCCCCGTGGGACCAACGGCCGTAGCCGCGAACCAAGCGGAGTCGGGCATCGGAAGTACGACGGGGCTGCCCGCTTCCGATCCCCGATTCCTCCCGCCGCGATCCTCACGTCTCGCGTCTCGAAGGGGACCACGTGGACGGTGACGTGCTGCTTCAGGCCATCGCCAGCGGGCTGCTAATCGGGATGGTCTACGCCCTGATCTCGGTCGGCCTGACCCTGATCTTCGGCCTGATGGAGATCGTCAACTTCGCCCACGGCGAGTTCTTGATGCTGGCGATGTACGCGGCCTTCTTCGGCCGCTCGCTCGTCGGCCTCGATCCGATGCTGTCGTTGCCGGCAACCGTCGGGCTGCTCTTCCTGCTCGGGGTGCTGACCTACCGCGGCATCATCTCGCGCATCCTCCACGCGCCGATGCTGGCGCAGATCTTCGCCACGTTCGGCCTCGGGCTGTTCCTGCGCGGGCTGGCCCAGTTCTTCTGGTCGCCCGACTTTCGCTCGGTCGAGGCCCCCTTCCTGGCCGGGCTGTCGGGCGGCGGCGTCGAGGTCGGTTCGGTCTCGCTCGGGGTGCCCCAGAGCGCCGCCGCCCTGCTCGCCGGCCTCGCCTTTCTCGCCCTCTACCTGTTCATCGACCGCAGCCGCACCGGCCTCGCGCTCCAGGCGGTCGCCGAGGATCGGGCGACCGCGACGTTGATGGGGATCAACAGCGACCGGATGTTCGCCCTGGGGTGGGGGTTGGGCGCGGCCTGCGTCGGGCTGGCCGGCGCCGTGCTGGCCACGTTTTATTACATCTACCCGTCGGTCGGCGTCGTCTTCGCCCTGATCGCCTACATCACCGTTGCCCTCGGCGGCTTCGGGAGCGTGCCGGGCGCGCTGGTCGCGGGGCTGCTGGTCGGCCTGGTCGAGGTCGTCAGCCCGACCCTGTTCGGCTTCTCGCCGGCCTACAAGTACGCCGTCGTCTTCGGCTTCTACCTGGCGGTCGTCCTGGTCCGGCCCCAGGGCCTGTTCGGGCGGTTCTAACGGTGACCGGCTTCGCCCGTTCTCGACCTGGCGGTTGGCTCCCGGTTGCCGCGACACTCTCCGCCCTGGTGGTGTTCCCCCTCGTCGTGGACGATGGCTCCTGGCTGAACACCGCCGTGCTGGTGCTGCTCTACGCCGGGCTGGCCCAGGCCTGGAACATCCTCGGCGGTTTCGCCGGCCAGATCTCGCTCGGCAACGCCGCCTTCTTCGGCATCGGCGCCTACACGTCGACCGTGCTGCTCGACCGCTGGAACGTCAGCCCCTGGCTGGGGATGCCAATCGGGGCCGTGATCGCCGCCGGCTTCGCGGTGGCCGTGTTTTTCCCGTTCTTCCGCCTCGGCGGTCACTACTTCGCGATCGCCACGATCGCGCTCGCGGAGATCCTGCTCATCCTGTTCACCAACTGGGCGTTCGTCCGCGGCGCGCGGGGCATGACCATCCCCTTCGTCCGCGGTCCGGACCGGCGCCCGACCGACTCCTGGGCGTTCCTCCAGTTCAACGAGTCGCGCGTGCCGTACTATTATGTCGTGCTCGGCCTGGCCGTGCTGGCCGTCGCCATCGCGATCGCCGTCGAGCGTTCGAAGCTCGGCTACTACCTGCGCGCGATCAAGAACGACCAGCAGGCGGCCCGATCGCTCGGCGTCCCGGTGCTGCGCTACAAGTTGATCGCGGTCGCCATCTCGGCGGCGGTCAGCGCCGTCTTCGGCACCTTTTACGCCCAGTACCTGCTCTTCATCGACCCCGAGACCACGATGCGGCTCGAGCTCTCCGTGCTGATCGCCCTCGTCGCGATCCTCGGCGGGGTCGGCACCGTCGTCGGTCCGCTGCTCGGGGCGCTGGTCCTGATCCCGCTCTCGGAGGTCACGCGCAGCCAGCTCGCCGGCTCCGGCAACACCCTCGACCTCGTCCTCTACGGTGGGCTGATCATGCTGATCGCGGTCTTCCAGCCGAACGGGCTGGTCGCGGTTGGGGACCGCGTTCGCCGCCGTCGGCGGGCCGTGCGGCCGGCGGGTGACGGGGCCGAGCGGGGCGACGCGCCGCTGGTCGGTGCTCCGGGAGCGGGCGACTGATGCCGGCCTTGCTCGAACTCCACGCCGTCTCCAAGCGGTTCGGGGGGCTGGACGCCAACCGGGACGTCTCGATGGTGGTCGAGGAGCATCAGATCGTCGGCCTGATCGGCCCGAACGGGGCCGGCAAGACTACACTGTTCAACTGCGTTTCCGGCTTCTTCCCGCCGACCAGCGGGACGATCCGGTTCGCCGGCCGCGAGATCGCCGGCTGGGCGCCGGAGCGGGTGCTGCGCGCCGGGCTGGCCCGCACCTTCCAGGTCGTGCGCACCTTCCCCGAGATGACGGTGCTCGACAACGTGATGATCGGCGCGTTTGCGCGCACCAACCGGGCGAACGAGGCCCGGGCACGGGCCACCGATCTGCTGGCCTTCACCGGTCTCGCCGGGCGGGCACGGGTCCGAGGCGCCGATCTGACCATCGCCGACAAGAAGCGGCTGGAGTTGACCCGGGCGCTGGCGACCCAGCCGCGCCTCCTGATGCTCGACGAGGTGATGGCCGGGCTGAACCCCGCCGAGCGCGCCCAGGCGGTCGCCCTGATCCGCGCCATCCGCGACCGGGGGACGACCGTGCTGCTTGTCGAGCATGTGATGGAAGTGCTGATGCCGATCTCCGACCACGTGGTGGTCCTCGACTCCGGGCGCAAGATTGCCGAGGGACCGCCGCAAACGGTCGTCCGCGACCCGAACGTGATCGCCGCCTATCTGGGCGAGAAGTACCGGCCGCGGGACGAGGGCAGCGCCTAATGCTGCTGCAGGTCCGCCACCTGAGCGCGGCCTACGCCGGGGTGCCCGCCCTCCACGACGTCAGCCTCGACGTCGGCGAGGGTCAGATCGTCGCCCTGATCGGCGCCAACGGCGCCGGCAAGACGACCACCCTGCGCACGATCTCCGGTCTCCTCCGCCCCGAGCGGGGCGAGATCGCCTTTCGCGGGCAACGGCTCGCCGGTCAACCCGCCCACCGGATCGCCGAGCTTGGCATCGCCCACGTCCCCGAAGGACGGCGGCTCTTCAGCCGGCTGACCGTGCGCCAGAACCTGCTCGTCGGTGCCCACAGCCCACGCGCCCGCGCCGGCGAGGACGCGGCGATGGAGCGCGTGTTGACCATGTTCCCGAGGCTGCGGGAGCGCGCCGATCAGCGGGCCGGCACGCTCTCCGGCGGCGAACAGCAGATGGTCGCCATCGCCCGCGGCCTGATGCTCGGGCCGGCGCTGCTGATGCTCGACGAACCCTCGCTCGGCATCGCCCCCAAGCTCGTAGACGAAATCTTCACCACCATCCGCGCCATCGCCCGCGAAGGCACCACCATCCTGCTGGTGGAGCAAAACGTCCGCGAATCGCTGGAGCTGGCGGACCACGCCTACGTCCTGCAAACCGGCTCGACCATCGCCGACGGCACCGGCGCGGAGATCCTGGCGTCGGACTTGGTCCGCCGCGCGTACCTTGGGATCTAGCGGGAACCGGCCGTCGGGTCGGTCAAAATCGGCCGCTGGGATGCCGCCAAGGGTGGTATGGCGGCGTCCAGGTCGGCAGGTTGAGATCGGTGAGTCGGTTCCACCGCGCGATGTCCGGCGGGGCCGCATGCCGGGCCCGCGGCGCGACCAGGCGAGGAATCGCGTCGGCGACGCCAGGCACATCGCGGCGCAACAGCCACCGCTGACCGGGCGTGGAGCGGTTGAGCCTTAGCGCAGCAACCCTCGTGTCGGGAGGGTCCCGTCGTCCGGAGGCCTGGTCGGATGACGCGGCACTCGTCGCCCGGGGGAGCGACGAACACGACGTGGCTTCCGGCGAACGCGACACGCCGCGCTTTGCGGGCCGCGCCCGTCGCGCGCCGACTCTGACAGGGACCGGCCGTGGCGGGGGCGAGCCGCCCCGAACGACCCGCCGCGCACGCTCGGGAGCGTGCCGACGAACAGCTCCGGCCGGTCCCCAACCCCGTCGGCCTCGTGGGACCGCCGCGGCGTGAGCCGGTCGCTCGCGGCCACGCGGCGGTCAGTCGCCGGTTTGGCCGTCCACCGCCTCCCGGATCAGGTCGGCGTGGCCGTTGTGGCGGGCGTATTCCGCGATCATGTGGACCACGATCCAGCGCAAGCTCGGCGACGCGCCGTTCGGTGACCGCCGCCGGGCCAACCCGTCCAGGCCGCCCTCGGCCAAGGCCGCGTCGACCATCGCGCGGGAGCGGGCCACCGCATCCCTCCAAACGGCGAGGAGTTCCTCGTAGCGCTCCTCCGCGGACGGGCTCCAACTCCGGGATGAGTCTGCTTCCCACTCCCCGGTGACCCACGGCAGCGCCGGGTCTCGACCGCCCAGCCCGCGGGAGAACCAGAAGTCCTCGACGAAGGCGAGGTGCTTGAGCAGCCCGCCCAGGGTAATCGTCGACACCCCAACCGTCGCCCGCAGCCCGGCGGCGCCCAGCCCGCGCGATTTCCAGTCCAGCGTCGCGCGCTGGTACTCCAGGAAGCCGAGGAGGGTGGCGGGCTCGTCGGCCGCGAGGGGCGGTTTCGGACGTCCGTGCCCGTCCAAATGGATCACCGAGGCACCGACCCGACGCCGTCGAGGAACGCGAGCACCCGTTCCATCAACAGCCCGGCGGCGGCGTCGTCGTACGAGGACAGCGAGCGGTCAGCAAAGAGGTGCCGGTCGCCGGGGTAGAGGAACAGCGCCGCGTCCTCGACCTCGGCGACCAGCGCACGGGCGGCGTCGAGGTCGCCCTCGTCGACGAAGAACGGGTCGGCGTCCATGGCGTGGACCTGGACCGGGACCCCGGCGGGCCAAGCGGCGCCGAACTCTATCACCGAGACGCAGGCATGGCAGAGGAGCGCCCCGCGCGCCCCGGCCCGGGTTTGGGCCAACTTCTGGGCCGGCATCACCCCGAGCGAGAAGCCGGCGTAGACCAACCCGGCGGGCAGCCCCTCGACCGCCCGAATGCCTCGCTCGAGCAACGCGCCGAAACCGATCTCACCGGCGTGGGCGACGCCTTCGTCGAGGGTGGGGAAGGTGCGGCCCTCGTACAGGTCGGGCGTGTGGACCGCGTGGCCGGCGCGGCGCAGCTCGTCGGCGAACGCGACGACGCCGGGGGTCAGCCCTTGCGCGTGGTGGAAGAGCAGGACTTCGGCCATCCCTAGACTCCTGCGTCTTGAATCAAACGAGTAGAACGGATGATCCAGTATCCTAACACGGTCCAACGATGCCGGGCAATATCCCGGACGACGGCACCCACGGCGCCGTCAATGTCCGTCGGCGCCCCTGCGCGGGAACGAAGACACCGCCGCGATCGCGTTGTGAACGAGGCGGATCGGTTCGTCGCTGAACTCGAGGAGGAGCGCGGTCTTCTGGAACCAACCGGGCGAACCCGAGCAGCCGAGCATCCCGGGGCGAAGGAGCACGGTCCCCGCCTGAGTCCGTCCCACCGCGACCGCTCGCCGCTCAGGTGCCGGCCCGCAGACGGTCGGTCGCGTCCCCGTTTCGATCACACATCGTTGTCCTGCTCGACCGCGAACGTCGACTCGCGGATGTCCCCGCCCGGCCTGCGATCGGCCCAAGGGGCCAGAGGGGCGGACGCCGACCGTGGTCGCCCGCCCCTCCGGCCCGAAACCGCATTCGACCGCGTACGATCGAACGCCGGGCATTACTCCCCGATCAACCCGCGCTCTTCGAGGAACGCACGAGCGACGTCTTCGATCTCCTCGCCGCCGTCGTCGACCCGGAAGTTGAGGTCGGCCATCGTCGCGTCGTCGATCTGGCCGGCGAGCTGGTTCAACACGTCCTCGACGGCCGGGTCTTCTTCGAGCAGGTCTTGGCGCACCACCGGCGCGGCGAAGTATGGCGGGAAGAATCCGAGGTCGTCTTCCAGGATCACCAGGTCCAGCGCCGGGATCCGGCCGTCGGTGGCGAAGGCGGAGATGACGTCGACGTCGCCCTCGTCGACCGCCGAGTAGAGCAGCCCGGGGTCCAGCCCGCTGGTGTCCCCGAACTCCAACCCTTCGTAGGCGGCTTCCAAGCCGGGCAGGCCGTCGGGCCGGTCGAGGAATTCCTGCGTGCCGCCAAAGGTCAGCTCGCCGGCGCTGTCGATCAGGTCGGAGATGGTGGTCGCGTCAAGCTCCTCGGCCCGTTCGCGGGTCAGGGCCAAAGCGTAGGTGTTGTTGAAGCCGAGCGGGTCGAGCCAGGTGGCGTCAAACTGGGCCTCGTACTCGGCCTTGACGATGTCGTAGACGGCCTGGACGACGTCGCCGCCGGCGGCGGGGGTCCCGGACGCATCGCCCGCGGTCGGCGTCGCCGCAGCGTCGGGCAGTTCCAGGCCGAGGACCGCCAGCAGCCCCGTGCCGGTGTACTCGATGTAGGCGTCCACCTCGCCGTTGACCAGGGCCTCGTGGACGACTGCGGTGCTGGCCAGGTTGAGGTTGCGTTCGACCTCGTAATCGGCGTCTTCGAGCAGTTGGGCCAGCATCTCGTTGATCAGTTCCTGCTCGGTGAAATCCTTGGAGCCGATGCTGACGGTCGGCTTGTCGTCCTGGGCGGAAATCCCGACCGCCATCGGCAGCAGCAGGCCGAACGCGACGACCAGGGACAGCAGCCTGCGGATCCTCGCCATGGTTCCCCTCCTTATCACCGAGCCACCGAAGCCGTCGCCCGCGAGCCGACGCCCGGACCGACCGTCGATATCCTATCCTACCCGTCCATCCGGTGGCGCCGCCTCCGTTCGATCAGCGCGGGGTCTGCAAGCCGGCCGGCACCACCCAGCGGCGCAATCGGGCCATCCCGAACTCGGTCCCGATCGCCAGCAGCGCGATCGGGATTGCGCCGGCCAGGATCACCTCGTTATCGAGCATCCCCAGCCCCTGGAGGATGTAGTCGCCCAGCCCGCCGCCGCCGATGAACGCGGCCAGGGTGGCCAGGCCGATCGTTTGCACCAGCGCGGTTTGGATCCCGGCGAACAGAACGGGGGTCGCGAGGGGGAGTTCGACCAGGAACAGCATCTGGGCGCCGCTGCTGCCCATCCCCCGCGCGGCGTCGATCACCGCCCGGTCGGCGCCGGCGATGCCGACGTAGGCGTTGAGGAAGATCGGCAACACGGCGCGGATGGTCAGCGCGAACAACGACGGCCGAAACCCGATCCCCAGCCACGGCAACATGATCGCCAGCACGGCGATGCTTGGCACCGTCTGGCCGATCGCCGCCAGCCAGGTCATCGGCTTGGCCAGGATCTCGACCCGGCTAACCAGCACCGCCAGCGGCAACGCGATCAGGATCGCGATAACCACCGCGGCGAGCGTCAGTTGGACGTGCTCGGTCAAGAGGTCCAGAAACTCCTCCCGGTTGTCCCCGATGTAGCGCCAGGTTTCGACGAGGTCGTTGAGCATCGCCTTCGTCACCCCCTCCCGACCGAGCGGCGGAGATCGCGCCGCAGCAGATCGCCCAGCCGCGCCAGCCCCCAGTCGGCGGCGAGGGCCAGCACCGAGGCGACCAGGGCGCCGGCGACGATGCGGTCGGTGTCCAAGCGGCGCATGCCATCGAAGATCAAGCGACCCAAGCCGTCGACCCCGACCGCCGCGGCGATGGTGGCGATCCCGACCGCCGCGACGGTCGCCAACCTGATGCCGGCCAGGATCACCGGCAGCGCCAGCGGCAGTTCCACCATCACCAGGCGTTGGCCGCCGCCCATCCCCACCCCGCGGGCGGCGTCGAGGGTGGCCGGCAGGATCCCGTCCAGACCCGCCACGGTGTTGCGGACGATGGCGAGCAGGGAGTAGAGCACCAGGGCCACGATCACGGTGTCCCGGCCGAGGCCGGTGTAGGGGATCAGGATCCCGAACAGGGCCAAGCTGGGCACCGTGTAGAGCATCCCGGCGGCGCCGATCACCGGCCCTTCCAGCCGACGCCATCGGGTGACCAGGATACCGAGCGGAACGCCGAGCAGGATCGCGATCCCGACGCTGACCGCGACCACCTGGACGTGCTCGACGGTCAGCTCCCAGACCCGATCCGGGTGCTCACGCAGGTACTCCACCGTGGCCTCCGTCCGCCGATCCCGGGTCGGCATCGCTGGCGCCGACGGTTTCCCCCAACGTGGCGGCGAACCGTTGGAAGCTGACGTATCCGGTCGGGTTGCCGCCGGCGTCGGCGACCCAAAAGCCGTTCGCCGTCCCGTGGCGGCCGTTGGCGCCGTGTCGCCCCAGTTCCCGCCCGGCGTCCAGGATGGAGAGCGCGCCGGAGAGCACCATCGCGCCAGGCGTCGCGGCGCCGGGCGCCGGTTCCGCCAGTTCCTCCAGCGTCGTGAACTGCAACCCCCGCAGCCCCCGGTCCTCGCCGATGAAGGCGGTCACGAACGGGTCGGCCGGGTTGCGGAGCAGATCGGCCGGGGTCGCGTCCTGGACCACCCGGCCGTCGGCCATCAGCACGATACGATCGCCGAGCAGAAACGCTTCGGCAATGTCGTGGGTGACGAAGACGATCGTCTTTTGGACCTCGGCCTGGATCCGCCGCAGCTCCTTCTGCAACCCCTTGCGGGTGATCGGATCGACGGCGCCGAACGGCTCGTCCATCAGCACGATCGGCGGGTCGGCTGCCAACGCCCGCGCCACCCCGACCCGCTGCTGCTGGCCGCCGGAAAGCTGGCGCGGGTAGCGGTCGGCGAACCGCTCCGGCGGCAACCCGACCAGCGCCAACAGCTCGTGGGCGCGCGCCCGCCGCTTCTGGCGCGACCAGCCGAGCAGCCGCGGCACCACCGCGACGTTGTCGGCGACGGTGAAGTGCGGGAACAGGCCGCCCTGTTGGATCACGTAGCCGATCCCGCGCCGCAGATCGACCTCGTTCAGGTCGCGCACGTCGCGCCCGTTGACGGTGATCCGGCCCTCGGTCGGCGTCTCCAGGCGGTTGATCATCCGCATCGTGGTCGTTTTGCCGGAGCCCGACGGTCCGATCAAGACCACCAGTTCGCCGGCGCCGACCGCGATGCTGACGTCGTCGACCGCGCGCACCTCCGGGCCCCGCCCCGGAAAGGCTTTGGAGACGTGCTCAAGGGCGATCACCAGCGCGTCTCCTTTCGCCGTACGGGCAACGTCGCCCCGTTTCCGGGTCACTCGCTACGAACCGGCGGGGCAACCGCTACAGCACCTTCACGTATTCCCGGTTCTCCGGCTTCAAGGTCGGATCGGTGCCGAGGAAGGCGTGCTTGGACATGTCGGCGGTGTAGCGGCTGGCGGGCGGGGTCCGGCCGAGGGCTTCGGCCATCGCCCGGATGTGGTGGGGACCGGCGCCGCAGCAGACGCCGAGGTAGGTGACGCCAAGGTCGGCGGCGGCGCGGGCGAAGTCGGCGATCTCGTACCGGGTGCAAACGAACGGGTCGAGCGCCACCGGGAACGGGCGCCCGCCCGGGGGGTCCGGGTAGGCCGGGTCGCGCAGCGATTGGAACGACGGCTGCTCGGCGCGAGTGCGGTACGGCACCGGCAGCGCCGCGACGTGCCCCGTGACCCGCTCCCGGATCGGGCGCAGCAGCGGCAGCAGCGTTTCCGGGCCGCGGATGCAATTCAGGCCAACCACGTCCGCCCCGGCGTCTTCCAGCCGGGCGCAGGCCTCCTCCGGCGACAGCCCGTCCCGCGTTTCAGGCTCCTGGTGGATGGCGAGGGTGATCACGGCCGGTTTGCCGGCCGCCTTGATCACCTCCAGCGCGATCATCGCTTCCTCGGCCCAGGAGAAGGTTTCGCCGATCACGAAGTCGGCCCCCGCCTCGGCCGCCCAGCCGACCTGCTCCTCGAACATCGCCCGCACCGCCCGCCGGGAAGCATCGTCGCCGACGAAGACGTTGGTGTTGCAGATATCGCCGGCGAACAGGGCGCCGGTCTCGGTCGCGACCTGTTTGGCGATGGTCAGGGCCTGGCGGTTCATCTCCTCGAGCAGGTGCTCTTTGCCGATCAAGCGCAGCTTTTCGCGGTGGGCGTAGTAGGTGAACGCCTCGACCACGTCCGACCCGGCATGGACGAACTCGCGGTGCAGTTGGGCGACCAGGTCGGGGTGCTCCAGCACCACTTCCGGCACGAACGCGCCGGCTTGCAGGTAGCCACGCCGCTCGAACTCGAACAAGTAGCCTTCGGCGCAAATCACCGGCCCCGCTTGGAGGCGTTCCAACAGTCCGGGCGTGGTCGCGGCGTCGGTCACGAAGCATGCTCCTTGGGCGAGGCGAGCGATCCGGTCGGGAACGCGCTAGCGGCTGAGGACGGCCTCGTTGCGGAAGATCGGGCGGAACGTTGGGTCGGTCAGCGCCGGGCGGTCGGCGCGGAACGGCGCGATCGGGTACTCGCTCTGGCCGTCGAGGGCGATCTGGCTAAGGATCAAGCCGATCAAGGAGGCGAACTTGAACGCGTGCCCGGCATCGACGGCGATCGCGATCCGGGGGTGGCCGGGTACGCGGTCGATCACGAAGTGGCGGTCCGGCGGCATCGTGTAGAGGCAGGTCTTGGTCAGCAGCTCCGGCCCGACGAAGCGGGGCAGGTGCGCTTCGAGGAACGCCATCAGGCGGGCGTGGCTGCGTGGGTTCGGTTCGAAGGTGCGGCTGTCGGCGGTGACCTCGTCGCCGCCGACGTCCTGCCCGGCCTTGGTCGCCACCTCGCTGTAGACCGGAAAGCCGTAGAACCCTTGCGCCGCGCGCCAGATCCAGACCGGGAACCGCTCCGGCACGAACTCGGCGATGTGGGGGGTGGCGAAGTACGTCACCTGCTCCTGGGTCACGGTCAGCGGCCAGCGCAACCCGAGGTGGCCGAGCAGCGCGTTCGACCACGCTCCGGCAGCGACGACGACCTGGCCGGCGGCGAAGGTGCCCTGGTCCGTCTCGACCTCCACCCCGTCGCCGACCGACCGGATACCACGCACCGAGCACCGGTCGAGAATCGTCGCCCCGTGGCGGCGGGCGAGCGCGACGTGGACGGCGTTGGCCTTTTTCGCGTCGACCAGTCCGCTCTGGGACTGGTACAAGCCGCGCGCCCCCTCCGGTAATCGGAACTGCGGCCAACGGGCCATCAGTTCCCCGGCGTCCAACGCCTCAAACGGGACACCCTGCTCGGTCATCGAGACGGCGCAATTGGACAGGCTCTTCGGGCCGGTGGTGCCCGCCATCTCCAGGTCCAACCCGCCGGTCTGGAGCACCAACGGGATTCCGGACTCCTCCTCCACCCGCCGCCAGACCTGGTAGGTCGGGCCGGCGAGCGCGGTGTAGATCGGATCGTGGTACGAGCGGCGGATGATCCGGGAATGGTCCTGCGAGCTGCCGCGCTCGTGGCCGAGGGCGAACTGCTCGATCGCGAGCACGTTGCGCCCCGCCCGCTTGGCGAGGTGGTAAGCGGCGGCGCTGCCGATGCCGCCGCACCCGACGACGATCGCCTCGTAGTTGCGTTGCGGTTGCACCGGGGGCGTCTCCTCGCACGATCGGCACGGCGGGCGGCGCAATCGCGGCCCGTGGCGACGCCAATGGCGGCCCCAGGACCCGCATCCGACCACGCTCTCTTGGCCGATGCGCAGTATATCGCAGCCCCCTGACGCGGCAATTGGATACACTGGCGCGAGCGACCGCTCGACCCGAGATCGGAGCCGGCACCGTCATGCGCGTCATCCTGGTCGATACCGAGCACGAGGGCGTCGTGGCCAACCCCGCCCTGGCCCCGGCCCACCGGAGACGGGTGGAGGCCACGCGCCAACGCTTGGTGGACGCCGCCGGAGCATCGAGCGAGGTGGAGGTGTTGGCGATGGCCGTCGCCAATCCGGCCTCGTTGGCGGCGCTGAACCCGGCGGCGATCGTTCTCGGCGGCAACAGGACCGATTGGGCGGTGTTCGCCGACGCCGCGCTCGGCGGCATCCTCGACACGATCCGGGGAACCGCCGTGCCGCTGCTCGGGGTCTGCGCCGGCCACCAATTGATCGGTCTCGCCCACGGCGCGTCCTGGGGGCCGCTCGGCCCGCTGGCGCCGGGCGAACCCGACCCGGACCCGCGCTTTGCCCCCGGTCAACGCAAAGAGCGGGGCTATCTGCCGGTCCGGATCGATGCCGCCTGCGACCTGTTCGACGGGCTGCCGGCGAGCGCGACCTTCTTCCAATCCCACTATTGGCAACTGACCGCCGTGCCGTCCGGCTTCGCGGCCTGCGCCAGTTCCGCCTGGTCCCCGATCCAGGCGATCCGCTCCCTGGACCCGACCCGGCCCGTCTTCGGCGTCCAGTTCCACGCCGAGCGGTGGGACGACGATCACCCCGCCGGCTTGGCCGTGCTGCGGAACTTCTTCGCCGTGGCCCGACACCGCGCGACCACCAACGCCTCGCCGTCTGCCGATCCGGTGCCGGGGTGATGCCGATGCAACTCGTTGGCGCCATCGTCCGCTTGCAGGTCCAGGCGGCGAGCCTGAAGGCCGGCGCGAAGCAGCCCCGATGGTTCGACCCCGCGCCGCTGCGGACCGTGCCGGCGCTGCAGGTGACCGCCGACGGGGTCACCGGGTTGGCCGATGACGGGGACGAGATCCTCGACGTCCACAACCGGGCCCACCCCGCCTCGAAGAACCGGGGCGGCACAAACGGCCTCTCCGTCTGCTTCACCGGGCACTACGCGGCGATGCGGGAGCGGTTTGGGGACCATTTGGCCGACGGCGTGGCCGGGGAGAACGTCCTGGTCGCCTTCGACGGCACCATCGGCGAGGACGACCTGGCCGCGGGGTTGCGGGTGAAGACCGCCGGCGGGTTGGTGGCGTTGGAGCGGATCGCCGTCGCCGCCCCGTGCGTCGAGTTCTCCCGCTTCGCCCTCAACCAGCCGCCGGAAACGCCCCCCGGCCGCGCCGTGACCGACGCCCTGGTCTTCCTCAACGACGGGATGCGTGGCTACTACGCCACGCCGCGCGAGGCCGCCGCCACCCTCCGCCTCGGCGACCGCGTCTTCGTGCCGTAGGGGTTGCAACAAACGATCATTCTTCGCTTCGATCGGAACGGCGGGTGTCGACGAGGTCACGTTTCCACCGGTGGTTGCGTCCGATCTCGGTCAACCCCGCGGCGTCGTAGAGGGCCGCGGCCGGGGGTGCGACGGCCCAGGAATTGACGTGAGCAACCCGGGCGCCGAGGGATTGGAGGCGGCGCATCCCTGCGCAGAGTAGGGCCGTAGCGAGACCGCGGCGTCGGTGGGCCGAGTGGGTGCCGACCGGCTCGAAGACGCCGATCCGGTTGTCCGGGTCGAACCAGACGATGCAGAAGGCGGCGAAACTGCCATCCGGGGCCTCCGCTACCAGGTCCAGATCCGGCCGGTAGGTCGGCGAGGCCATCACCGCGCGGTGCTTCGCCGCCGTCATCCGGGAGGGAGCGAAGGCGTTGCGGTGGACCGCGACCCGGCGCGCCAGATCGTCCTCGCCCCGGACGTGCCGGACGGCGTAGCCCGGTGGGGGCGCCGGTTCCGGCACCGGCGCTTCCAGGGCACGGGCGCGGAAGCAGAGGAACTCCCCCTCCTGCTTCGCGTAGCCGCGGCGGCGCAGGGTGTCCTCGCGCGACGTGTCGGTGGCGAACGACCAGGCGTTGAACCCGATCGGCCCCTCAACCCTCGCCGTGGTGGCCGTCTCGACCCGGCGCGCTTCCGCCCAAGCCAGCATCGCGTCCTCGATCGCGCGGTGGTCGGGGTGGACCATCAGGTCGACCTCGTCCTTGCCGGGGTAGGCGAACCCGACCAGGTCGTCGTTGGCGAACCAGAGCCGCGCGCCGCCGATGTCGTCGCCCTCGGCGTGGGTCCATCGCCACCAGTCCAAGTCGCCGACGGTGCAATAGACGGCGGGGACGGTCAGTGGGTAGATCACCCGCAACAACGCCCGCATCCGAGCGTAATCCTCGTCCCCGGCGTAGACGCGGTCCGTGATCGCCACGATCGACCTTCCCTCGCGTTGGCGGGTGCCCGGTGGGCGAAGTTGGTACCCTTGGCGCGGCGTCCGGTCCCGGCGCGCCCAATCTCTGATGAAAGGCGCGCGATGACGCCATGGTCCCCGCCAGCACCGGCCATCACCCCGGTCCCCGGCGCGCCGGAAGCGGCACCGGGATACTACGGCATCCCCGTCGTCCACAAGGCCCACTGGGGCTGGTTGATCGTCGCCTACTTCTATCTCGGTGGGATCGCGGGTGGGGCGTTCGTGGTCGCGGCGGTGGCCCACCTGGTCGGACCGGAGGAGGACCGCCGGGTGGTGCGCGCCGGGCGCTACGTCTCCCTGGCGGCGCTGCTGCCGTGTCCGGTGCTGCTGGTGCTGGATTTGGGCCGACCGGGGCGGTTCTGGCGGATGCTCTCGACCGTCCGCTGGCGCTCGCCGATGTCGACCGGGAGTTGGGGGATCACCGTCTTCGGGTTGTTCTCCGCCTCGGCGGCGGTGATCCAGGCGGCGGAGGACGGGTTGCTGGGGCGGGGCCGGGTCCGCGGCGCGGCGCGGGGGTTGCCGGCCGGGGCGATCGCCGCCGCCGGGACACCGTTCGCGTTTTTCGTCGCCGGGTACACCGGGGTGCTCCTGGCCGCTACCGCCGTCCCGCTCTGGTTCAAGAACGCGCTGCTGATGGGGCCGTTGTTCCTCGGTTCGGCGCTCTCAAACGGCACCGCCGCCGTCTCGCTCGCCCTCGCCGTGGTGCCGGGCACGCCGGCCGCAACCCAGGCTCGGCTGGCACAGTTGGAGCAGGCGACCGCGGTCGCGGAGTTGGCGGTCCTTGGGGCCTCCCGCGCCCGGCTCGGAGAGACGGCGGCGCCGTTGACCAAAGGCCGCCTCGGCGCCCTGGTCCGGTACGGGGTGGTCGGCACCGGGCTGGTCGCGCCGATGGCAATCCGGGCGGTTTCGCACCGCGGCGGTCGCCGTCCGGCGCGGACGACAACGGCGACCGCCGCCACGCTGACCTTGATCGGCGGCTTCCTGCTTCGCTACGCCGCCGTGGCCGGTGGCCAGCGATCGGCCGACGACCCGGCCGCCACGTTTGCGATGACGCGGTCGGCGCAACGACCGGACGCGGCGCCCGGAGCGTCGCGCCGTTAGCGAAGGAGCCGCTCGATGCCCTCGCCCCAGGAGACCGCGTTCGCGGACCAAGCGATCGCCACGATGGACGCCCTGGAGCGGGAGTCGATGGCGGGATGGCCGGTCCATCCCCCGGAGGAGGTCCACATCGGGCCGGATCTGATCCGCCTGATCACGGGGTTCCCGATCCCGTTCTTCAACACCGTCGCCCAGGCCCGATTCGCCCCGGACGACGCTGACGCCGCGATTGCCACCACGCTGGACCGGTTCCGCGCCCGCGCCGTGCCGATGCTTTGGTACGTCGGGCCGGGCAGCGCCCCGCCCGACCTCGGCGAGCGCCTCGTCGCCCACGGCCTGACACCGACGGACGACTCCCCGGCGATGGCGCGGGAATTGGGCGCGATGCCGCCGGACGACGACCTGCCGCCGGGGCTGCGCGTCGCGCGCGTCGCCGATCCGGCCACGTTCGCGCGATTCGGGGACATCGTTGGCGCCGGTTTCGGGATACCGCCGGAGGTGGCGGCGAAGCTGGTCGAGATCTTCGGTCGGGTCGGGTTCGGCCCGGAGCAGCCGTGGCGGCACGATCTGGGCTGTCTGGACGGCGAGCCGGTTGCCGCCGCCAGCCGCTACCTGAGCGAGGACGCGGTTGGGATCTTTAACGTCGTCACGCGGGAGGACGTCCGCGGGCGCGGGATCGGTGCGGCAATGACCCGGGTCATCCTCCATGAGGCCGCGGCCGGCGGGCGCCGGCTCGCGGTTCTGACCTCGTCACCGGACGGCGAGCCGCTCTACCGCAAGCTCGGGTTCGTCGAGATCGGGCGGGTGAGGACGTACCTGGGACCGGGATGAGCGGACGTTGTGCGCCGGCGAAGGGCGCGGTCACGGCGCCACCAACCGTTCGAGCGACCTTCGCGACGCCGACGAAGCCCCGACGGCCGAGATCGGACCGGTCTCCCCATGTCCCGGGTTATGCCGAGCAACGCGAGAAAAGATCGCTGGTCGTAAGAACCCCTGCCTGCGCGGCCCCCAAATCGCTCCATCGGCGTCAACCGGTCGGTGGCGTTCCTCTCCAGAACCACCCAGCCTCGCATTTCTGGTTCGGGCACGGCCGACGCCGGAATGATGCCGATCACCGATCGGCTCCCACGTTCCGTCCCAGCACGTACCCCCGCAGGCTCGGATGTTCGATGGGCACGTACGGTGCCCGCTCCACCCGCGCCTCGACCGCGAACCCCGCCCCCTCCAGCCAGTCAACGATCTCCTCCATCGCGAAGAATCGGAAATCCAAGGACACGTCTTGGTCCCACCACGTGTCCAGATGCACCGTCTCCAGTCCGACGTGGAACGACACGAGGAGCAGACCGCCCGGTCTCAGCGCCCGCGCGAACTCCGCCAACGCCCGCGGCACCTCGACCGGCGTCAGGTGGATCAGCGAGTAGAACGCGACGATCCCGCCCAGCGCGCCGTCCGCCACGGGCAGGTGGAGCATGGTCCCTTCCCGGAAGGCGATCTCTGGGTGGAGCCGTCGCGCCTCGGCGACCATCGCCGGGGAAAGGTCGATCCCTTCGACCGCCGCACCCAGGTCGTGGAGCAGCCGAGCGACCTGGCCCGGGCCGCAACCGATGTCGGCGATCGGCCCCAGCAGTCGGGTCTGCTCGGCAAAGCTCGCCAGGAGCGCCCGGTCCAACGGCTTGTGCGCCAGTTCGCCGGCGTAACGAGTGGCGTAGTCGGCGACGACCCGGTCGTAGCTGGATCGGACGGCGGCGATGTCCGTTTCCTCAGCCATCGGTCAGCCGATGTTGTTGCGGAGCGCGTAGACGGCCGCTTCCCGGCGAGACCGAACGTCGAGTTTGGCCAGGATGTTGGCGACGTGGGTGCCAACCGTGCGGTGGCCGATGAAGAGGTCGTCGGCGATCTCGCGGTCTGTCTTGCCGGCCACCACCAGGCGCAACACCTCCCGCTCGCGGGCGGTCAGTCCCATCCGGCCCGCGGCCGGTTCCGCCTCCGGTGGGGGTTCGCCGGTGGTGACCGCCCGCGCTTCGTGTTCCATCTCCTCGGCCGTCAGCGCCCGTCCGGCCGCGATCGCCGCCGCGACGCCGTCCTCGCCCAGCGCCGCCCGCGCCTCCGCGACGGTTCGCTCCTCGCGCGGCCGGTCGGCGGGGGCGACCGGGACGCCCAGCGCGTCGCGCAGCGCCCACGCCGCGCCCAGCAGCCGCGCCGCTCGCTCGGGCTGGCGACACGCCGCCGCCACCGCCGCCAACCCGGCCAAGCACTCCGCCACCCCGATCCGGTAGCCCTGGTCGCGCCGCAGCGCCAACCCTTCCCGGTACCGCGCCAGCGCCGTCGCGTGGTCGCCCCGCGCCAGGGCGACCGCCCCCAGGTTGGCGAGGGAAAACCCGGCGCTCCATCCGTCGCCCAGCGCCCGTTGCAGCTCCAGCGCTTCCCGGAAGTGCTGGTCGGCCCGGTCGAGGGCGCCGCGTCCGGCCGCGGTCAGGCCGAGGTGGTCCAGCGCGTGGGCGACGCCGAACGGGTCACCCGCCCGGCGCGCGGCGGCCAGGGCTTCGTTCAGCAGTGCTTCCGCTTCGGCCGCGTCGCCCCGTCGTCGCGCGGTGGTGCCGAGCAGCAGCAGCGCCCGCCCGGTTCCGGCGTCATCCCCGTCGGCCCGCGCCAGGACCAGGGCCTCGGCCAACGGCGCCCGCGCCTCCTCCAGATCGCCCCGGGCCTGGAGGATCAGCCCGATGCCAGTCAGCGCCTTGCGCCGGTCGGCCGCCGAACCCGCCCCCGCGGTCGTCGCTAGCGCGCGTTCGAGCCACCGCCGTCCCTCGTCGAGGTGGCCGCGCAGCCACCAGAACCCGGCCATGGCCCCGGCCAGCGCCAGGAGGAGATCGCCGTCCCGCCGCTCCTCGGCCCACCGCAGCGCGGCCTGCAGGTTGCCATGCTCGTTGGCCAACCGTCGGATCCAACGCGCTTGCTCCCTCCCCGCGACGAACGCCGGTTCCGCCTGCTCGGCCAGCGCCCGGTACCAGACCGCGTGGTGGCGACGGAGGTCGTCCGCCTCCTCGCTCGCCAAGAGCCGATCCCAGCCGTATTCGCGGATCGTCTCCAGCATCATGTAGCGTGGCTCGCTCCCATCACCCGCGTGCTCGGCGGTGTCCTGCCAGACCAGGCTCTGGTCGATCAGGGCGGCGATGCCGTCGAGGACCGAGACGGACGTCGGAGGTCGGACGTCGGAGGACGGGCGATCGGACGACGGTCCGTTCTCAGCATCCGCCGTTCCGCCTCCGAATTCTGCCGTTCGGTGTCCGTCTCCGGCCACGTCCTCGGCCGCCTCCAAGGTGAACCCGCCGACGAAGACGGCGAGTCGGCGGAACAACCGCTGGAGGTCGGGCGAAAGGAGGTCATGGGACCAGGCAACGGTGTCGCGCAGGGTTTGTTGGCGGGCGGGGAGGTCCCGGGAGCCGCCGGTCAGGAGCTGGAGCCGTTTGGCGAGCAAGGCGACCATCGCCTGGGGCGAGAGGAGCTTGATCCGCGCTGCCGCCAGTTCCAGCGCCAAGGGCAAACCGTCCAGGCGGCGGCAGATCTCGGCCACCGCGGCCGCGTTGGCCGCGGTCAAGGCGAAGCCGGGGTTGACGGCCCGCGCCCGCTGGACGAACAACGCCACCGCATCGGACTCGGCGATTGTCGCCAGCGACGGTGGCCCGTCGACCCCGTCGTCGCCGCGCGGCAACGCCAGCGGGAGGACGGGATACTCATACTCGCCCTGGGCGCGCAGGCCCGCCCGCCCGGTCGCCAGGATCGTCAACCCTGGGCAGGCGCCCAACAACGCCGAGAGATCGGCGGCGGCGGCGCCGACGTGTTCGACGTTGTCCAGCACCAGCAGCATGTGCCGCTCGCGCAGCAGGTCGTGGATCGATGCCGTGCCCGGCCGCCGCCCGCCATCGTGGAGTTCGAGCGCTTGCCGGATCGACGGCAGCACCAGCCCCGCTTCCGCCACCGCCGCAAGCGGCACCAGCAGCACGTCACCGGCGGCGTCGCCCGCCGCCTGGAAGTCGGTCGCCACCCGCAAGCCGAGCCGGGTCTTGCCCACGCCGCCGGGTCCGGTCAAGGTCAGCAGCCGGACCTCCGGCCGCGCGAGCAGCGCCGCGATGGCCGCGATGTCGCGCTCCCGCCCCACCAGCGGGGTCAGCGGGATCGGCAACCCAGGCGACCGGGCAGGCAAAAGCTCGACGGACACGAGCGGCGGCCTCGATTCACGATCCACGGCGTAGGGCCGAATTATCGGCCTTCGCAACGATTGCGTCAACGAGATACCGTGACAGGCCGCGATCCGCCGTTTTCCGTGCGCCCTTGACCGGGCGCCACGAACGCCGTATAGTTCGGATTATGAATACTTCGGAATCCGAAACGAGCCACGCACCGGAGGACCCTGTTCCGGATTCGCTGGTCGACGCGGCGTTCGCCGAGATCGCGGAATTGGGCAAGCTACTCCATACCACCCTGGGCTGCCACCCGGTGGCCGCGGGTCGCCCACCCGGCCAGATCAAGGCGCTCCTCATCCTCGACCACCACGGGCGCCGCACCGTCGGTGAGGTCGCCGCCGGGATCGGCGTCTCGATGCCCACCGCCTCCGAGCTGCTGGACCGCTTGGTCGAGGAAGGTCTGGCCGAGCGCGAAACCAATCCCAGCGACCGCCGCCAGGTGTTCGTCCGGCCAACGGCGGCCGCGCGAGCCATCGGTGGCCAGATCAAAGCCGCCCGTCGCCACCAACTCCGCGCCGCCATCGCCCGCCTCGATCCCGCCGAGCGACCGGTCTTCGTCCGTTCGCTCGCCGCCCTGACCGCCGCCCTGCGCGACGACCTCGACCGCGCCGTCGCCCTGGGTCCGCCCGGCCCGATGACCACCGGCCCGCTCGGCGCCGATTCCACGCGAAAGGACCGCTCCCGATGACCGACACCACCGCCCGCGCTCAGTCCCCGATGGCCCAGGCCGAGGCCAAGGATCGCAACCCGTGGCTGGTCCTGATGGTGCTCTGTGCCGCGGTGTTCATGCTGCTGCTGGACACGACCATCGTCAACGTCGCTCAGCAAAAGATCAAAGAGGATCTCGGCGCCAGCCTGTCCCAAATCCAATGGGTCCTTGATTCCTACATCCTTACCTACGCGGTGCTGCTGCTTTCCTTCGGCCGGATGGGCGACGTGCTCGGGCGGAAACGCCTGTTCGTGGTCGGGATGAGTATCTTCACCGCCGCCTCCGCGCTCTGCGGCATTGCCGGCTGGTTGGGCGACTTCATCGGCGTTTCGGGTGTCAACGCCCTGATCTTCGCCCGGGTCCTCCAAGGCCTCGGCGGCGCCTTCATGATGCCCCAGACTCTCTCCTTGATCACGGTGGTCTTTCCGCCGGAGAAGCGTGGCGCGGCGATGGGGCTGTGGGGCGGGGTGGTCGCCCTTGGCGCCGTGATCGGGCCGATCGTCGGCGGTCTGATTGTCACCAACTACGCCTGGGAGTGGGTCTTCCTGATCAACGTCCCGTTCGGCATCGCCGCCGTCTACGCCACCCTCGCCATCGTCCCCGAATCGACCGATCCCCTCGCCTCGCGCCGCCTGGACTGGGGTGGCGTGGTGCTCTCCGGCGGCGGCATCTTTGCCCTCGTCTACGCCTTCATCGAGGGCGGTCACCTCGGTTGGACCGACCCGACGATCCTCGGCCTGTTGGCGCTCGGCGTGCTGCTGTTGGTCGCCTTCGTCGCCTGGGAACGCCGCGCCCCGGACCCGATGATGAAGCTGGAGTTGTTCGCCCAGCGCAACTTCTGGGTCGGCAACCTGATCGCGCTCGCGGTCGCCTTCGGGATGCTCGGCATCTTCTTCCCGATGACGCTGTTCCTCCAGGGCGCGCTCGGCTTTTCTCCGATCCGGGCCGGGCTGACGATGACCCCGATGTCGCTGATGATCCTCGTCGCCGCCCCGATCGCCGGCCGCCTGACCGACCGGATCGGTGCCCGTTGGATTTTGGTCACCGGGTTGTCTCTGGTCACCGGCGGGATCCTGCTCATCATCTCCCGAATCGCCGTCGACACCACCTGGCGCACGCTGTTGGTGCCGCTGGTCGTCACCGGGACCGGGATGGGAATGACCTTCGCCCCGATGACCGCGGCGGTGATGGCCGCCGTGCCGCCCCGGATCGCCGGCAGCGCCTCCGGCATCCTCAACACCATGCGCAACATCGGCCAGGTGCTCGGCATCGCCGTGCTCGGTTCGGTCCTCCAGAGCCGGCTCGGGGTCCACGCCACGGACCGCCTGGCCGAGGTGTCGCTACCCGCTCCGCTGCGCGATCGCCTGGTTGGGCTGATCGGCGACGGCCGGATCGAACAGCTCGGCGCCGCCATCCCGGCCGATCAGGCGGCAGCCGGTCCGGCCGTCTTCGACGCCGCCCAGCGCGCCTTCGTCGAGGGCCTCCAAAACACCTTCCTGCTCGGTGCCGCCGCCTGCGGCGTGGCCGCTCTGACCGCATTCCTGATCCGCAACCCCGCCCCCCGAGTCGCCCCCGTCGCCGCGGCACGACCGGGCGCCGACGCCGAAGCGCTCGCCGCCGGGTCCCCGGTCGGGGCGGCGACCCGGGCGGACTGATCGCGCGGAGCGGACCCGTTCGATCGGTTCCGGCGCCGTGTTCCGTCGCCCGTCGTCCGCGTGTTTCGTGGCACCCGAGCGTGCGTCGGTTGCGGGACCGGTCGAGGAATCGCGCCAGCGGCAGCGTTCGCGGCCACCAGACGCCCTTCGACGCCGAAACAGCAGCGACAACCGGTGGTCTCGATCGGGCGCGAGGGAGATGGTCCGCGCCCGGTTGTCCAGGGGCCGACCACCGGCCAGGTCGCCGGACGGCTCTTCCCCGGCTTGCGGACCTTCGCGGCCCATCGCCGCCATCGCCGCGGTCTCGTCGGGCGCCGGTGTCGTCCGATCCGGGCTCGACCACGGGCTGGCCCGACCCAGCCGCCCGCGCGAGGCGGATCCGCAAGCACCATGATCGGTGGGTCTACGGCCAGACCCGGACTTCGGCCAGCCCTCCGATCTGCGCGTCCCCGTTCGGGTTGGTGAAGATCCAGCGAACGTAGCGGGCGGTGGTCTGCGTCTTCAGCTCCAACCAAACGCCGATCCCGGCGTTGCCGTACGGCTGCGGCGTGAGAGCCACCCAGGTGACGCGGTCGTTCGAGACCTGGATCCGGTAGGAGTCGGCAATCCCTTCGACGGCGAACAGCCACTGCACCGTCCCGATCGACCGCGCCGCGCCCAGATCCACGTAGACGAAGGCGGAGGAGGGCGGCGTCGCGGCGAGCGTGCTGATCCAGTAGGTCGCCTCGTTGCGGTCGTAGACCGGGGTCGAGGACCCGGAGTTGGCCGACCGCCCGCTGCCGGCGATCCGGTACGGAGCGGTCGCGGGCGTCGCGGTCGCCGTTGGCGCATTGGGTGTGCTGGTTCTGATCGGCGTGCTGGTTTTAGTGGGCGTGCTGGTTTTGGTGGGCGTGCTGGTCGGTGCGCTGGTCCTCGTCGGCGTGCTGGTCGCCGAGGACGCGGTCACCGAGACGGTCGCGCTGACGGTGGTGGCGTCGGCGGCGGTGGCGACCAGAGGGAAGCTGCCGGCATTGGCCGCCGGGATCGCGAAGCTGCAGCCAAAACCGCCGGTGGCGTTCGAGGTTCCCGAGCAGACGACCGTCCCGGCGCTGGTGGCGGACTTGTTCCAGGCCAGCGTCACGCCCTGGTTCGCCGGCAGTCCCATGGCCGTGGCCGCAACCGCCGTTCCGGTCACCCCCCCCGTTGGGCTGACGGCAAGGCTCGGCGAGATGGAGATCGCGCCCCAGGCGCGCAGGTTGCTCATCGAGCCGAGACCGGTGTAATTATGCCAGCCTTTCGCCCCAGCGGGGATACGCACCGTGGCCGACCCGGAACCGGTCGCACCGGTGGTGGCGGTGCCCAATAGGGGGCCGACCTCGCTGTCCCACGTCAGCCTGACCGACTCGTTGGCGCCGAATCCGCGGACGGTGACGGCAATGCTGGTCCCAACCGTGCCCCCGGTCGGGGTGCGCGTCAGATTCGGCACGACGGTGAAGGTCGCCGACGCGGACCGGAGGCTCGTCAACCCCCGACCGATGACCCGATGCGCGCCGCCGGTGGCGGCGGGGACCGGGAACACGGCGAGGATGCGGCCGGTGCTGGCCGCGGTGACGGTCGTTCTGGCCGTCGTCCCGGTCGAATCCCAGTGGATCGCGACCCGCTCCCCGGGGACGAATCCGGCACCGGTGACGGAGAGCGACGTGCCGACATTGCCGCTGGCGACCGAGAGGCCGAGGCTGACCGGTGCCGGGGCCGCGGTCGGGGTGCGGGTCGGCGACGGGGTGCGGGTCGCGGTCGCGGTCGCGGCGACGGCGGCGGTCGTGGCCGAGGTCGGGGTCCGGGTTGGGATCGGCGTCGCGGTGCTGGGGTAGGCCGCGACGATGGTCGCGACCCGCTGCCGGAAACTGGGCAGTTGGTTGATCGCCGCGGCGCCGGGGCAGTCTTTGGCTTGCATCTGGTAGTGCCCGGCCAGGTCGTTGCAGGTGATCACCACGCCGTCGGTGCGGCGAAAGGGGTTCGTCGCCAGGGGGTTGATGCCGTTGCGCGAGCAGGCCCATGCCGACAATTTGGCGCCGGCCTCGAACATCCCCGACGGGACCGAGACCTGGCGAAAATTGCCGATCATCGAGAACCCCATCGTGCCGTAGTTGCAGAGCAGCACGTGCCCGCCGCAGAGATCCGGCTCGATGACCTGGCCGTCGCGCCCTTTGCGCCCCTCGTAGATCCGACCGTCGTTGCCGATCAGCCCGTTGTAGCCGATGTCGCCCCAGCCCAGGGTCATCGCGTGGTAGTAGTAGATGGCCCGGATCTCGGCCGCGACGTTGGAGTAGGCGTTGGTCGTCTCGGTGTGGTGGAAGACGACCTTGACCCATGGCTCGTACTCGGCGGGCCACACCTCCTCGCCCTTCTCGTTGAGCCGGTACCCTTCGTAGCACCCCCACCCGGCGCGGCTGACGATGGATGGCTTCGGCGCGGCCGCAGCGGCGTCGCTCGATCCCGGCAGCAACACGCGGACGCGCTCCCCGCCGGTGGTGTTGAGGCAGGTCAGGTTGACGCGGCGCAGCAGCACGTCGCCCCCGGTCCCGCGGAAGCGGACCCGGTATTGCGCCTGCCGTGCCCCATTGCCGGGGATCAGGCCGCCGAACACGTCCCCGCTCGCCCCGGGCCGCCCCGCGCCCTCGATGGTCAGGGGCACCCAGTTGCTCCAGCGCCCCCCGTCGTTGGACAGACGCAGCTCGACCGCGACGGCGTTCTCGCCCGCGTTCGTGTTCCAGTGCGCCGCGACGTGGGTCATCGGGAAATCGACGGCGATCGGCTCGGAGACGAACACCGGATCGGCGCCGGCCGCCGCCCGCAAGCCACCGTCGGCGCCCTGGACCGACAGCCCGTCGCCGCCGTCGCCGCGGTTGAACGCCGCCCCTTGCTGCACGACCTCGGCCGAGATGGTCTTGATCGCCTCGGCGGCGACGCGGTGCCGCCCGGTCAGCCAGCGCGGGCCGAACACGGCGGCGGCGGCGGCGGACCCGCCGGCGGCCACGCGCAGCACCGCGCGCCGGTTGACGGCGGTCGCCCGCAAGACGGGCAGCCGGGCATCGGTCATGGGAACTCTCCGTTGCGACGCCACGGCCAGCCACCGTGACAACGTCGGCGGGGTCCATGTCGGCGCGGCGGCAACACGCGGGCGCGTCAACCAGCCGCAACGACCCCGCCCCTTCACTCCATTCGGGGCCACGTTCCGTGATACGCTGCCGGCGGTCCTCCCAGATCCCTCGTGCATCGGGAAAGACGGGCACCGGACGGTGTGGCGAATCGCGGGGCCGCTTCGTTTGTAAACCGGTCCGCCCGTGCTGTCAATGGCCCGTTGGGTCCACCGGCCCGCGCGGACCTGTAGCCGGGATATTCGGGACCGATCTCGGTGCCGATCTACCCGTCGTTCGTGAGGGTGGAACGTTGAAATGCGCGGGCCGGGCAGGGCCATTCGTGGCCAAACGACTTGGGCGCTGGCCGGGATTGGTCTGCTGCTGCTGCTCGGCCTGGTGACCCAAGGTCGGGCGGGGGAAGCGTCGTTGCCGGGGGCGCCCATTGCTTCCTCCGCCATGGCCACTCCGCTCCCCGTCGGCTCGCTGGTCGATCCACCCGCCGGGAATGACGGGCCGGTCCTCGCCGACGAACCGTATCGCCTGATACTCCTCGTCCCCTACCCCGATGCGCCGTACTGGCAAGCCGTCGCGATCGCGGCCCAGAATCGGGCGACTCAGGACGGAGCGTAGCTGGCGGTCGTGTCGTTGCCGAACGCCGCCGCCCCGGACCAAGTCGCCCAGATCAAAGCGGCCACCCTTGTCGGGGTCGAGGGCATCGTGCTCGGTCCGATCGACCCGATCGGCGTGATCCCGGGTCTTGACGCCGCCGCCGCGGCCGGGATCCCCGTGGTCGCGATCGGCGCCGAACCGGCCGACGGCGTGGTGAGCGCCGTGGTTGGCGACGACGAAGCCCTCGCCTACGCCGCCGGCGCCTACATCGCCGCCTCGCTCGACGGCCAGGGCATCGTCCTCGACCTCCAGGGCGATCTCGCCAACCCGGCCGGGGAGGCCCGCGCGCGCGGCCTCCGCGCCGCGCTCGCCCGCTTCGCCGAGATCGACGTCGACGCTCGGGCCACGGCATGGGACCCCGATGTCGCCAAAACGGTCGCCGAATCCGCCTTCGTGATCGCTCCTCCCGGCCACGAAACCGCGCCGCCGACCCCGCTCACCCCGGATCCGGACGGACCACAACCCAGCGCGATCTTCGCCGCCAGCGATGCGATGGCCATCGCCGTCGCCGCCGCCCCCGTCGTGGCCGAGCGACCGGAGTTGGTCGTGGTCGGCTTTGGCGGCGAGCCGGACACGCTGGCCGCCGTCGCGAACGGCGCGCTGGACGCCACGGTCGCCGAACTGCCCGGCCGCACCGGAGCCATCGCCGTCGACCTGTTGGTTCGCCACCTCAACGGCGAGCCGGTGCCGCCCCGCGTCGATCCGGGCTTCCTCCTCGTTACCGACGCCAACGTCGGGGCGGCACTCGCCGCGCTGCCCGCCGCCACGCCGATGGCGGGTCCGGACGGCTGACGGGAGAACGGGTGGTTCCGCGAGCGCCGCCTCCCCGGCGTTGCACGGGCCATCGCCACCGCCACCGCCCAACGGGCGCCCCCCCCGGGTACCCCGGCATCCCGCTCCGCCGCCGACGCCCCTCCGAGGTCCGGGCCGGAGGCGCCTTCCCCTCCGGTCTGAGCCTAAAAGTGGTGCAACAGATCCGAGAACCGCTCCACCGTCAGCAGCCGCCCCGGCCCCGCCTCCGGTCGTAGGTCCTGCCGCTCCAGTCCCCAGGTCCGGTCGTGGGGCACGAAGACCGCGTTCAACCCCGCTTCGAGGGCGGGGTTGATGTCCGACTTCGGGGAGTTTCCCACCATCCACGTTCGGTCGGGGTCCGCGTTGAGTTCGGTAGCTACCGTCCGGTAGACCGCCGCATCCTTCTCCGGCACGATCACCGCCCGCTCGAACCGGTCGGCCAAGCCGGAGCGGTCCACCTTCAACCGCTGCTCTTCGGCGTGGCCCTTGGTCAGCAGCACGAGGCGGTGACGGGCGGCCAACGTCTCGATCGTCTCCGCCACGCCCGCGATCAACTCGATGTCCTGGTGCAGGATGCGTTCGCCGAAGCCGAGCACCCGCAACAGGTCGTGGTCGGTGATCGGTCGCTCGGCGAGCCGGTGGTAGCAGTCGTGCAGGCTGCGCGAGAAGCTGGCCGCCCCGTACCCGTGGACCAGCAGGTTCGCGCGCTCGATCTCGTCGAGCACCGCCCGCACCTCGCCCGGACCCATGGACGAATGCGCGAGGAAGTCGAGGAACTCGTCGACCGCCTGCTCGAAGTAGATGTTGTTCTCCCAGAGCGTATCGTCGGCGTCGAGCAGCAGCAATTGGTTCGTCGTCGCCATCGCGGTTCCCAGGCCCCCGTGCCCAGTACAATACCGACCCAGCCATCCCGGTCGCGGCGCGGCGATTGTCGCCCGCGCTGCCGCGTCCGGCCCGAAGGAGCCTACCCCGTGCAGCAAAAAGCCGCCATGTACGTCGCCAAGCGCTTCGCCGACCAGGTGCTCTCGTCGCCGAAACCGGCGCCGGTCGAGGAACCGGAACCGGACGACGACCTCCACGGCCAGATCGTCGACGACGGCGAGGGCAACGCCCTCGGCACCGCCGTCCGCCTCCCCGGCCTCGCCGTCTACGTCGTCACCGACGGCCGGCGCTACTCCGAGGACGAACTGACCTCACCCCTCGGCGAACCCGACACCCGCCTCTTCCTCCACACCAACGACGCCGGCCGCCTAACCGGCCTGATCTACGTCCCCGATCCCAGCCGCGCCCCCCAGCGCGTCGCCGCCACCCGCAGCGACGAGGTCTGACCCCTACCGGAAGATGTCTGACAGCGGCCACCGGAAGCCGGGCAGCACGTCCTCGCCGTCGAGTACATCGCCGGCGCTCAGCACACCGGGTTCTCGGTCGCGCCGGTGAACCGTGACCGTACGCGACCGCTCGTCGGCGACCCACACCATCTCCACCCCGAGCCGCAACGACAGCGCGACCTTGGCCGCGACCTCGCGCCGGGTGCCTCCGGGCGAGACGACCTCGACGGCCAAGTTCGGAGCAACGGGAAGGTCGCCGCTCCGTTCCTCCTTCGGCGGCATCCGGTCCCAGCGGACGAACGCGGCATCCGGCGCACGGACCACATCGGGATCCCGCGCCAGGCGAAACGCTCCGTCCGGGGCCGTGTAGATGGTCGCGTTCCTCCGCTGCGCCGCCGACGCGACCAACGGACCGGGCGCCCAAGGAACTGCCGTCTCCCCCCCTCCGGTGGCATCCGTCGCATTGTTCTCCAAACGAGTTCGCGCTGGAACCCGTCGTCCGGCAACACCAGCAAGTCCTCGGCGGGTTATCAGCGTCGCGACCGTTATGACGGTCTCCATGGTCGCGCGGCCGGGACGGTCGTCACGCGACCGCCACAGCCCCGAACCCCGCCGTCGCGATCGCCGCGTTCACCGCCGGCAGTTCGGCGACAACCAGCGCCTCGAACTTCACCAGCTCGGCCTCGATCTGCTCCGTGACTTCGGCCCGGACCCCCTCGGCGGCGGCGGTCGGCGGGTAGTCGCCGAGTTGAACGACCTCGGTCACCCCGGCCAGTTGCTCCAGCAGGCGGACGCCCTCGTTCAGCTCGTCGGCCCAACCGGGGCGGAGGTCCGGGATCTGGAGCTGCTTCTCGATCTCCAGCACCCGATCGCGCAATCCTTCGACCGCCGTCTTCAGCGCCTCGCCGTCCTCGCTCTTGGCGGCCCGCTTGGCCCAGCCGTCGAGTTGCCAACGGAGGTCGCGCATTCGGTTGATCGCTTGGGCGGTGCGGTCGAGCTGGCGATGGATCGTCAGCAGGAAGGCGTGCTGGGCGTCGAGGTCGGCTTGGGTCGCGGGAAGGTGGCGCGGCTTGACGACCTCCAGCGGGTGGCTCAGTTCCGTCTCGCCGATCCTCAGCGTGACGGTGAAGGTTCCCGGCGCGACGAACGGCCCGGCGTAGGTGCGCTCCGCCGCCGGGTCCTTGCCCTCGATCCGGGTCGCCGGGTCGTGGCGCAGATCCCAGACGAACCGGTTCCAGCCCGCCTTGGCCGGCAAACGGCGCTCCTTGGCCTTCGGTTCGTCGTCCTTGACCCGGCTGGTGTAGGAGCGGACCGTCTCGCCCGCCGCGTTGCGGATCGCGAGCGAGATCGGCGCATCTTCCGTTGCCGCTTCGGTCAGCCGGTAGGTCAAAATGGCCCCGCGGGGCGGGTTCTCGCCGGCGTCGAGCAGGGTTCGGATCGGTTCGCCCTCGGGCGTGGTGGTCACGGTGTAGCCGCCGCCCCGGGTGCCGAAATAGTTGACCGAGCCTTCGACGTTGCCGCTCCAATCGACGCCCGGCAGCCAGCGCTTGGTCGTTCGCGGTGCGAAGAAATGCGGCACCCCGTCCGGCACGCCATCCGCGAGCGCCCGTAGCGGTGCCAGGTCGTCGAGGATCCAGATCGAACGGCCGTGCGTGCCGGCGATCAAATCGCCGTCCTTGACCAACAATTCGTGGATCGGCGAGACCGGGAGGTTAGACCGCAGCTTCTTCCACGACGCGCCATCGTCGAACGAGACGAAGACCCCGCTCTCGGTGCCGAGGTAGAGTAGCCCGCGGCACTCCGGATCGGCACGCAGCACCCGGGCGAAATCGTCGGCCGGCAGACCGCCATCGATGCGCGACCAGCTGGCCCCGGCGTCCCGCGTCACCCAAAGATAGGGCCGCGGGTCATCCAGCTTGTACCGCATTCCGACCAAGTAGACGGTGTCCTCCTCAAACGGCGACGGCTCGATGCCCGAGATCCAGGTCCACTCCGGCAGATCTGGCGGGGTCACGTTCTGCCAGGTCGCGCCGCCGTCCGGTGAGCGGTGGACCAGCCCGTCGTCGGTCCCGGCCCAGAGAACGCCGGCCTGGTGCGGGGACTCGATCAGGGCGAAGACCGTGGCGTAGATCTCGGCACCGACCGCGTCGCGGTTGACCGGCCCACCGCTCGGCAGCAGCGTTTCCGGGTCGGCCTTCGACAGGTCGGGCGAGATCGGCGCCCAGGTTTGGCCCTCGTCGGTGCTCTTGTGGATCCGGTTGCCGCCGACGTAGAGCGTCTGCGGGTCGTGGGGCGAGAACAGGATCGGGTAGGTCCAGGCGAAGCGCTGGGTGAACGCCCGCGCCCCCCAACCCCGCCGCTCTTCCGGCCAGGTGGTGACGAGGCGGATCTGGTTCGTCTTCCGATCGTAGCGCTGGAGGGCGTTGCCTCCGCCGGGCGAGGAGCCGATCGCGCCGACGAAGATCACGTCCGGGTCCGTCGGCGAGACCGCGACGTAGCCGCTCTCGCCGGTGCCGGCGATGGCGCAATCGGCCCAGGTGATCGCGGCGTGGTCGACCCGGCTCGGGACCATGATGCTGGAGTTGTCCTGCTGGGTGCCGTAGATCCGGTACGGCTCGGCGTCGTCGGCGGCCAGGTGGTAGAACTGCGCCGTCGGTTGGTTGTAGATCGTGGTGAAGGTGACGCCGCCGTCGGTCGAGACGTTGGCGCCGCCGTCGTTGCCCTGGATCATCCGCCGGTTGTCGCGGGGATCGATCCAGAGGTCGTGGTTGTCGCCGTGGGGGGTCGCGATCTCGACGAAGGTCCGGCCACCGTCGGTGCTTTTGTAGAAGTCCAGGTTGTTGACGTAGACCGTGTCCGGGTCAATGGGGTCCGCCGTCAGGTGGACGTAGTACCAGGCGCGGGACACCAGGTTCTGGTTGTCGCTGACCTTCTCCCAGGTCTCGCCGTGGTCGTCGGAGCGATAGAGACCGCCTTCCTTGGCGTGTTCGACCAGGGCCCAAACCCGACCAGACCGGGCCGGCGAGGTCACCACCGCCAGTTTGCCGAGGGTGCCTTCCGGCAAACCGGGACGGTGCGACAGTTCGGCCCAGGTCTCGCCGCCGTCCTCGGACTTCCAGAGGCCGCTGCCCGGCCCGCCGGAGCTGATCATCCAGGGCGACCGGTACGCTTCCCAGAACGCGGCGTAGATCACCCGCGGGTTGGTCTCGTCGACGCTGAGGTCGATCGCCCCAGCCTTGTCGGAGACGTGGAGGACGTTGCGCCAGATGGTCCCCCCGTCCTCGCTCTTGAACACGCCCCGCTCCGGGTGCGGCCCGAAGGCGTGCCCAAACGCCGCCACCCAAACGACGTCGGGGTTGGTCGGGTGGACCCGAACCTTGGCGATGTGGCGCGTCTCTTCGAGGCCCATGTTGGCCCAGGTCCGACCGGCGTCGGTGCTCTTGTAGACGCCGTCGCCGTGCGAGACGTCGATCCGGATCGTGGTCTCGCCGGTCCCGGCGTAGACGACGTTCGGGTCCGAGGCGGCGACCGCCAGCGCGCCGACCGACGAGGTGCGGAAAAAGCCATCCGTGATCGGTCGCCAATACGTGCCGCCGTCGGTGGTCTTCCATACCCCGCCGGCGACCGCGCCGAAGTAGTAGGTGTTGCGGTCGCGCGGGTCGCCGGCCACCGCGACCACCCGGCCGCCCCGGAACGGCCCGATGCACCGCCAGCGCAGCAGTCCTTCGATGTCCAGTTCCGCGTCGGCGTGGGTAGCGATCGTCTTGGCGTCGGTCACGTCGGCTCCTTTGGCGCAATTTGGGGCACCGGCCCCCGTTCACGTTCGGCAAGGGCCGCAGGATACCAGAGCGACCGGTCGCGGCGGTGCGCGCCAGCCGCTCCTACCCGCCGGTCGTGCGTCTCCTCGCGATCGGGGGCCTGCCGGCGGTGTGGGGGGCGTTGCACCGGGAGTCGGGTTCCCGGGCTCCGGGCTAACCGGAGCCTCCCCAACTTGCTCCCCCTCAAGTCGGCCGCGAAAACGGGGCGGGGCGTTCAACGACGCCCCGCCCCGTTTGCTTCGGTCCTCGATCGCCTGGTCGCGACCGTTAGTCTTTTTTGATCTTGTCCATCACGCTGTCGAGCTTGTCTTTGATGTTGCCGGCGGCGTCCTTGACATTGCCGACGCCTTGCTGGGCATTGCCGGAGAGTTGGTCCATGTCGCCTTCGTCGCGCATCTGCTCATCGTTCGTGGCGTCGCCGAACGCGGACTTGGCGCGCCCACCCATCTCGTCGACGGAGCCTTCGATGCGATCGCGGGTACCTTCGCTCACGGCTTGGTCCTCCCTGTCTGGTATTCCGGCGTTCGACGACCGGCGTTGGCCGCCGACGCGCCGGATTATCACCGCAGCCGACGTGCCAGGGATCGCGGTTAGCGCCAGCGGAAAGGCCGGCCGCTGGACCGCACGGATGCACAGCAATGCTGTGCAATCTATTGACAACGGTGGTGCGAAGCACTACAGTACTCACGCGGCGGTCGGAAGGACGGTCCCCACCCCGCCGGCGTTCCACTCGCGGCCGCCCGAGCCGGAGCGGCCCCACAGCCCGCATCGCGTCGTCGCCACGTCGTTGCCTGAGGAGGTCGGATCATGAAGTTCGCCGCCCGCGACGGGTCCTCCGCCCGCACGCTCGCCGTCACCGCCCTTCCGACCCCCCGCCGCTTCGCCCTCGCCAACGGCGCCGGTGCCGGCTCCGCGGTTGCCCTCCCCCCGCCCCGCGTCCGTCCCGGCGGCTACACGGCGCCGAACGGGTCCGGGCCGCAGACCGGGTCCGCCGACGTCGCCACACGCCCCCGCGCCCAGCGGCCGAGCACGGTCTCCTACGCCAAGGGCCAAGAGATTTTCTCCCCCGGCAACGGCGAAGGGCTGGTGTTCATCGTCCGCGCCGGCTGCGTCCGCCTCTTCAAGACCCTGCCCGACGGCCGCTCGATCAACCTCGGCCTACTCGGCCCGAGCACCATCTTCGCCCAGGAGGACGGTTTCGACGGCCTTTCCACCGGCGCCACCGCCGAGGCGATGGTCGATACGACGATCTCCGTCGTCGAGACCGACGATCTGGCCGGGCTGATCGCCGACTCCCCGGACCTTGCCTCCGCCGTCGTCGCCGGCATGACGCGCCGCCTGACCGAACTCCAAACCCTGGTCGAGCACCTGTTGGTCCGCGACACCTCCGTCCGCCTCGTCACCACCCTGCTCGGGCTTTCCCACCGCTTCGGTCGCCCGACCGCCGACGGCATGCTGGCGATCGCCCTCCCCCTGACCCACCAAGGGCTGGCAAACATGATCGGGTCCAATCGGGTCACCGTCACCCGCAAACTGCTCGAACTGCAGGACGACGGTGTCGTCCGCTCCCTCGGCCGCAACGCGATGGCCGTCAACCCCGACAAACTGCGGGCGTACGCCCGGGCCGCCGGATCGCACGAGTAAGCGCGATCCCTAATCGGGAGCCGATGGTCGTCTGGGCGGGGGCCGCGCAGCGGGCGGTCGCCGCTCCGGCGGGTACAAACCCGCCCGTTCCTCGCCGTGTCTGTAGGTCGCGTCACCCCACGCGCAGCGCGATTGCCGGTCGCTCCTAGGCGGTCGGCGGTCCGCGGGGGGAAGCACGACGGACCCGGCGTTTCGGTCTCCTGCTTCTCCCGCCCGACCGCGAACCGCCGATCGCCGACCGCCTCGTATGGAGCCACCATGGACCACCCCACCGGCCGCATCTTCCTCTCCGGCGGCACCGGCTACGTCGGCGGCAACATCCGCCAGGCGCTGGCCGGGCGTCCGCTGCGATTGCTGGTACGCGACAAGGCCCGCTCGGCCACGCTCGCCGGCAACGGGGTCGAACTGGTCGAAGGCGACGTCACCGACGCCGCCAGCCTCCGGGGGGCGATGGACGGCTGCACGACCGCGATCAACCTCGTCGCGATCATCGCCGAAGAAGGCGGCGCCACCTTCGACCGCGTGATCCGCCAGGGCACCGAGAACGTGGTCGCCGAGGCCGTTCGGGCCGGCGTCTCCCACTTCGTCCAGATGAGCGCCCTCGGCGCGATGAACGACCCCCGCTACGGGTATTTGGCGGCCAAATGGCGGGCCGAAGAAGCGGTCAAGGCGGCTGGGGTCCCCTGGACCATCTTCCGTCCCTCGGTGATCTTCGGCCCCGGCGACGAATTCATTACCACCCTGGCTGGGTTGGTCCGCGTCGCCCCGGTGATCCCGGTCGTCGGCGACGGCGGGAGCAAATTCCACCCGGTCGCCGTCGGCGAGGTCGCCGAAGCATTCGTTCGCGCCCTCGACGACCCCGCCGCGATCGGCCAAACCTACGAACTCGGCGGCGGCAAAATCTACCCCTACGAGGGATTGCTCGACGCCGTCGCCGCCAAGCTCGGCAAACGCAAACGGAAGATCCACCTCCCGGTCGGGTTAATGATGCCGATCGTCAAGCTGTCCAAACCCCTCCCCAAAAAGCTCCGTCCCCCGGTCACCGAAGAGCAACTGAAGATGCTCGCCCTCGACAACTGCACCGACCAATCCGCCACTGCCGCGTTGATCGGCCGCCCCCCGTTGGCCCTCGAGGACGGGATCGACTACATCCTGGCGTCCCGCTGATCGGCCACCGCGGGAACAGTGCCGGATGCCGACGGGCGCGGCAAGCAGCGCCCCGAAGATGGCCGCAATCGACACCTTGACGGTGGACGCTAAAGAGCGAGAGCAACCATAGGGGCCGCCGACGCGAGGTCGGCGACGCCGTACTGCGCCGGAATGCTCCTTCAACGGTAGTTCGGGCGGCGTGTTCGCGGCCCCGCTCGCCGCGGCGATAGGCGCGCGCCGCGGTTGGCGGCGTTCTCGGCGTCCAAACGCCAACGTCCGTTTTCCGATCAGCGGTAGCTCGCCGCCTGCAATTCGAACAGGCTCGCGTACCGGCCGTCGAGCAGCATCAGCTCCTCGTGCGTCCCCTGCTCGATCAGGCGCCCGTGTTCGAGGACGAAGATCCGGTCCGCCATCCGCGCCGTCGAAAACCGGTGGGAGATAAAGAGCGCCATCCGGCCCGCCGTCAGTTCCTTGATCCGGGCGAAGAGGTCGTGCTCGGCCTGGGCATCGAGGGCCGCCGTCGGCTCGTCCAGGATCAGGATCTGGGCGTCGCGCATGAAGGCGCGTGCCAAGGCCACCTTTTGCCACTCGCCGCCGGAGAGCTGGTGACCGCCCTCGAACCATTTGCCGAGGGTCGTCTCGTAGCCTTCCGGCAGATTCGCCACCACGGCGTCGGCGCCGGAGCGTTCCGCCGCCGCCACGATCCGGGCGTCGTCCGCGACCAGGTCGACGTTGCCGACGCCGATGTTCTCGCGCACGCTCAGCTGATAGGTCGCGTAGTCCTGGAACATCATCCCGAACTGCCGCCGCAGATCGGCCGGGTCGTGGTCGCGCACGTTGCGACCGTCAATCAGGATCTCCCCTTCGTCCGGGTCGTAGAGCCGCCCCAACAGCTTGACGATGGTCGACTTGCCGGCGCCGTTACGGCCGACCAGCGCCACCGTCTCCCCCGGCGCGATCGCGAACGAGACGTTCTCCAGGGCCGGCGCGTCGTTCCCCGGGTAGCGGTAGGAGACGTTGCGGAACTCGATCCCGCCCTGGAACGGCCGTCGCACCGGGACCGGGTCCGCGGGAGCGGCGATCGCGGGCTTGCGGTCTAGCAGCTCGTAGAGCGTGGACAAGTACAACCCGTGCTCGTAGATGCCCTGCACCCCGCCCAAGATCCCCTGGAACGCCCCCTGCACCTGCTGCGCCGCCTGGGTGTAGACCGTCAACTGCCCGAGCGTCACGGTTCCCCGCACCGCCAGCACCGCGACGTACAAGAACGTCCCGGACGAGGCGAGGATCGTTAGCGCGCCCCAACCGAACCCGGCCAGATAGCGCCGCACCAGCAGCGTCTTGGTGTCGAGGTAGTACCGCTCCGCGACCTCCCGGTAGCGGTCGATGAAGTGGGGACCGACGGTGTAGAGCTTGACCTCCTTGGCGTACTCGTCGGTCGTCATCACCGTCGTCAGATACGACAGCACCCGCCGCGTCGGCGATTGCCGCCGCATCTGCTGGAACCCCCACCAGCCGTAGCGCGACCCGGAGACGAAGGCCGGGATGGGAGCCAGCAGCGTCAGCGCCGCCACCCACGGCGACAACCCGATCAAAAGCGCCAGCAGCGTCGCGAACGTGATGACCGAGCGTGCCAGGTTGAACACCTGGGCCACCATCTGGACCGGCCGGTTCGCCGATTCCCGCTGCGCTTCCTGCAAACGGTCGTAGTAGGTCGAGTTCTCGAAGTCGCTCAGGTCCAGCGTGTTGGCGTGGGCCATGATCAAGGTCTGGACGTGGATCGCCAGCCGCTCCTGAAGCAGTTGCTGGCTGATGTTGCCCACCGTCTGCAACAGGCTGGCGGCGACGAACAGGCCCAACTGCAGCAGCGCCAGCTCGACCACCGACCGGACCGCGGCGTCGCCGCCGCCCGCGTTGAAGCCCTCGACCACCTCGTCGATCAATCGCCCGGCCAGCCAGACCTGGGCCGCCGGGATCACGCTCTGCAGCAGTGTCACGATCGCCAGCGTTAGCGCCAGCTTCGGGCTGGTCGACCAGACCAGCCGAAAGACCCGCTTCAGCGACCGCCACGTCTGGGCTACCCCGAGCGCGACGGCCCGCGGGCTCGGTCGTCGCCGCGGCGGCGCGCCGCCGGTGCCGTTCTCGCTCGCCCCGTTGCCGTTCAACACGCGCGGACCGCGCCCGTTCAAGCCGCGCCCGAACCCTCGGCCGCTCCCGTGAAAGGACCCGTTCGTCTCCAAAATGCCGTCTTTCCCGTCCATCACTTCAACACCGGAGGACAACGCGATCGCCGCGTCCGCGATCCACCGCCGCCGGTTATTCCGTCAAGCCATGCATACCCCTTGTCGATCCCGACCGGCAACTGACCGAACGGCTAGGACCGCCCGGCTAGGCGTCGTTGGGCGCCGGTCCGGGTGATGCACCACCCCATCTAGACGAACGCAACGATCCCCTACCCCTCACCCGCGGAGAGACCACTAGGCAAGCGGCGCCAGCGGCTTCTTGAGAAAGTGCCGGACGGTGACGCGGGAGACCAAGGTACAGAAGGAAACCCCAAGCCACTGATTCATACGCGGAAACGTCAACGACGATCGCCCGTAAACGTCTCCTCGATGTCCAATCGCAATCACAAGGACGACGGACTCGCCATCTTGGATTTCGAAGATGACGCGCTAATCGCCAACGCGGACCCGGAGTTCACCGCTCCCACCGGCCAGCGCTCGAACGTTCGAATGCCGGGGTTGCTCCGGCAGCATGTCGAGCTGCCGCTCAATTCGATCCCTGACCGACCGCGGGAGTGCGTCAAAAGCCCGCTGCGCCGCCCGGGTCGGCTGAACGGCGTAGAAGTCTGCCACTGGCTATAGGTGGTTCACGACTTTGACGATGGTCCATGGGATACGTTCCCGATTCTCGGGGCCGTCCACAATGCGACCGACCGATTCGAAATCGATCCGGTCGAGTTCCGCGTCTTCGAGGCGCAGCAGAAGTTGCAGGTCGTCCATCGGGGATGATCGCCGCGAGTTCGCGCCCGCGATCGGTCACCACGAACCGGCGGGGGTTGCTTGGCATGGCTTCGACGTGGGCGAGAAGGCCGTCTCCGAGCGGCACCGAACGCGGCCGACCCGTGTCGTGTTCGTCCGCCCATGCCGCCTCGTTTTGGTCGTCCGCGATCGTCGAGGCGTTGCGGACCCGGTCGCTCATGGGTTGGTCCTCCGTCGGCGTTTGCAGTCTTCGCTGCCATTGATTGTATCCCGCGGTCGCGACGGGTAAACCGGGCGTGTTCGGGCCGTGGCGACGTGGGCCTGGCGCTTGACGGCCAACATGGGGACCAGTAGCTTGGTGGCCGAGCGCCTCGGCGAGAACGCGCTCCAACCCGGTCGAGGTGCCGCCGTGTCGCCGCTCCCCCGCCGCCCGCTCAAGGTCGGCGCCTTTATCCCGATCGTCGAGCGGCAGATGGACGGCGGGATGGCCCGCTGGCGGGACGTGCTGGCGATGGCGCGTGCCGCCGAGGACGCCGGGTTCGACTCGGTCTGGCTGCCGGACCACCTGCTGTTCCGCTTCCCGAACGACGAGGCCCAGGGCGTCTGGGAAGGGTCGACGCTGTTGGCGGCCCTGGCGGCGGCGACCTCGCGGGTGGAGATCGGTTGGCTGGTCGCCGCGACCAGTTTCCGCAACCCGGCCTTGACCGCCAAGATCGCCGCCACCGTCGACGAGATCAGCGGCGGACGCCTGATCCTTGGTCTCGGCGCGGGCTGGCACGAACCGGAGTACGCGGCGTTCGGCTTTCCGTTCGACCGCCGGGTGTCTCGCTTCGAGGAGGCGCTCGCCGTCATCCTCCCGCTGCTGCGCGACGGCTACGTCGACTTCGATGGCACGTTTTACCGAGCGCGCGATTGCGAACTCCGTCCCCGCGGCCCCCATCCCGGCCACCCGCCGATTCTCATCGGCGCCCTCGGCACCGGCCCCCGGATGCTGCGCCTCGCCGCCCGCCACGCCGACCTCTGGAACGCCTGGCTGACCTGGGGCCGCTCCTGGCCCGACGCCATTCCGCCCCTCCGGGAAACGGTCGACCGGGCCTGCCGCGACGTCGGCCGCGATCCGGCCAGCCTCGGCCGCACCGTCGCCCTGCTGGTCCAAGTGCCGGACCGCGACGCCCGCGTCACCCTGACCTCCCCGTCCGGCTCCGGCGACCCCCTCTCCGGCTCCCCGGCAGAGATCGCCGCCGCCCTGCGCGGGTTCGCCCGCGCAGGCATCGCCCACATCCAACTGATTCACGCTCCGAACAGCGCCGCCGGCATCGCCGCGATGGCGCCGGTGCTGGAGGAACTCGACCGTGTCCCCTGATTCCGCCGTCGAACTGACTGTTGTGACGTTAGGCGACTCCGTGCTGGATTGCCGCCACTACAACGCATTCGGACTCGAACCCGGACAACTGTTGGTCCGGAACGCCGACCAGTTGTTCCCGGAGTTCCGCGGCCGGGATCTCGCTTCCCGCCGGCCGGTCCGGCTCGACCATCGCGCGATCGACGGCGCGACGGTCGAGGACCTGCCAGACCAGGTGGTTGGGTTGACGGCCGACGAGCCGTCGATCGCGCTCCTGAGCGTTGGCGGCAACGACTTGATGGCCGGACTCCTCGCCGACGGGGGACCGGGCGTCGAGGCGTTCGCGGCACGGTTGCAGCGGTTCCTAGAGGCGTTGACCGTCCGCCCGGTCTACGTCGCCACGGTCTACGACCCCACCTTTGGGGACGACCGGGAGCCGTTCCTCGGCGTCGATCCGGCGATCGGCCGGGCCAACCACCGCCGCGTCAACGCGGTGCTCTCGGCGGCGGGCCAACGGTTCGGCGCGGTGGTCGATCTGCATGCCCACTTCTTGACGGGGGATCCGACGTGGTTTACGCAGACGATTGAGCCGAGCTTGCGCGGGGCATCGGAAATCCGGCGCGCGTTCCTGGAACGCATCTTCGCTTGATCGGCACGCCGGGACAGCGATCCCCAAACGGCGTCGGTGGGTCGTCGGTCGTGACCGGGCGCGAAGCCGGCGCGGAACGGCGGCGGAGACCGGAAGAGCACCGTTCCGGCGCATCCGATCACGAATCGGGCGCCTTCAGCCCCGCCTCGTACGCCGACATCCGCCGGCGCAACCGCCGGTTCAGCCCCGTCAGCCATTCCGGGTGCATGCTGGAGGCGGGCAGGTCCAGCGCGCTGACGATTCGGGTGTAGACGAGCAGATCAATCCACCGCAGGAACGTCGGGATCTCCCCCATCAGGCGCTCGTCCGGCCGGTGATGTGCGGCGTACCCCCGCACGAACGCCAGATAGGACGCGTCGTCCGGGTCGAATCCGTCGGCGAACAGGTCGCGCAACGCGAAGGCGATATCGGCGGCGTACCAGGAGCGGGCGCAGTCGTCGAAGTCGAGGACGCCGATGCCGCCCGCCCGCCACACCAGGTTGTCCAACTCGAAGTCGAAGTGGATCGGCCCCCAGGCGTCCCGTGGGGCCGGCAGCGAGCCAAGCGCTGACGCGACCTCGGCCAACTCCGCCCTGACCGCAACCCGGTCCGCCGGGATGGTCGCGTCGACGAACGCGAGGTGGTCCCGCCACGTCGGACGCGGTGCCAGGGCGGCGTCGGGGTACGCCGCCAGCGCGGCATGGAGGCCGCCCAAGGCGGCGCCCCAGCGTTGGAAGCCGGCCTCGTCCAGATCTTCGATGTCCCGGTGTTCGCCCTCCAGCCCGGCGAACAGCACCGCGTGGAAGCGGCCGAGGTCCGTCGCGACGGTCTCGCACAGGATTCCGTCGTGCGACGGCAGCGGGCGCGCGACCGTCACCCCAGCGACCGCCAGCCAGTCGACCAACCGGACTTCGGCCTCGATCGCGTTCCGCGTTCGCTCCGACTCGGCGGCGAACCGGAGAAAGCACCGCCGCCCAGCCTGCTCGACCGAGTACACAAAATTGGCGCTGGAGCGGAAGAACCGCGCCGACCCACGGTCGTGCGGCCACCGCTCCAGGATGCGCTCCGCGACCGAGCTTCGTCCGTCGGCGTCGACCGTTTGATCGACCGCCCACAGCGTGCTCAACCGCATCATTGGGTCCAGTCCCCCGATCGACCAGGCCGCGGGTGCCCCACCGCCCGTCCCGTCAAAACACCACCCACCCCAGCAGCAGCGCCAGCGCCAAGAGAAAGAGCGGCACGCTGGCGGCGCCAAGACTGGCGACGACCAGCACCAGCAGCGAGATCAGCAGCAGCGCGGCCACCGCCAGCAGGTAGGTGCGCTGGGTCGGGCTGATCAGTTCGTCGCCCGGGTCGAACCGCAGGGGATCGTCGGGCGGGTTGATGTCCGGACCGGCCAGCACCTGGCGGGCCTGGCGGATGCGGTTCAGCTGGTCGTTGTCTGGGGATGGGGGATGCTGGGCCATCGGCTGCCTCCTGGTCGGGCGCCGTCCGAAGGGTGGGGCGGTCGCCCCCAGCGGGAAGCGGGAGACCGGCGGGATCGGACCATGATACGGGATGGGGCGCGAGAGCGACGGGCGGCGCTAGCGCCGCTGCCCGTTCTCCGACTCGTCCCGGGCGGCCGCGTGGGGGTTCGCGATCCCGCGCCAAAGGGCCACCGTCACCACCTTGACCACCCCGGCCCAGGCCAGCAGCAACCCGACCAGCGCCCAGGTCACCCCAATGTCGAACAGAATCGTCGCCGTCAGCAGCAACACGCCGCCGATCACCATCGCCCAGGAGACGAACCCGAGATGCCGCACGCGCTCCCCCATGCAACGTGCGACGCACCGATGGTGCGCCGCCCCAAGACGGTCGTGAGAGGTGTTATGACAACGACTATCCGGTCCGGTTCACCACCGCGCCGTCACGTCACCGGTCCGGTTCGCGCCGCACCAATTCGAGGAACGCCGCCGCGTCGACGTGCAGGTCCAGTTGGTGCGGCGCCGGCAGCGCCGAACGCTCGTAGCGCAAACTGCCGGCCAGCGCGCTCATGTCGATCACCGATTCCATGGACCGTGACCCGTGGAGGTAGGCCGGCACCCCCAGCAGCGCCCGTAGCACCCCGGGGTCGATGTGCAACCGCCCGCCGGTAAACATCCTCGGCGCCCTCCCCCGCAGCAGCGCCCGCAACAGCAGCGCCCGCCGCAGCACGTAGGTCCGGTCGTCCGGCCCTGCCGGGTTTGGTCCGAGCACGTCGACGAAGCCGCGCAGGCGGCTGACGAAGTCGGTCGCTTTGGCGCCGCGGAACTCGATTGCCCGCGCCTTAAAGCTGGCCATCGTGGCGTGGGTGCCGCCGGCGAAGACAAAGATCGCCGGCCCGATCGGCCGCGTTACCCCGTCCTCGACGAAGCTCCCGTCCTGCATCGGGGCGAGAAAGCGGACCAGCCAGCCGAGTTCCCGTCCCTCGGTGGTACTGTCGAACTCGTCCCAGAAGACCAGCGGCAGCGTTTGCTCGACCGCGGCGTCGCGCACCCGCTGCAACGCCGCCGCCAGGTCCGCCTCGCCCCCGAACTGGGACAGGTTGAACTCCAGGGTCGCGATCGGGATCCCGCCGGCCGACCATTCCTTGGCCATCTGCTTGATCGCGAAGCTCTTGCCGGCCCCCGGCGGACCGAACACCGCCAAGTTCAGCGGCCGGGTCTTGCGCGCCTGGGCGAGGTACTCGGTGACGATGTTGCGGACCGAGCGCACGCTCTCGATCTCGGTCCGGTCGACCGATGCCCAGGCGCCCATCCGCTCGACCGGCAACCCACGGACGGCCTCCTCGTCCCCCTCGAGGGCGATCCGGGTCGCCACCCGCAGTTCGTCGTCGGCCGCCGCGATGGCGAACAAGCGCCAGCCGTCGTCGGCCGGCACCGCCGCGGTCTGGAATGCGTCGTCCGGTGCCCCATCGGCGATCGCCCGCGCCACCGCCACCTCCGGGAATCGCAAACCCGTTGCGCGCTCGGTGCCGACAACGTGCCCTTGATCGTGAAGCACCCTCGCCGCCCACAGCCCGCCCCGCACCGCCGCGTGCCAGTCCGGCGCCGCCCCATCGCGGGCGCAGCCGACCGCCAGCGCGGCGACCAGGCACGTGCCCAACCCGAGCGGGGCGCCAGGCCGGAGCCGTTCCCAATCGCCCTCCTGGTGGAGCGCGTCGTACACCAGCGTCGCCGGGCCGTCCCGCGGCACGACCACCGCTCCGCTCATCCCGAGCGACACGATCACCCGCGCCGCCGCCGCCAGGTCCGGCCGGTCCCGCACCGCCCGCTCCACCTCCTGCGCCGTCCGCTCCCAGGCCAGCGGCTGGCCGACCGGTGCGTGCTCCTTGCGCAGATCGCCGACTGCGCAGTAGACGGTCAACCGATCCGCGTAATGCGCCGCCAGCGTCTGCCAGAGTGGCCCGGCGCCGAACGGATTGGCCAGCTTGTACAGGACATGCCCTGGAGCCGATGCGTCGTCGGTCGCTCCCAGGAACGACCACGCGTCCAGGGTGTTCCGGAAGCCCAGGTTGGCGTCGTCCAACACCACGCAGTCGATCCTGCCCGTGACCGCCGGCCAACTCCCGGCGGCCACCGCAGGCTGTCGCCCCAGGAATTCGTACAGCCGCCAGACCGGCTCCCGCGCCCCGGTCCGAGCGGGATACTGCTGCCAGACCTGGTAGCCGCGCGTGACGTCGCCGTTGCGCGGATCGGCGAGCGCTTCGGGCGGCACGACCACGCCGTCGACCGTCACCGCGCCATCCGGCAATGCGACCGCGCAGGCGGCCTCGATGGTCGACCGCAACAGCGCCGCCCCCCCGGCCTGGACGCCGATTTGGGCGGCGTTTCCGGATTCCCATTGGTAGCTGGCGTGCAGGTTCGACGGGTGGGTGCCCGTCGGCGCGATCACCATCCAGTCCACGGTCGGATCGCCGGTCACGACGAGCCGGACGGGCAACGCTGCGGTTTCGGTCATCTGGTCGTCGCTCTCAGCCGAACCCGGTCCGGCGGTGCGGTCGGTGCCGATAGCGGCAATGCCACTGGTTCGCTCCTCGTGCTCAGGTCGTAGAATACCCGAACCGGTACCGGTACGATCCGGCGCCGCCCGCCGACGGGTGGCCGGCGCCACGCGTCCTCGGGGACAGGCCGTTGACCATCGCCTCGCACCACCCGGAGGGAACCGCAAACGGGTCCGCCGGAGAACCGCTGCGCATCGGCGTTGGCGGACACCGGCTCGACCTCCTGGACGGGCTGGCGCTCGAACCGCTCCAACGCCGCGCCTCGGCCACGCTCGCCCTGCTGGTCGCCGGCGACGACGGCCGGATGCCGCGCCGCCCGCCGGTGGTCATTTCGGCCCTGGCCGAGGGCGCCGACCGCGTCTTCGCTCGCGCCGCGATCGCGCTCGGCGCTGAGCTGCGCGCGGTCCTTCCGTTCCCGCGCGCCGCCTACGCGCTCGATTTCGCCTCCGCCGAATCGCGGGCGGAGTTCGCCCAACTCCTCGCCGCCGCCGCCGACGTGGTCGAGTTGGAGGGCAGCCGCGCTTCCCCGGCGACCATGGACGACGCCTACGCCGCCGTCGGGGAGGCGCTGTTGGACCGGAGCGACGTGTTGGTCGCGGTCTGGAATGGGCTGCCGGAGCGCGGACCCGGCGGCACCGCCGTGGTGATCCGCTCGGCGCTCGCCCGCGGGCTGCCGGTGGTCTGGATCGCCGCCGCGCCACCGCACGCCGCGCGCGTGGTCTCGCCGCTTCCCGGCACGCCCGCCGGTGGTCCCGTGGTGGCCCGGTTAGCGGCGCTGAAACGGATTGCCATTCCGACCGGAGCCGCCCAATGACCGACCCCGTTTCCGCACCGGCCGCGCGCGACCTCCGTCCGGCCGACACCGGCCCCTACGTCTTCGTCAGCTACGCCAGCGTCGATCGCGCCCGCGTGCTGCGGATCGCCGAAACCCTCACCGCCGAGGGTCTCGGCGTCTGGATGGACCAAGCCGACATCACCGGCGGCATCTCCTACGGACCCGAGATCACCGCCGGGATTAAGAACGCCGACGCGCTCTTGCTGATGTGCTCCACCGCCTCCCTTGCCTCGCGCAACGTGCGCCAGGAGATCCAGCTCGCCTGGCGGTTCGGGCGCCGCATCCTGCCCCTGCGGCTGGACCCGGTCGAGTTTCCGGAGGAACTGGTCTACTGGCTGGAAGGCGCGCAATGGATCGAGGTGTTGGACCGACCGGAATCGGACTGGCTGCCCCGCCTCCGCCGCGCCCTCGGCCGGATCGCCCCCGGTGGCGTTGCCGACGACGTGCCCGCCGCCCCGGTCGCCGCCGCCCCGACCAACCTCCCGCCCGCCCTCTCCGCCCTCCTCGGCCGGGAGCAGGACCTGACCGAGGTCCGCACCCTGCTCGCCAACGGTCGCCTCGTCACCCTGACCGGTCCTGGCGGCACCGGCAAGACCCGGCTCGCGATCGAGGCCGCGCGCGGTCTTGCCACCGTCGACACCTACCCGGACGGCGTCTGGCTGGTGGATCTGGCCCCGATCACCGATCCCGACCTCGTCCCCTCCGCCGTCGCCGCCGTCCTCCAAGTCGGCGAGCAACCGGGGCAACCGCTGGCCGAAACGCTGACCGCCGCGCTGGCGAACCAGACCCTGCTCCTCGTCCTCGACAACGTCGAACAGGTCGCCAGCGCGGCGGACTTCGTCGGCGCCCTGGTCGAAGCCTGCCCCGGTCTGTCCGTCCTCGCCACCAGCCGCGTTCCCCTCCGCCTGCCGGTCGAGTGGGCCTATCCGGTCTCGCCCTTGGAGACGCCCGACACGCGGAACCTGCCCCCGGTGCCGACCCTGGCCCGCAACCCGTCCGTCCGCCTCTTCGTCGAGCGCGCGAAGGAAAGCCGACCCGACTTCGCGCTGACCGTCGACAACGCCCTCCCCGTGGCCGAGATCTGCCGCCGCCTGGACGGCCTGCCCCTGGCGCTGGAGCTGGCGGCCGCCCGGGTCAAACTGCTGCCGCCGGCGGCCCTGCTCGCCCGCCTCGGCAGCCGCCTCAACGTTCTCACCCGCGGTGCCGGCGCTTCGCCCCGCCAACAAACCCTCCGCGCCGCCATCGCCTGGTCCTACGACCTCCTCGACCCCGCCGAGCAAGCCGTCTTCCGTCGCCTCGCCGTCTTCGCGGGGGGCTGCACGCTGGCGGCGGCCGAGGCCGTCGCGGGGGACGGGGGACGTGAGACGGGGGCGAGGGACGACGCACCCTCCGTGCTCGACGCCGTCGCCGAACTCGTCGACCAGAGCCTGCTCCGCCCGGACGGCGGCACCGACGACGAGCCGCGGTTCCGGATGCTGGAGACGATCCGCGAGTTCGGCCTTGAAGCGCTGGCGACCAACGGCGAAGCCGAGGCGATACCCCGCGCCCACGCCCGCTACTTCGCCGGGTTCGCCGAAACCGCCGCACCGGAGTTCGCCGGCCCCCGCCAGGCGCAAACGCTGGCGTCGCTGGAGACCGACCACGACAATTTGCGCGCCGCGCTGGACTGGCTGCACCAAGACGGGTCCGCGCCCGAGACCGAGGTCCGGATGGCCGCCGCGCTCTGGGAATTCTGGTCCGTCCGCGGCTACCTCAGCGAAGGCCGCGCCCGGCTCGAACGGGCGCTCGAACGCGGCGACGAGGCGCCCCCCACCACCCAGGCCGCCGCCCTCAACGGGCTGGGCGCGATCGCCGTCTCCCAGGGCGACGGCGATCGCGCCGTCACCCTCCACGAGCGGGCGCTGGCACTCGCCCGGGGCGTCGACGACCAGGCGACGGTCGCCCGCTCGCTGTCGCTGCTCGGCGAGGTCGCGGACATCCGCGGCGACTACGACCGCGCGATCGCGCTGCACGAAGAGGCCCTGGCCATCCGGCGGACGCTCGGCGACGACGCCGGCATCGCCGCGACCTTATTGGACCTCGGCTTCGTCGCCCTCAACCAGGGTGCCAACAACGTCGCGGTGGCCCGGATCGAGGAGAGCCTCCCCGTGTTCCGCAAGGTGGGCAACACCCGCAACGTCGCCATTGGCCTGGACACCCTGGGCATCCTGGCTTACGTCGCCGAGGATTATCCGCGCGCGATCGGACGCTACAAGGAGAGCCTCGCCCTCTGGCGCGTCGTTGGCGACCGTCAGGGTACCGCCAACTGCACCTTCAACCTCGGTCGCGCCCTCCTGTTGAGCGGCCAGCGCGACCAAGCGTTGGACTTGTTCGAGGAGTTGGCACCCATTTACCGCGACCTCGGCGACAGAGCCAGCCTCGCGGTGGCGCTCTGGAGCGTGGCCCGGATCGTCCTCGACCGCGGCGAGACCGACCGCGCCGCCGCCCTCCTTGCCGAAAGCCTGCCCCTCTGCCAACAGTCCGGCGAACAGCGGACCCTGGCCGAAGGGATTGAGATCGTGGCCGCCGTCGCCGCCGCCCGAGGCCACCCCGTAACCGGCGCCCGCCTCCTTGGGGCGACCGAGCGTCTGCGCGAGGACCTCGGCGCCCCCCTCAACGCCGCCCTCCGCGCCGAGTATGACCGCTACCTGGCGGCGATTCGCGCCCACCTCGACGAACCGGACTTCGCCGCCGCCTGGGCCGCCGGGCGCGATCTCACTCCAGCGCAGGCCATTGCCGAAGCCCTGGCGACCCTGGACTGACGGGAAATCGATGGGCGTCCCAACCATTCTGAGCAAGGACGGGCCGCGCAAGCTGCTAGCGCTCGACGGCGGCGGCGTGCGGGGCGCGATGGCGATCGAGGTGTTGGCCGCGCTGGAGCGGGTGTTGCAGCGGGAACTCCGGCGCGCCGACGACTTCGTGCTGGCGGATTACTTTGACTACGTCGCCGGCACCAGCACCGGCGCGATCCTGGCCACCGCCGTGGCGCACGGCCTCCGCGTCGACCGCATCCGGGCCTTTTTTGACGACAACGTGGCGGCGATGTTCACCCCGGCCCGGCCACGGGACCGCCTTCGCCACCGGTACAGCGGCGCCGCGCTGTCCACCATCCTGGCCAAGGAGATCGGCCCCGAGACGACCCTCGGCACGGACCGGCTGCGTACCTTGCTGCTCCTGGTGCTGCACAACGCGACCACAGACTCGCCATGGCTCGTCACCAACAACCCGCGCGCGATGTTTAACCGAGCCGATGTGCCGGATTCCAACCTCAGGCTGCCGCTGTGGCAGCTCGTCCGGGCCAGCACCGCCGCGCCAACCTACTTCCCGCCGGAGGTGATCGAGGTTGGGGGGCAGCGCTTCGTCTTCGTGGACGGCTCCGTCTCCGGCTACAACAACCCCGCCTTCCAACTGTTCTTGATGGCCACCGTCGAGCCGTACCACCTGGGTTGGCCGACCGGCCAGGACCGGCTGCTGTTGGTCTCGATCGGCAGCGGCGCCGTCCCCCGCGCCGACGCCCGCCTCCGCCCCAACCGGATGCACCTGCTCTACTCCGCCATCTCGTTGGCCACCCGCCTGATCGCGTCGACCACGGCCGAGCAGGATTTTCTGTGCCGGGTTTTCGGCGCCTGCCGCGTCGGCGACCCGCTCGACGAGGAAGTCGGCGACATGATCGGCCGCGGCGGTCCCGCCCGACCGAAGCTCTTCACCTACCTGCGCTACAACCCCACGCTGACCCGGGACGGATTGGACCGGCTCGGGCTTCCCCATCTCCGGCCGACCGCGGTCCAAGGACTGGCCGCGGTCGACCGCCTGGCGGAGTTCCGGGCGATCGGCGAGGCGGTCGGGCGCACGGTGCGGCCGGAGCACCTGGCCGGGTTCCTTTCCTGATAGCCTTCGCAAGCGGACGACGGCATGACGCTGTGAAATCCGCGAAGCGGACCTAAGGACCATTGTCTAGGCTAGAAACACCCAATCGGGGGTCATTCTGAGCGAAGCGAAGAATCTCTTCGTCGGTTGCGACCCGGT
>CADCWE010000086.1 GCA_902806325.1 uncultured Thermomicrobiales bacterium | reverse complement strand
CCGCCTTGGAGGTCTGGCAGGTGCCGGGGGAGATGACCGGCAAGGTCCACGAGTTCGCCGCCCGCGTTGGCGGAGGATACCGGATGTCGTTGTTCTATCCCGCATCCGAGCCCCTGCCTCGCGGCAAGACCGCGGAGCGGGAAGACCGGTTCAACGCGCGGTTCGTGGAGCTCGCGCCCCCGACTAGGATCGTCCAGGCGATCTCCTTCGATTCGGTCGATCCCGGCTTCGCCGGCGAAATGTCGATGGTCGTCACCTTTGAGGAGCGCGCCGGCGGGACGGAGGTGACCATCGTGTTTGAGCGCATCCCGGCGGGCATCCGGCCGGAGGACAACGACGCCGGCACGCGGTCGTCACTCGAGAAGTTGGCCCGGTTCATCGAATCGCGGCGGAGCGCGGACGGTCCTGGCGGGACCGATCGGGGACTCGAACGAGACCCGCGGCCAACCATCGGTTGATCTGCTTTCCTCATGCTCGCCCGTCCGGCGCGGGTGCGGGCACGGGCGAGGGGCGCGGGGACTGCCGCCACTGCCGTGGGCCACGACCGGCGGCGACCGGCACCGGGCCGCGCGCCGAGGGCGTCGTGGCGAGTCGTCGCCGGCGATTCCACCGTTGGCGCGGTGGAGCGCGGTTCGTCGCATGGCGCGGAACAACACGACGCCCGCCGGGCCGACGCAATCGTGCGATCGGCAACGGCCGATGGTCCACGAACCGTTGCGCGATGCCCTGTTCCGGGCGTATAGTTATGCCAACACCGAAGAGTGTTCGTACACCTTCGCGGAGACGCCGGTCGCCCCGCGATTTGACCGATTCGCTCGCCCTTGGAACAACGGAAGGCTTCGTTCCGATGAAGATCGTGCTTCGCCAGGACGTGCCGAACCTCGGCGAGTCTGGCACCGTCCAGACCGTCAAGGACGGGTTCGCCCGCAATTACCTGATCCCGAAGGGCTTCGCCGTGATGGCGACCCCCGGGGAACTGAAGACGGTGGCAAACAACCAGGCGGTCAAAGACCGCCGGCTCGTCAAACAGGAGCAACAACTCCAGTCACTGGCCGACCGGATCTCCGGCCAGCGTCTCGAGTTCACCGCCCGCGCGGGCGAGGGTGGTCGGCTCTACGGCTCCATCACCGCCGGCGACATCGCCGAGCGCCTCACCGCCGCGGTCCGCGAAGAGATCGACCGCCGCAAGGTGGTTCTGGAGGATCCGATCCGGGCGATCGGCGAACACACCGTCACCGTCCATTTGGTCGGCCGGTTGCGACCCCAGGTGACGGTCGTGGTCGCCGCCGAGGCGGTCGCGGAAGCCGAACCCGCCGAAGCAGCCGCTCCCGCCACCGCCACCGCCACCGAGGAACCCGTCGCGACGGACGAAGAGGGGCAAGCATGAGCGACCGCGAAGCCGGCACTCCTGGCGCGTCGGGCCATCCCGAACCGGGGAGCGCCCACGACGACTCCAAGACCGAGACGACCGACCGTGGTCCCTTCCATGAGCCGATTGACGGCGTGCCCGGCGCTTCCGGCGATGTCGTCACCCGCGGCACCGCGACCAGCGAGGCGACCGAGGCCGGTCCCGCCGCCGAGGTCGCCGACGAGATGGATTCCTAACCCGGTTCGATCGACACCCCGTATCTCGTCCAAGTTGCGGCGGCGAGCATCAGCATCGCCCGCCCGGATCCCGCCCATTCTTCCAGCCCAGGACCGCCGCCCCCGCCGGCCGCTCCGGACGACCCGGGAGTAGTCCCTATGGTCCTGTCGTCCGTCGAACGCCTGCCGCCGCACAACCTGGAGGCCGAGCAGTCGGTCCTAGGAAGCCTGCTGATCGACCGTGATGCGATCATCAAGGTGGCATCGTACGTCAAGCCCGAAGACTTCTACCTCGGAGCCAACGGCACCATCTATCGTGCCATCGTCGAACTGTACAACCGGCGCGAACCGACCGACTTCATCACCCTCTCCGACGAACTCGGGCGGCGGGAAGTGCTGGACCAGGTCGGCGGCATCGCCTACCTTTCCTCGCTCCTCAACGTCGTCCCGACCGCGGTCCACGTCGAGTACTACGGCAAGATCGTCGAGCGGACCGCCGTCCTCCGCCGCCTGATCGACGCCGGCGGCCAGATCGTCGCCATCGGTTACCGCGACAGCGTCGACACCGAGGACGCCCTCGACGCCGCCGAGCGCGCCATCTTCGAGGTCTCGGAGAAGCGCACCACCCGCGACTTTCAGTCCATCTCCGACGTCCTCGACCGCTTCTTCGACCAGATCGACTACATGCAGCAGCACCGGGGCGACGTCGTCGGCGTCCCGACCGGCTACGCGGATCTCGACCAGTTAACCGGCGGGTTTCAACGGTCCGATCTACTGATTCTGGCGGCGCGTCCTTCGATGGGAAAAACGGCGCTGGCGCTGGGCATGGCCTACGGGGCCGCCATCCAGCACAAACGGACCGTCGGCATCTTTAGCATGGAGATGTCGGCCGAGCAACTGGTCCAACGCCTGCTCTCGACCGAGACCGGCGTCGATTCCCACCGCCTCCGCCTCGGCCAGATCGACGACGGCGAGTGGGACCGCATCTCCCGCGCCTTCGGACGCCTGGCAGAGGCCAACATCTTCATCGACGACACCGCCGGCGCCGGCGTGATGGAGGTTCGCTCCAAGGCCCGCCGACTCCAAGCCGAACACGGACTGGACCTCCTGATCGTGGACTATCTTCAACTCATGTCCGGCAGGCGGAGCGAGAACCGCGTGCAGGAGATCTCGGAAATCTCCCGCAGTTTGAAGGGGTTGGCGCGGGAACTCAACATCCCGGTGATCGCGTTGTCCCAGCTCTCGCGCGCCGTGGAAACGCGATCCGATCACCGACCGATGCTCTCTGATCTGAGAGAAAGCGGTAGCATCGAGCAATATGCGGACATCGTGATGTTTATTTATCGTGAAGAGAAATACGACGACAATTCGGAAAAGAAGGGCATTGCCGAGATTATCATCGCCAAGCACCGCAACGGTCCGGTCGGCTCGGTCAACCTCCGCTTCTTCGAGCAAACGGCCCGTTTCGCCGACCTGGAGTTGTATCGTGACAGCGCGTTGTAGCGCTGGCGGAGCGGGCGCGGCGATCCGCCATGCCGAACGTCAACCTCCCGGTCCCGTGCAGGGCGACGACCGGGGGCAGCCCTTGCAAACGGTGCGCTCTAAACCGCCACGTCCCGGTTCGGACACGCGTGCCGTCGCCGAGGCCCAGCGTGGCCACCCTTGCTACGACCTGCCCTTCCACGACATGGCCACCGGTTCGGGGTCGCGCCCATGACCAAACGCTTCGGCGGCTTCCTCGTCGCGACCGAGCCGGCGGTCCAGGTGCCGCGCGCGTTCTTCACCGATGTCCTGCCCCAGCTCACCGACGAGGCCGAGATCCACGCCACCTTGGCGGTGTTCCGCCTCGCGGCCGATGCCGGCGGGATCGAATCGCCGGTCGCCCAGGCGGCGCTGCTCCGCGACCGCCCCTTGCGGGCCGCCCTGCGCCGCGTTGGTAGCCCCCGCGAACCGGACCGCCGGATCGGGGAAGGGTTGGACTTGGCGGTCGGGCGCGGCACGCTGTTGTCCTTCGCGGCCGAAATGGCACGTGACCGGGCGCTCTGGTTCTACGTCAACACCCCCGTCAACCAGGCCCTCGTTGGCGCCATGAGCCGTGGCGCCGTCGCCCCGCCCGTGGCCCTCTGGCGCGACGGCGAGGTGCCGTCGGTGACGCCGGAGCGCCCCAACGTCTTCCGCCTCTACGAGCAAAACGTCGGCCTGCTCACCCCGCTGATCGCGGACCACCTGGTCGACGCCTTAGAGACCTACCCCGCCGCCTGGATCGAAGACGCGATCGCCGAAGCGGTCGCCTACAACAAGCGCTCCTGGCGCTACATCCACCGGATCCTCGAAAAGTGGGCGACTGAAGGCCGCGACCCCGACGCGAAGCCAGGCGACCGCTCGATCGCCACCAGGGACGGCAACCATGAAACGCATCGGCGACGTCTTGCGGACTATTCCCATCCCGACCAATTCCAACGGGGCCATCACCTTAACCAAACCCGCCGCGGCTAAGTGCGCCGTCTGCCAGGACGCCGGCTTTCTGCGCGCCGACGTGCCAATTGGCCACCCGAGCTTCGGCCGGTTATTCCGCTGCGAATGCAAAGTCCGTGACGAGGATCAGAAGCGCGGCGAAGAACTGCGCCAGCTCTCGAACCTGGACGCGTTCGCCGATCTGACCTTCGAAACCTTCGACGCGGAGGTCGAAGGGATGGTCGACGCCTACGAAGAAGCGTTCGCCTACGCCCGCGAACCGGATGGGTGGCTCTTTTTCCACGGCCCCTGCGGCGTCGGCAAGACCCACCTCGCGGTCGCCATCGCCCGCGCCGCGATGGTGGAGCAAAAGATGAGCGTCCTCTTCGCGGTCGTGCCGGATCTGCTCGACCACCTGCGGGCCACCTTCGACCCCGGCTCCGGCACCGCCTACGACGATCGCTTCAACGCCATCCGCAACGCCCAACTGCTGGTCCTCGACGACCTCGGCACCGAGAACACCACCCCCTGGGCGCGCGAAAAGCTCTACCAGATCTTCAACCACCGCTACAACGAGCGGCTGCCGACGGTGATCACGTCGAATCTGGACTTCAAGCGGATCGAGGAACGGGTGCTCTCCCGGATCTTGGACCAGCGATTGACGCGCTTCGTCCAGATCGACGCCGGCGATTTTCGCACCCGCTCCATCCTGCCCCCGCACCGCGGTCCCCGGTCCCCCCGCCGCTAGTCGGATCCCGATCCCCGCGCTGCCGACCCCGGACCTGCGTCCTACGCTCCCCCGTCTCGTGTCCCTCTCCTAGCCGCGCCGTCCCACGGGATCGGCAGACCCGGCGGTCGGACGGCGGAGGGGCGACGTGGCACGGAACAACGCGTCGGCTCTGGGCAGAGCGGCGAACGACGCGGGCAACCACATTCTGCCGGCCCTTCAGGTGGATCGGTTCGCCGACGCCGAGACGGCACCGACGACGCCCTGCGGCAGCAACACGGTCCAGTCAGCGGCGGCGAACAAGAAACGACACCGATTGGGGCAACAAATACCCACGCTCCCGAAGCGCGGGAGCGTGGGTTGGGGATGATGAACGTTCACCCGATCTAGGCCACCTGCAAACTTCGTCCCGGCCCTTCGGCGGGCATCAAGGCGACTTCGAGAACCTCGTCCAACGTGCCGACCTGGATCAATTCTAGTTCCGCCCTTACCACCTCCGGGAGTTCGGAGAGATCCTTGGCGTTGCGGCGCGGCAGGAGGAAGGTTTTGATCCCGCCGCGGTGGGCGGCCAGCGTTTTCTCCCGCAGGCCGCCGATCGGCAGCACCTTGCCGCGCAAGGTGATCTCGCCGGTCATCGCCACGTCCTTGCGCACCTTTCGCCCGGACAAAACCGAGATCAGCGCGGTGGCGATCGTGATCCCGGCCGACGGCCCATCTTTGGGAATCGCCCCAGCCGGGATGTGGACGTGGACGTTGCGCTTGTCGAAGTAGCCGGGTTCGAGGCCAAGGGAGGCGGCGCGACCGCGGGCGTAGGAGATGGCGGCCCGTGCCGACTCTTGCATCACCTCGCCGAGTTGGCCGGTCAGGATCAGATCGCCCTTCCCCTCCATCAACCCGACTTCGATCGAGAGGAGATCGCCGCCGACGCTGGTCACGGCCGCCCCGGTGGCCACCCCGACCTCGTCCTGCTCTTCGGCGAGTCCGAACTCGTACCGCGACACGCCCAGGAAATCGGAGACCTGGGGCGCGCCGACGTCGATCCGCTCCGGCGGGTCGGCCTCGGCGAACTTGCGGGCCGCCTTGCGGCAGAGCGACCCCAACTCCCGCTCCAGGTTGCGGACGCCGGACTCTTCCGTGTAGTCGCGAATCACCCGCCGCAACGCGTCCTCGGTGACGACCAACTGCTCGGCGGTCAGACCGTGGGATTCGAGCGCCTTCGGCAAGAGAAAGTCGCGGGCGATCGCCAGCTTCTCGACCTCGGTGTAGCCGGAGACCTCGATCACCTCCATCCGGTCCCGTAGCGCCGGTGGGATCGGCTCCAGCAGGTTGGCGGTGGTGATGAAGATCACCTTCGAGAGGTCGAACGGCACCTCCAGATAGTGGTCGGAGAAGCTGGCGTTCTGCTCCGGGTCCAGCACTTCCAGCAACGCCGACGACGGATCGCCCCGGAAGGCATCCGAGCCGACCTTGTCGATCTCGTCGAGCACCATCACCGGGTTGCGGCTCTTGGCGTCGCGGAGCGCCTTGATGACCCGGCCGGGCATCGCGCCGACGTAGGTCCGGCGGTGACCGCGCACCTCGGCCTCGTCGCGCACGCCGCCGAGCGACATCCGGACGTAGTTGCGGCCGATCGCCCGGGCGATCGAGCGCCCGAGGCTGGTCTTGCCGACGCCCGGCGGGCCGACGAAACAGATGATCGGGGCGCGGAGGCGGTCGCCGGCCAGCTTACGGACGGCGATGTACTCGATGATCCGTTCCTTGACCTTGTCCAACCCGTAGTGGTCGGCTTCGAGGATCTCCTTCGCCTCGGCCAGGTCCAACCGGTCCTCGGTCTCGATCGCCCACGGCAGCTCCGTCAACCACTCCAGATAGGAGCGGATGACGCCGATCTCCGGCGAGAACGGGTGCTGCTGCTCCAGGCGCTCGACCTGGACCAACGCCTTGGTTTTGACTTCTTCCGGCATCCCGGAGGCTTCGACCTTTTGCCGCAGCTCGCCGGCCACGCTTTCTTCGCTGCTGCCCTCGCCGAGTTCTTTCTGGATCGCCCGCATCTGCTCGCGCAGGAAGTACTCCCGCTGCTGCTTGTCCATCCCGGCTTGGGCTTCGGACTGGATCTGCTGCCGCAGGTTGAGCACGTTGAGCCGCTTCTGGACGATCACGCTCAGGCGGCGCAGCCGGGGCACCGGATCCAGGATTTCCAGCAACTCCTGGCGGTGCTCGGCGGTGAACTCGGGCGAAAAGGCGATCAGGTCGGCGAGCCACCCCGGCTCGTCGACGCTCCGCACCATCGTCAGCACC
>CADCWE010000085.1:16377-32717 GCA_902806325.1 uncultured Thermomicrobiales bacterium | reverse complement strand
GGGTCATCCCCGGCCCTCCCCGCCGCCCTCGAGCACCGCGGCGACCCGCGCCCGTTCGTCGTCGGTCAACGCGAACGCCGCGTCGTCGCCCAGCCGGCGCCCCTCCATCGCGGACCGGATCGCCGCGGCCAGCGCCCCGTCGCCGGCGGCCTCCAAGCCGTCGGCGACCTCCCACCAGGCGATCACCGCCCGCACCGCCGGCGCCCGGTCCGTCCCCGGGCTCACGACCACCGCTCCTTTCGCTCCTTCTCCAGCACCTTGGCCAGGATCCGGGCGAGCACCGCCCGGCCGTCCGCCCCCCGGACCATGACGTGCCGCGGGCGGTCGGCGACGCGGCTCCCCGGCGGGGCCGCCCGCGCCGCCCGCCCGCTCCACCGCGGCGGCCAACCCCGGCCCCGGCCCTCGATCTCCTCGAGGCGGACGCGCCACCCCCGCGCCGCGAGCGCCGCCGCCAGGGCGTCCGCGTCCGCGTCGGGGTCGATCCCGTGCGCGCCGAGGACGGCCCGGGCCCTGAGCGCCCCCACCGTCGTCATCCGTTTCCGCCGACCAGGCGGCGCCACCAAGCCGCCCACCGCGACGGCGCCGGCGGCGAGGTATCAGGAGTCGCGCTCGTCGGTTGGGGCGCTCCTGGGCCTTCTGGTGGCGCCTCCTGTGGCCCCAGGACGGGTGTGCCGGCGCCGTGGGCCTCCAAGTCGCGCACCCGCGCCGCCAGCGCGTCCCGGTCCGCCTGGAGCGCGTCGTCCAGGCGGTCGGCGAGGTCGCGGTCGACGGCCAGCCGCGCCGCCAGCGCGTCGCGCTCCCGGACCGCCGCTTCCCGTTCGGCGTCGAGGCGTCCGTTCTCGCGGGCGAGATCCTCGTTCCGCTCCATCAGCGGCCGAAGTCATTTGTCGCGGATCGCCTCCAGCTGGGCCACCGCGGACGCGGACACGGCCACGGCCGCGCCCCTGACCGTGTCCGTGTCCGCGTCCCTGTCCGCGTTCGTGTCCGCGGTGTCGTGACCGTGGCCATGTCCGTGGCCGCGACCGTGACCGCCGGCGGCCGCCTTCGCCATCGGGAGGTCAGCGGGGGAGACGCGCTGGCCGTCGTCGGTTGCCAGGGCGGGGAGGAGGCCCCGTTGGATCCAGCGCCGGATCGTGCGCGCCGACACACCCGCCAGGCGGGCCGCCTCCTCGGCGGTCACCACCGTGACCATGGCCGTGGCCACGGACGCGGCCGTGTCCGTCCATGGGTCCGTGTCCGTGACCGGGGAGGGGGTGTCCGTGTCCGTGTCCATGGCCCGGGCATCGTCGCCGACCGATCGCGCCGGCGCAAGGGCCAGCGGCGGGGCCGGATCCGCGCGGATCCGGCCCCGCAGGCGCGGACGCGGCTACCCGTGGGCCTCGAGCGTGTAGAGGGTCCGGTGCCCCCCGGCCACGAGGTCGGCGCCGCGGGCCATGACCTCCTGGAACTCCGCCGACGCGAACATCTCGCGCATCGCCTGCTCCCACTCGGCCAGGCTCTCGGCCTCGGCCTCGAGCACGACGGTGTCGAACGGCCCGGAGAGGTCGGTCAGGACGCGCCACGCGCTCGGCTTCCGAGGGCCGCCGGCGGTCGCGGGCGGGCGCAGGTTCTCCGCCATCGCCCGGGCGAGCTCGTTGGCGCGGCCGGGCTTGGCCTGGAACACGTTGCGGACGACGATCATCGGGGAGGCTCCTTCCGGGCACGGGTCGCCTCGGCGGCGACCGCAACGGCGGCCATCTTCCGGCCGTCGGGCGCGGCGCGCAAGACGCACGCGAAACGGCCCCGAGCGTGATGCCCGGGGCGACCGCCGCGCGCGTTCCCCGGCGCGGCGGTCGCCCCGGGAAACCCCGGCGAGGGCGCGGTTCCGGGGCGACCGGGGGCTGGCCGACCTCCCGTGCCCTGTCCGGCGAGACGGGTTCTGCGACAGATCGGGCAGTCTCCAAAACGCCCCTTTTTGGGACAGCGGGAAATCGGTGGCGTTCGGGTTCCCGCGGCGCCCCCTCCGTGGCCCGGGCAGGTCGCGGTCGCGCTGAGGCGCGCGGCCGGGGGGCTCCCCGGCCGCGCGGGTCAGGCGATGCGAACCCGCCGCGTGATCTGGCCGTTGCTCTCCCAGTACGTCGTCTTGGCGGCCAGGAACGGGTCGTCCGGCGCCGGCTGGACCTCGCCGTCGGCGGCGGTCGCGCGCGAGGTCACGCTGTGCTCGCCGGGGTCCGGCGTGCCCCAGTCGAGGGTCCAGAAGGCCCAGGCGTACTCCTCGCCCGCGCCCTCGCCCAGCGTCGCCGGCCGCCACTCCCCGTCGTCGATCCGCACCTCGACCCCGGCGATCGGCGCCCCCCAGGCGGCGCCCATGATCTGGTAGCCGTCGCCCCGCTTCGTCACCTTCGCCGGCGCCGACTTGAGCCGGTCGCGCGCCACCGAGGTGAAGGTCCAGACGGTCTCCCCGTCGCGCTCCTCCTCCCGGATCGTGACGTAGTCGCGCGCCATGAAGTGCCCCTGGTAGCGCGAATCGCGGACCTCGATCCGGGTCAGCCACTTGACGTTGGCCACCCCGTACCAGCCCGGCGCGATCAACCGGACGGGATAGCCGTGCAGCGACGGCAGCGCCGCGCCGTTCATCTCGTAGGCGAGGAGGTTGTCGGACCCGAGCGCATCGGCCAGCGACATGCTGCGGGCGAACCGCTCGGTGATCGTGACCTCCCCCCGGGTCTGCTCGCCGGCATCCGCCCCCCAGAAGACCACCTCGATGCCCCCGTCCCGCGCGCCCGCCTCCTCCAGCAGGGGCGCGAGCGGCGCGCCCGCCCAGGCCGCGTTGCCGACGCCGCCGGCGAAGAAGGGCAGGCCGGTGTTGCCGGAGCACTCCAGCGTGAACGCCACCTCGTGGCGCGCCCGGGCTCGGAGGTCGGCCAGCGACAGCGTCATGGGCCGCTCGACCAGTCCACCGATCTCCAGGCGCCAATCGGTTTCGGTCAAGGCGGGCTCGTTGTAGTGCTTGATGACGAAGAACTGGTCCGGCGGCGTCAGCCAGGAGTCGAGCCGCTCCCAGTCCAGCTGCCGGACGATCGCCTCCGGCACGGGGTTGGGCTCCGGCTGGTCCAGCCAGGGGACCACCTCCCCGCCGGTCGGGGTCTGGAAGGCGTGGGCCGGTCCCGCCAGCCGCAGCACGCTCAGCCCGGCCAGCGCGGCGCCCCCCCGCTTCACCAGCGTCCGCCGGGAACTCGTCGATGGCGTCATCGCTCGTCTCCTTGCTCGCGGTCCGCTGCGCCGGACCGCGGGGTCGCGACGGCTCCCTCGGTGCCGAATCGGCGACCGAGCGGTCGCCGATCCCGCGCGGGATAGCGGGATAGAACGAGGATGAACGCGCAACCCCGCCGACGCATCGAACTCCAGGTCGTATTTCGGCGAGGTGCCGCCTGCATCGATCTACGACCTGGGTCGTAGGATGGTGGTGCGAGGAACGGAGAGGCGAGGTCAGCCGAGACCGCGGGCGCGGGCGGTCGCCGCCGAACGCGAGGTCACCCGGAGTTTGCCGAGGATATTGGTGAGGTGGCGTTTCACGGTGGGGACGCTAATAAAGAGGGCGTCGGCGATCTCCCGGTTGGTGCGGCCGGAGGCGACCAACCGCAGCACCTCCGCCTCGCGCGGCGTCAGGCTGGCGGCACCCGCCGGATGGGTCGCGGCGGTTGCCATCGGAGCGGGATCGACCGCGGCGAGGAACGCCCCGGCTTCGGCGATCGCCGCGTCGGGCGTCAAGACCTCCCCTTCCGCCCAGGCGGCGGCAAAGCGATCGTCGCCGAGGGCCGCACGGGCCGTCGCGGCGGCCTGCTCGTAGAATGGTCGATCCGGCGGTTGATGTGGCGTACCCAGCCGAAGGGATAGGACCTTCGCCGCGCCAAGCAGGCGAGCCGCAACTTCGGGTGCGTCGCGCCCCACCGCGAGCATGGCGACGCCGGCGAGGAGCCCCGGTTGGCCGATGTGGTCCTGTGCCTCTTCTCCCGAGGCGATCGCGTCGCCGAACGCGGTGGCCGCGCCGGCATGATCGCCACGCAGACAGGCCAGGCGCCCGAGCATCGCAGCCGCGGTCGAGGCATAGAGCGGGCTGTTTGCCTCCCGAGCCAACGCCAGGGACTCGGCGCCTCGGGTCTGCGCCGCCGCCAAGTCGCCTCGACCCATCGCCGCGCTGCCCAGGAAGGAGAGCGCGCGCGCCGCGTTCGCCCGATGACCAAGGTCCCGATATCCAGCCAGCGCTCGCGAAAGGTATGCCTCTGCTTCCTCGTACCGAGCCATCGAAACGAGCCCCGCCCCCATCTGCAGCAACATCATCGTCGCATCGAACCGGTTGGTCAGCGTTGGGTTCTCGACCGTGTCTGCCAGTCTCAGCGCCCGCTCGAGCAACTGCAACGCGCGCACCCCATCGCCGCGGATGCCGGACAGCCTGCCAAGATGACCCGTCGCGAGCGCCAAGAGGTCGGTCGGCACCTCGCCGCCTCGCGCGACGCCGCGCTCCATGCAGCGCCGCCCCTCCTCGACGTTTCCGAGCGTGAACCAGAGCGGCCAGAGCGGAGCGGCCAGGCGCAGGTAGCGTTCGATGTTACCGGTCTTGTCCAGCCATGCCAGGGCAGCCAGCAGGTTGTCGCGCTCGGCGTCGAGCAGGTGGGTTCGCGCTGCCGTCGCCGGCCAGGGCGGCGTCGGCGTCACGTCCTCCACCACCGCGAAGTAGTAGTCGGCATGCCGTTGCCGGCTCGCCGCCTCTTCACCGCTCGCATCCAGGCGCTCGAACGCGTACTCGCGAACCGTCTCGAGCAGGTGGTATCGGGGATCGTCGCCGGGCCCGACCTCCCGCCGCAATAGGCTCTGGTCGACCAGCGAGCCGATCAGGTCGAGGGTCGCAGGCGTAGGGAAGGACGTTGAGGAATCGTTCCCCTCGTCCCCCGTGCCTCGTGCCTCGTTTCCGGCGACGGCTTCGGCGGCCTCCAGCGTGAACCCGCCGGCGAAGACGGCCAGGCGGCGGAACAGGGACTGCTCGTCGGGCGAAAGGAGTTCGTGGCTCCAGGTGATCGCGTCGCGCATGGTCCGCTGCCGCTCGGGCAGGTCTCGCGCGCCGCCGGTCAGCAACCGCAGCCGGTCGGGTACCCCATGGGTGAGGCGAGCAAGGAGGGTGGGCGCGGACAGCGCGCGAACCCGCGCGGCGGCGAGTTCGATCGCCAGCGGCAGCCCGTCGAGGCGGCGGACGATCTCGGCCACCGCCGGCGCGTTCTTGGTCGTCAGCGCGAAGGAGGGATCGGCCGCGCGGGCCCGTTGGACGAAGAGCGCGACCGCCCCCGGTTGGACAGGGTCGTCGATGGCCAGCGGTCGGGTCGCGTCGGGCAACGCCAGCGGCGACACCGGGTAGACCTGCTCGCCCGACAGCCGCAGCACGACGCGGCTGGTGGCGAGGATGGTCAGCCGCGGACAAGCGGCCAGCAGCGCGACGAGTCGGGGCGCGGCCTCAATCAGGTGCTCAAAGTTGTCCAGCACCAGCAGCAGGCACCGCTCCCCGAGCAGCGCGCCCAGGCGTTCGACCAGGGCCGGACCGCCCTCCCGCACCCCCAGCGCCCGGGCGATCGCCGGCATCACCAGGGCCGGGTCGGTCAACGCGGCCAGCCCGACGAACACCGTCCCGTCGCCGAAATCCGCCCCCGCCGCCTCCGCCGCCGCCAGGGCCAGCCGGGTCTTGCCGACCCCGCCGGCCCCGGTCAGGGTGACGATCGCGACCTCGGGCAGAACCAGCAGGTTCCGCACCGCCGCCACGTCGCGCTCGCGCGCCACCAGCGGCGTCCGCGGCGCCGGCAACGCGGGGATCCGGTCGGCGACCAACATCAACGCCACGGCGGACTCCGGGGCAAGGGTTCCGGACACGATGCGTCGCACGGGCTACGGTTAGCGTGCCCGCATCATGCCAATCCCGCGCCCGTCCGTCAACAGATGGCGGAAACGACCGGTTCTTGTGGGTCGGAAGTCGGAAGCACGAGGAACGGGGGCACCAACCGGCCACCCCGGTTCCTCGGCGGCGCGGGCGCCGTTTGGCGGAGCGGTTGCCGCCGGGTTCCGCAGGGGCCGAGTCTGCTCCGGGCGGTGGCGCCGGTGGCGCCGCCGGGGACGTGGCTACCGCGCCGCGATCACGTCGTCGCCGACGGCGATGGTGTCGGTGCGTGATGTATGAACGTCGCCCGCGACCGCGATCGCGTCGGGATCCTCCAGCGTGTCCGGCGCCGGTTCCTGGGCGCGACGACCGGTGCCGGGTTCGCCGCCGTTCCAAACCAGATCCGGCCCACGCGACCGGACCGGGGGACCGGCGAGGGCGGAGGCCAAGCGGTGGGCGATGGCGGGCACATCCAAGGACATGGGACATCCCGGGGTAGCGGACGGCGCAATCGCCGCGCTCGTTCCCGGTTGTACCCCCGATGGGCGTGCCAATGGTGAAACACCGGTTAAGCCGTCGTCAAACCGCGCCCGCCGACTGCAACGCCGCCACCGCAACGTTGTCGTACCCGATCTCGGCCAGCACCTCGGCGGTGTGCTCCCCGACCGCCGGCACCGCCCCCATCCGCGGCGGCATCCCTTCCAGGTCCAGCGGCGGCACGATCGCCCGGAACGGCCCGGCCGGGGATTCCACGTCCCGCCAGCGGTCCCGCGCCGCGAGTTGGGGGTGCTCCACGAACTCGGCCACCTCCCGCAGTTCTCCGGACGGGATGTCGGCCGCCTCCAACCGGCGCGCGATCTCCTCGCGCGGATGGGCGGCAAACGCGTCCTCGACCGCCGCCTCCAGCGCCTCCCGGTTCACCCGCCGCAGGGCCGACGTGTCGTAGCGCGGGTCGTGTTCCCATTCCGGGTGGCCGCAGACGTCGCGGCAGAACCGCGCCCATTGGCCCTCGGTTTGCACCGCCAGCAGCACCGCGCCGTCGGCGCAGCGGTAGGAGCCGTAGGGCACCACCGTCGCGTGGCGAACCCCGGCCCGCGCCGGCGCCTCGCCGCCGTAGAGGGTGAACCCCGCCGGGTACCCCATCCACTCCGCCAGGGCGTCGAAGAGCGAGGTCTCGACGATCCGCCCTTGCCCGGTCGCGCGCCGCTCGAAGAGCGCCGCCAGCACCCCCATCGCCCCGTAGACCCCGGCCCCGATGTCCCCGACCGAGATCCCGAGTTTGGCGGGGGCCTCCGGCGTGCCGGTGGTCGCGATGACCCCGGTCTCCCCCTGGAGCAGCAGGTCAAACGCCTTTTTGTGCTCGTACGGCCCGCCTCGCCCGTACCCGGAGATCGAGCAGATCACCAGACCGGGGTACCGCTCCCGCAACCCGTCCGGCGCCAACCCCAGCCGCTCCAGCGCCCCCGGGCCCAGGTTCTGCACCAGCACGTCCGCCCGGGCGATGAGCCGGTCCAGCAGCTCCGCCGCCCGCGCGTGCTTCAGATCCAGCGTCAGCGACCGCTTGCCCCGGTTCAGCCACACAAAATACGACGACTGCCCGAGCACCGCCGTATCGTAGCGCCGCGCGAAATCGCCCCCCTCCCGCCGCTCCACCTTGACCACGTCCGCGCCCAGATCGGCCAGATGCCGCGTGCAGAGCGGCCCCGCCACCGCCTGCTCCAGCGCCAGGACGCGGATCCCCGCCAAAGGCCCGCCGGGGTCGAACGGGGGGGTGGGAGCCGTCATCGGTAGTGCCGGGTGCACGACAGAATCCGCTTCCGGCCGTCGTCCAACCGGCGGAACGTGATCCGCGGCTCGTCGGACTCCGGTGCCGACCAAGCCCCGGCGAGGTCGCCTTGCAACAGGTGGACACGCAACGACGAGTGGCGCTCGTTCTCGTCGAGCAGTTCGAGCGCCCGCAGAAGCCGACGCCGATCCACGTCGGAGAACTGCTTTGACTCAAAGGACCGCACGAAACCTGGCGTGAGCTCGATCGTCCGAAAGACGCGGTCTTGGTCGGCCATCCGCCGCTACTCGGGCAGGAAGCGGAGCAGATCGCGATTGGTGAGGTGTGAGCCGTCCTCGTCCCAGGCCTGGCGTACCTCCGCGATGTGCTCCGGGGTGTAGAGCCAGCGGTCGTCCTCTGGCACGTTGGTCAAATCCTCACCGGCCGGCCGCAACACCAAGCGGTGATCGATCACCTCGGCGAACAGCCAGGTCTCTCCCTCGACATCGAGCGCGTCCCGCAACTCGGGAGGCAAGGTCAGGCGCCCGTCCGCGTCCATGATGATCATCGTCGTCTTGGTTCGGGTTGCCATCGCCGCGCTCCTGCTGCGGAAGATCGGGCCGCTCGGGGCAGCATGCCACGCGCCCGGAACGGCGTCAAAACGATCCGCGACCAGGCAAAAAAGCCCCTCCCCCAACCGTGGGGGAGGGGTTGGGGTGGGGGGTCTTCCACCGCCAGGTTGGCGTGGGCGCCTGTCCGCCGTCCGCCTACTCCCGCATCGTCCCCGCCGGCGTCGGGTGGGCCGGGGCGGCGACCGGTTCCGGTTTCGCGGCGGCGCCCTGCTGCTGGACCGTCGCCGCCTGGCGCGGCACGATCCCGGCCTCGGTGTCCTCCGGGGTCGCCGGGCCAAAGATCGCCGTCACCTCGGACGCGTCCAGGGTTTCCTTTTCCAGCAGCGCGGCGACCAGGGCGTCGAGCTGCGGCCGGAACCGGCCCATCAGCGCCAGGGCGCGCTCCAGTCCGCCTTCCACCATCTCCCGCACGGCGGAGTCCAGGCGTTGGGCGGTGGCGTCGGAGTAGGCCTTGTCCTGGGTGATCTCGCGGCCGAGGAAGACGTGCTCCTCGCCGGTGCCGAGGTAGACCGGCCCGACGTCCGGGCTCATCCCCCACAGGCCGACCATCCGCCGCGCCAACTGCGTCGCCTGCTTCAGGTCGTTCTCGGCCCCGGTCGTGATCTCGTCGTAGACCGCCATCTCGGCGGCGCGGCCACCGAGCAGGGAGGCCAAGCGCCCGACCAGGTAGGTCCGGCTGTAGTTGTGGCGGTCCTCTTCCGGCATCGAGATCGTGACCCCGAGCGAGCGCCCGCGGGGGACGATGCTGACCTTGCGCAGCGGGTCCGACCCCGGCGTGAAGTGCGCGGCCAGGGCGTGCCCGGCCTCGTGGTAGGCCACCACCTCGCGTTCCTTGGCGTTGGTCAGACCGGAGCGGGTGGTGCCGAGCAGGATTTTGTCCAGGGCTTCCTCGAAGTCCGGCGGCGTGATCTCTTTCCGGTTGCGGCGGGCGGCGGTCAGCGCCGCCTCGTTGACCAGATTGGAAAGGTCTGCCCCGGAGAAGCCGGTCGTGCCCTGGGCGATGCTCTGGAGGTCGATCCCCGCGGCCAGCGGGATGCCGCGGGTGTGGATCGTCAGGATCGCTTCCCGGCCCTTGCGGTCGGGCAGGCCGACGGTGACCTGGCGGTCGAAGCGGCCGGGGCGCAGCAGCGCCGGGTCGAGCACGTCCGGCCGGTTGGTGGCGGCCATCACGATCACTTCGACGTTGGTCTCGAACCCGTCCATCTCGACCAGAAGCTGGTTCAGGGTCTGCTCGCGCTCGTCGTTGGAGCCGCCGAGGCCGGCGAACCGCTGCCGACCGACGGCGTCCAACTCGTCGACGAAGATGATCGCCGGGCTGGCCGCTTTGGCCTTCTCGAACAGGTCGCGGACCCGGCTGGCGCCGACGCCGACGAACATCTCGACGAACTCCGACGCCGAGACGCTGAAGAACGGCACCCCGGCCTCTCCCGCCACGGCCCGCGCGGTCAGGGTCTTGCCGGTGCCGGGAGGGCCGACCAGCAGCACGCCGCGCGGCAGCCGGGCGCCGAGGGCGTGGTACTTGGCCGGGTTGCGGAGGAAGTCCACCACCTCGGTCAGTTCCGTCTTCGCCTCGTCCTCGCCCGCGACGTCGGCGAAGGTGACCTGCGGCCGTTCCGGGTCGTGCTGGCGGGCCTTGGAGCGGCCGAAGCCGAACACGTTCTGCTGGCCGCGCGACATCTGGCGGCCCATGAACACGATCAGACCCAGGAAGAGCAGGAACGGCAGCACGCTAAACAGCAGCCCGGTCAGGATCGAGCCGCCAGAGGTGCGGCCCTTGACCAACGGGACGTCGTTTTCGTTGAGCAGCCGCAGCAGATCCGGGTTCTCGATCGGGGGCAGGGTGGCCCGGATTTGGTCCTCCGTCCGCCGGTCGCCGCCGGGGCTGGGATCGGTCGGGGTGACCAAGGCCTCGTCTTTGCTGTCCCAGGTGATGTCGGTGGCGAGGTTGGCCTCGATCCGGTTCTCGGAGATCGTGACCTGCTCGACGTTGCCACCCCGGATCTGGTCTTCCACCACCGAGTACGGGACCGAGATCCGGCCCTGGTCGTCGCCGGGAAGGAAGAACCGCCAGACGTTCCAGGCGGCCAGGCTGAGCAGCAAGACGGCGATCAGCCAGGTCGGAATCCGGCCGCGGCGGGGCGGGTCGGATTTGCCGCCGCCGCTCCCGCCCTTGTTCGCCGGGCGGCGCTCGTCGCGGTCGGGCTGCGTCAGGGGGCTGCGCGGCGGGCGGCTGTTGTTACCGTCCTTGCCGGGCGAGCGGTCGTTGTTCCCGTTCGGGGTTTGCATCGCTGGGTCCAATCTGTCTGTTGCGATTCCCGCCCTGCCCGAGAGCGGGGTGCCTCCGCCCGGCCGCAAGACGCGCTGGCCGGCTCGGAGCGCCACGGCCGGCGTGCGGCGAGCCAAGAGCGCGGGCGAACGACGGTCCGTGCGCGGGTATCTTAAGGGGCAGGGCGGGTTATGTCGATATTTGGCGGGGCCGGGGTCGCGAATCGGGGCCCGGTACCCGATCCCCGGCTACGGTGCCCCCTCGGGGACGTCGCCCGGAGCCGCGGTCCCGGCGGCGATCGCGTCCGGGTCCGCCAGGCGGTGGGCGTGGGCGTAGGCGGCCCAGCGGCCGTCCGGGGTGCGACCGAGCAACGTCGGGCCGTCGTCCGCACCACCCGCGCACTCCACCGCCGCCGCCGTCGGGGGCACCGGCGCCGCCACCAGCCGCACCCCGGCGCACCCGGCCAGGCGGACGATCCGCCGGTCCGGCTGGCCGGTGACGAGCAAGGCCAGCGTTGCAGCCGCGGCGGGGACCAAGCGACCGTCGAGGTACGCCCAACCGATCGCCTTCGCCGCCGCGTTGGCGGCGGAGAGGTCGCGGGCGAGGCAGATCCGCGCCCCCGTCGACGGATCCATCAGCGCCGCCTGGACCACCACCGGCGCCGGTTGGGCGAGCCGGTCCAGCCCGCGCTCGACGGCGGCCAAGACCCGTGCCCGTGGCCAGCGCGGGTCGGGCGGCGGCGCGGGGGCGCTCGCGAGCGGCAGCCGCGCCACGTCCCCGAGGTCGTCGTTGGCGTCATCCGCCTCGTCCCAGGCCGGCAGGTCGTCCGGCGTCCGGTCGGCGGGAATGGCGGGGGCCTCGCGCAGCACCATCAGCGACACCCGGTCCCCGTCGGCGGTGACCCGGCGCAGATCGTCGCGCCGCGCCACCAATCCCTGCCCGAGCGCCCAGCCGACCGCCAGTTCGGTCGCGCCGTCGCGCGTGCAGCGCAGGGTGGTGGCCGGGCGACCGTTGACCTCGACCGCCAGGGCGCACTCGCCGGGCAACGCCGCCAGATCGGGCCGGGGGTCGTAGCGCGGGTCGTGGTCGGGCGCGACCGCGTCGCCGGGGCGCTCGGTCGCGGCGTCGGTGCCCTGGCTGGACGCGAGGCGGAGGCTGCCGTGGAGGCGGCGCCCGGCGTTTGGGTCGCCGTCGGGGGAGAACTTGCTCCGTAGCACCACGGTGCCGCTCCTCGGGCGAACCCGCCCGCTCGATCGTCCGATCGCGGTCACGGTCGTCGCGCGGGGTGTCCGTACGGGGTGACCATTGTATCGTATACGGTCAAGCGACGGCGGCGGATTGGAACGGCGGCGGGAGGACGACGGGGAGCGGACCGACGGCCGACGGCCTCGTTCCTCCCGCCTCCCCCCTACTGCCTCGTCACCGTCCACCACGCCGGCACCCCGAACTCGTCCTCCTCGCCGTGGGCGTAGCCGGCCCACTCGACGCGGTCGGAGCGGCGTAGGATCAGCGGGATCACCTGGCCGTGGACCACCATCTTGGCGTAGCGCTCGTCCTCGCCCCAGCGCCGCAGCGCCTCGTGGTACGCCGCGTCGCCGTCCGGGTCCGTCTGCAACACCTCGATGAACTGCGCCGTCGTGAACTCCTCGGCATCGACCCGCGCCAAAATCTCCAGCAGGGTCGGCTCCAGGTACTCGACCAATTGCTCGATCGGATCCGCCGACCCCTCGCCCGTTTCCTCGTCCATCGCCCGTGTCCCCCGGAACGGGCACGGCCTGCCGTGCCCCTACGACGCCCCGTCCCCCGTCCTCCGTCCCCCGTCCCCCACGATCTCCGCCGGCAGCCCGTCGAACCATTCCAGCGCGGCCCGCTCGTAGGAGATCCCGAACCCGAGCGTCGCCGCCGCGTACGGGGTTGGCGCGCCGCCGGCCGCGTCCCAGGCGGCGCGCTGGGCCTCGTAGCCGGCCAGTCGTTCGGCGTGGACGGCCCGGTGGCGGCGCACGATCGCGGCCAACCGGCCCGGCGCCAGGTGCCGGCCGAACCCGATCGTCAGCAGGAGCGGAAACCGGATCGTCTCCGCCTCCGGCACGCGCTCGACCCAGCCCGCGAAGGCGGCGCGCCCTTCCTCCGTGATCCGGTACGGCCGGCGCTCGCGCGGCCCGCGCTCCTCCGCCGCGATCAAGCCGGTCTGCGCCATCGCCGCCAGCTCGCGGTAGACCTGGCTCGGGGACAGCGACCAAAAGCCGCCGATCCGCGCCTCGGCGGTCTGGACCAGATCCCACCCCGTCATCGGCCCGTCGTGGAGGAAGCCGAGCAGGGAGGCGGCGGTGGCGTTGGGGGGACGGGGCGTCATCGCCGCAACGGCCGTATCGAATCCGCGATCCCAACCCGCTCCGCGATCCCCACCGCCGTCCCCACCGCTCCGCGCCCTTGACATTCCACAGTGGATGGTCCACCATGCCATCGGACGACCTTCCACTTTGGAATATCATACCACCGGCGATCCGGCACCAACCCCTTGACCGCTCGGGAAAGGACCCCGCTATGACCCGCCAGTCGCGCCGATCGGCCGGCACGCTGCTCGTGCTGTTTCCGACCGCGATCTACGGCGGGGTGTCCCTGCTCCGGATGCTGATCGACGACCCGGCCTACCAGGCCAACCCCTTGCGCCAGGACCTCTGGCGGGCCGGCCACGCCCACGCCGGCGTCTTGCTGCTCTTGGCGCTCGTCACCCTGCGCTACGTGGACGAGGCGAGTCTCTCCGACGGCTGGAAAACGTTCGTCCGCAACGCCGTCCCCGCCTCCGCGGTCCTGCTCCCGGTCGCCTTTTTCCTCTCTGTGCTGTCCGCCGACGCCACCGAGCCGAACCCCCTGATCAACCTGGCCTACGTCGGCGCGGTGCTGCTGGCGGCCGGGTTGCTCGCCCTCGGGATCGGGTTGCTCAAGGACGAGGACCGGACGACGCCCGCCGCCGGTCCCGATGCCGCCCGTGCTACGATCCCCGCCTCATCGGCCGGAGATTGAGCGGGGGTGCGGACGGCATGGTCCAGGGCAACCACACCGGCGGACACAACGGACACGGTCGCGGCGCGGCGGACGACCTGCCCCGCGCCGCCGAGGTGGTGGTCATCGGCGGCGGGGTCCAGGGCGCCTCGGTCGCCTTCCAACTCGCCAAGCGCGGCGTCCGCGACGTCACCCTGCTGGAGCGGCGGCAGCTCGGCGCCGGGGCGACCGGCAAGTCCGGCGCCCTCGTCCGCGCCCACTACACCAACGTCCCGGAAGCGCGGCTGACCCTGGAGAGCCTGCGCGTGTTCCGCAACTGGGACCAGGAAATCGGCGCCGGGTCGCCCGGCTTCGCCCCGATCGGCTTCCTCAAGATCGTCACCCCGGAGGACGAGGCGGCGCTGCGCGCCAACGTCGCCGACCAGCAGGCGATCGGGGTCGAGACGGGCGTCGTCACCGCCGAGGAGGCGCGCGAGATCGAGCCGCTGATGCGGACCGACGATTTCGCCGTCGCCGCCTACGAGCCGAACTCCGGCTACGCCGACCCCAACGCCACCCTCTTCGGCTTCGTCGAGGCCGCCGCCGTCCGGGGCGTCCGCATCGGCACCGGCACCGAGGCCACGGCGATCCTGCGCGACGGCGGGGCCGTGGTCGGCGTCGAGACGACCCGCGGCCGGATCGCGACCCGGACCGTGGTCCTGGCCGGCGGCGCCTGGGCGAACCGGTTGCTGGCGCCGTTGGGGGTGGACCTCGGCTTGGTGCCGCGGACGGCCCGGGTGACCGTGTTCCGCCGCCCGCCCGGGGTTGACCCGATCCGTCGCCACCGCGCGGTGATCGATTCCATCAACCGCTCCTGGTTCCGCCCCGAGGGCGCCACCGGCACCCTGATCGGCGTCGAAGGAACGGGCGGCCCGGCCGACCCCGACAACTACGACGAGGGCGTCGACGCGACCGTGATCGAACGCTGCCGCAACGCCCTCGCCGCCCGCTTCCCGGCCTACGCCGGGGCCACGATGCGCGGCGGCTGGTCGGGTATGGTCATGGAAAGCCCCGACTCCCACCCGATCGTCGACCAGATCCCGAGCGTGCCCGGCCTCTTCGTGATGACCGGCGACAGCGGCAGCTCGTTCAAAACCGCCCCCGCGATCGGGATCTGCCTCGCCGAATGGATCACCGGGGGCGCCGCCAAGCTGGTCGATCTGACCCCCTTCCGCGCCACCCGCTTCGCCGAAGGCAGCCCCTGGCACGACGAGCACGCCTACGGCGACCGCAAGGCGCGGCTGACGGTCTCGCGGTAAGGCAGGGGGGTTGGCCAGACCCGATTCCCCCCTGCCTACCGCGAGACCGTCAGCGCGATCGCCGGGTCGATCCGGAACGACAACCGCTCGTGCGCCGCGCGCAGCGCCGCTTCGGCGCCGGCGGGGGTGGCGGCCTTGGCGAAGACGAAGCCGAGGTAGCTCGCGCCTTCGGGCAGCGGCACCAAGGGGTGGTTGAGTTTGGCGGTGATCTCGACCCCGGTCACGCCGGGGACTTGGGCCGCCTCGCCGGTGCCGGAGACGCCGCGCAGGATTCCCGCCTTCGGGATCGGGATCATCAGCACGCCCGCCGCCTCGCCGGTCCGCCCGGTTTCTGGCAGCGGCAGCCCGACCGCGTGGCGCAGGATCAATTCCTCCAGCCCGACCCCGGCCCCGAACTCCAGGATCGTCGCGCACAGGCCGCCGATCGAGCGCCCGGCGATCTCGATCAGCCAGACGCCGTGGTCGTTGATCCGCAGCTCGGCGTGGACCGGACCTTCGCGCAACCCCAGCGCCGCCGCCGCCGTGGAGACCCGGGCCGAGATCGTGGCCTGGGTGTCTGCCGGCAGCCGCGACGGCGTGACGTAGATCGTCTCCTCGAAGAACGGGCCGTCGAGCGGGTCGGGCTTGTCGAACAAGGCCAGGGTCCGCAGCGTTCCGCCGGTCAGTAACCCTTCCAGCGCCACCTCGACGCCCGGGAGGTATTCCTCGACCAGGATCTGGGTTTGGGCCGGGGGATGGCCATCCTCCAGCAGCAACCGGCGCGTCCGGCCGAAGGCGGCGACGAACCCCGCCACGTCGTCGGCCCGGATCACCCCCCGGCTGCCGGAAAGACGCAGCGGTTTGACCACGCACGGGAAGACGCCCTCGGCCAGGACCTCGGCCGCGACCGCCGCCGGGTCGGCCGTAACCGGAAACGCCCGGAACCACGGCACCGGCACCCCGCCGGCGGCCAACCGCGTCCGCATCACCAGCTTGTCGCGCGCCGCCAGCGCCGAGGCCGGGTCGTTGTGCGGCAGCCCGAGCCGGGCGGCGATCGCCGCCGCGGCCAGCGTCGCCCCGTCGTCGACCGCCACCACCGCGTCCAGCGGCCGCCCGGCCGCGAACGCGACCGCCTTGTCCGCCGCCGCCTCCGGCCGCGTCAGGTCCAGCCCCAACGGGACGTGCCAGTACTCGGCCAGGGTCTCCGGCAGATCCATCCCCAGCACGACCTCCAGCCCCAACCCCCGCGCCGCGGTCGCGAACGCCCCAGCGCGGTAGCTGGCGGGACCGGCGAGGAGGAGGACGCGCGGGGGACGGGAGTTGGGGGCTGGGGGCTGGGGGCTGGGGTTTGGGGACGCGGGCTCGCCGTGAACGGCTACCGCCAGTTGCTGCCCGTCCATCGCCCGCTCCCTCTCGTTCCCAGCCCCCAGCCCCTAAAGCCTGTTGTGGACTTTGGGGTGGGGTAGGATGGGGGGATGGACACGCCCCCCGCGACCCG
>CADCWE010000085.1:7851-16367 GCA_902806325.1 uncultured Thermomicrobiales bacterium | reverse complement strand
CCCAGACCCTACATCGGCGACGCGGCGGCCTCGGCGAACGGCCGGGCGGTCACCGTCTCGCCGGAGCGGCCGAGGCTGCAGACGACGGTGGTGTAGATGCCGCCCTGGCCGTCGGGGGCGACCGCGATGTCGCGCACGCGCAGGTTGGCGTAGGCGGTGGTCGAGCGGTCCTTGCCCAACCACTGGTTGACCTTGTCCATCGCCGCGCCGGGGTCGGCGGCGGCGTCGGCGCTGTGGAACAAGAAGATCCGGGTATCCCCGGCCGGCAGATCGACCATCGTGCGGCTCCTTCGGCGTCGCGTCGCCCCCACCGGCCGCGTACCTCGCGGACGCGACGTTGGCGCGCTCGACCGGGGAGTATAGCCGCGCGGTGCGGCCTGGCGGACCGAGCGTGCCGGCGCGAACCATCGGGCAACCGGACCACCGCCACCTATCCGTTCGCCCACACCAGGACCCACGTCTTCGACGCCCTCAATCGCCCGACCACGGCGACCGATCCGCTGACTAACGCCACCGTCACGACGTTCGATGCGGTTGGCAACCCGACCCACGTCCTGGCCCCGACCGGCGTCACCACGCGCCGGGTCTTCGACGCCCGGAACCGCCTCACCGAGATCGACCTCACCGACGACGGCACGCTCGACTTCGTGCACGCCCATGATGCGGCGAGCCGGCGCACAACCATGACGGACGCGACGGGGACGACGACCTACGCCCGCGACGACGCGGGGTATGATGGCCGCCGGACAAGTGGGTCGAGGCGGAGAGAAACCGTTGGGGATGCGCATCCTGGTGGTCGGCGGCGGCGGCCGGGAGCACGCGCTGCTCTGGAAGCTGGCCCAAAGCTCGCGGGTGGGGGCGCTGCTCTGCGCCCCCGGCAACCCCGGCACCGCGGAGTTGGCCGAGACGGTCCCGGTTCCCGGGTCCGATTTGGACGGCATCGCCGGCGCGGCCCTGGAGCGCAACGCGGATCTGGTCGTGATTGGCCCGGAAGCACCCCTGATCGCCGGCTTGGCGGACCGTTTGGCCGCGGCCGGGGTGGCGGTCTGCGGCCCGACCGCCGCCGCGGCCCGGATCGAGGGCAGCAAGGCTTGGGCGAAGGAGATCATGGCCGAGGCCGGGGTGCCGACCGCGCGCGCGGTCGTGGTCCGCGACCTCGTCGCCGGGCTGACCGCGCTCGGGGGGTTCGACCCGCCGGTGGTAGTCAAGGCCGACGGCCTGGCCGCCGGCAAGGGGGTGGTCGTCGCCGCGACCCGGGTCGAGGCGGCGATGGCCCTGACCGCGCTGCTCGAAGACGACGCCCTCGGCCCCGCCGGCCGGACCGTGGTCCTGGAAGAGTTCTTGGAGGGCCGGGAGGTCTCCGTCCTTGCCCTGACCGACGGCGAGACCATCGTTCCCCTGCCGCCGGCGCGGGACCACAAGCGCGTTTTCGACCGCGACCGCGGCCCCAACACCGGCGGCATGGGCGCCTTCGCCCCGCCGCCGGATCTGCCGGAGGGGTTCCTGGCGACGGTCCACGACACGATCCTGGCGCCGACCGTGCGCGCCCTCGCCGCCCGCGGCACCCCGTTCCGGGGCGTCCTCTACGCCGGGTTGATGCTGACCGCCGACGGCCCGGTGTGCCTGGAGTTTAACGCCCGCTTCGGCGACCCCGAGACCCAGGTCATCCTGCCCCTGCTCGATGCGGGAACCGACCTCGCCGAACTCCTCGCCGCCGTCGCCGCCGGGACCCTCCGCGACGCGCCCGTTCCCCCCCCCGCGCGGGAAACCTCGGTCGGCGTCGTCCTCGCCGCCGGCGGCTATCCCGGCCCGTACCGGACCGGTCTCCCGATCGCCGGCCTGGAGCGCGTCCCCGAGGACATCCTCGTCTTCCACGCCGGCACCCGCCGCGACCCGGACGGCGGCGTCGTCACCACCGGCGGGCGCGTCCTGACCGTGGTCGGCCGCGGCCCGGACTTGGCCGCCGCCCGCGAGCGCGCCTACGCCGGGGCGGACGCGATCGGGTTCGAGGGCAAGCATCTACGGCGGGACATCGGGGGGTAGGGAAACCAATCGGCCCGGCGCCGGGGTGAGGGTTCGTCGCCCCCCTTACGCCGATTGCCGGTCCGTCGCCGCCACCGTCGCGGCATACGGTTGGGGGCCGAGTTCGATCCAGCCGTGCTCGACCCCGTAGAGGACGGCCTGGATCCGGTCGTTGACGTCGAGCTTGCGCAGCACCGAGGTCATGTGGTTCTTGACCGTTTGCTCGGTGACGAACAGCTCGCCGGCGATCTCGCGGTTGGACAGGCCCTGGGCGACGCAGTCCAACACCTCGATCTCGCGCGAGGAGAGCAGCAGGAACGGGTCGCCGAGCGCGCCGGCGCCGTCGTGGCCCGGGACCGCGCCGGAGAGGGCGCGGAACTCGTCGAGCACCCGCCACGCCAACTGCGGCCGGCCAACCACCAGTTGGTTGAGCAGGTTCTCGCCGCTGGCGACCCGGCGCGGGGCCTCGACCAGGGCATCGGCCCCAAGATCTTTGATCAGGTACGCGACCGCCCCGGCCCGGATCGCGTCGAACCGCCGGGTGTCGTCGAGGTACATCGAGAGCACCACCAGCTGCGCCGTCGGGCGCTGCTTGCGCAGCACGCGCGCCAGCGTTAGCCCGGTCACGCCCGGCAGGTGGACGTCGATCGGGACGATGTCGTGGGCGTGGATGTCGGCCCGGTGGATCGCCTGGTGGCTGTTCTCGGCCTCGGCGACCACGGTGTAGGTCCCGGTCTCCTCCAGCAGGCGGCGCAGCCTGCGGCGGTAGAGCGGGTGGTTCTCGACCAGCAGTAGCCGCCGTTTCGCGATCGGCATCGTTCCCGCCACCACCATCGTCGGCTTCCCGCCCTTTCCGATCGCGTCGAACCCTGATCGCCAGCGTACCGGAGTCCCGCCAGGTTCGGTATGGGGCCTTCGGGTGGAACCCGGGCACACCTCCGGCCCGGGGGCGCGGGCGATCGGTACCGGGGTGGGTGAGCATCCCCCTAATCTCCCGACCCCCTTCCCCTCGCGACCGGGGGAAGGGGGGCTTCCGGTGTTACCGCGCTCAGCTCCCCCCTGCCTGAACTCGGGGACCCGCGATCGGGGGAAAGGGGGTTGGGGGGTTAGGGGGATTCGCCGCGCATCAGCCACAGCAATCCCACCAGCGTCTTCGCGTCCTCGATCCCCGGCAACACGGTCGCCAGATCGGCCAGCGGCACCGGCTCCAGCGCCGCCGGTTCCTCGGCGTCGCGCTGCCCGGCAACGGGTCGGCATCCGGTCGCCATGAACAACCACAAGCGCTCGGTCGTGTAACCGGGAGATGCGAAGAACTCGGTCAGGACCGTCAGCTGGGCGGCGGCGTAGCCCGTCTCCTCGATCAGCTCCCGGCGGGCGGTCGCCGCCGGGTCTTCGCCGGGTTCGCGGGTGCCGGCCGGGATCTCGAGCAGGGCGCGGCCGACCGCGTGCCGGTGCTGCCGAACCAGCAGCACCCGCGCGTCGTCGGTCACCGCGACGATCGCCACGGCGCCGGGATGCTCGACCACCTCGCGCCCGCTCTCGCGACCGGAGGGCAGCCGCACGTCGTCGACCCGCACGGTCAACATTCTCCCGCCGAAGCCGACGCGGGAGCGGATCGTCGTCTCCGCAGGCGGGTCCGTCTGCGGCGCGTCGTCGGCCACGGTGGTCCTCCTCGGGTCGGTTAGGCCGGTTCGATCCGGGTGCGCTCGCCCGCCCCGGCGCCCCGCAGGAGCGCATCCAACGGCCCGATCAGGCGGAACAGGAGGGGGTTGAGCGTGATCGAGAGCAGCGCCGCCGCCAGGATCAGGTTCCGCCCTTCGTCCGGCAGCAGATCCAGCCCGACCCCGACGTCGGCCAGGATGAACGAGAACTCGCCAATCTGGGCCAAACCGGCCGCGACCGTCAACCCGACCCCGATCTCCGCCCCCAACCCGCGCAGGAGCAGGAACGCGACCACCGCGTTGCCGCCGATCACGACCGCGGCCACCGCCAGCAACCGACCCCAGTCGTCGAGCAGGAACGCCGGGTCGATCAGCATCCCGACCGAGACGAAGAACAGCACCGCGAAGGCGTCCTGGAGCGGCAGCGCCTGCTCGGCCGCCCGCTGGCTGACCTTCGACTCGTTGGCCACGACCCCGGCCAAGAACGCCCCCAGGGCGAACGAGGCGCCGAACAGCTCCGCCGCGCCGTAGGCGATCCCCAGCGCCACCGCCAACGTGCCGAGGATGAAGAGTTCCCGCGACCCGGTCCGCTCCACCTGTTCCAGCAGCCACGGGATCGCCCGCACCCCAAGCACCAGCATCAAGACGACGAACAGCGCCACCTTGCCCAGCGTCACGACCAGGGTGCCCAAGACCCCGCCGCCGGCCCCGTCCGGCGCCACCCCGCCGAGCGGTTCGGCCAGCGTCGGGACCAGCACCAGGGCGATCACCACGATCAGGTCCTGGACCACCAGCCAACCCATCGCCGCCTGGCCGGAGGCGGCGTCGAGGATGCCGCGCTCGGTCAAGGTCCGCACCAGGACCACCGTGCTGGCGATCGAGAGCGCCAACCCGAGCACGATCCCGGCCCCGAATCCCCACCCCCACCAGGACGCCAACCCGACGCCGAGCGCGGTCCCGAGCGCGACCTGGCCCACCGCGCCGGGCACGGCCGTCCGTCGCACCGCGATCAGGTCGGCGACCGAGAAGTGGATCCCGACGCCGAACATCAGCAGGATGACGCCGATCTCGGCCAACTGCGGCGCCAGTTCGGCGTCGGCGACGAAGCCGGGCGTAAACGGCCCGACCGCGACCCCGGCCAGGAGGTAGCCGGCGATGAGGGGCAGCCGGAGGCGCCGCGCCAGCATCCCGCCCGCAAACGCGGCCGACAACCCGATGGCGATGGTGGCGACCAGCTCGGTCTGGTGGGGCATCCCTCGCTCCTCGCCGGGGGCGACCGGGGCGAAGGCCCACGGTCGCGGGGTCGGTTAAGCGAAGGCGGCACCCCCGAGGGGTGCCGGATGGAGGCGCCAGGCGGATTCGAACCGCCGATCAGGGTTTTGCAGACCCGTGCCTTACCGCTTGGCTATGGCGCCGCAGGCTCGTCGGGATTCTACCACGGGCGTCCGGCTTGCCAACCGGGAAGTCGGGAAGTCGGGGAGACGGGAAGAAGAGGAGACGGGTAGACTGGAGGGACGAACCAGCCGCTCGCCAGCGTCACCGATTCGACCCCCCGACCCCCCGGCTCCCCGACTCGTCACAGGAGGCTCCGTGGAAACGCTGCTGGCGGTGTTCGCACACCCGGACGACGAGCAGTTCGGGACATCCGGGGCGTTGCTGGCCTGCGTCGAGCGGGGCGTGGCGGTCCACGTCTTGTGCGCGACGCGGGGGGACGCCGGGGAGATCAGCGACCCCGCCCTGGCGACGCCGGAATCGCTCGGCGCGGTCCGGGAGGAGGAGATGCGGGCCGCCTGCCGCATCCTCGGGCTGACCGAACCGGAGTTCCTCGATTATCCCGACGGCGGCCTGACCCTGGTCGAGCCGGACGCGTTGACCCGCGCCGTGGTCGAGGCGATCCGGCGGCTGAGGCCCCGGGTGGTCATCACCTTCGACGCCAACGGCGGCTACGGCCACCCGGACCACATCGCCATCCACCGGGCGACCGTCGCCGCCTTCGACCGCGCCGCCGACCCGGCATTCGCGCCGGACCTGGGGGCGCCGCACCGGGTCGCCAAGCTCTACGCCACCGCCTACCCCCGCTCGATCTTCCCGGCGATGGACGCGGCGTTCGTCGCCCACGGCTTCCCCGCGCTCGGCTTCGGCGATGTCCAAACCATCGCCGACGCCGAGATCGGCACGCCGGACGAGGTCATCACCACCGCGGTCCCGGCCGATCGCTTCTGGGACACACGGCGCGCGTCCCTGCTCGCCCACCGCACCCAGTACGGCGCCGCCCACCCCTTCGCCGTCTTGCCGGAAGCGGCGATGCGCCCGCTGTTCGCCACCGACCATTTTCGCCGCATCCACCCCCCGCCCATGCCGGGGACCGCCCTGCCGGACGAGTCGGACCTGTGGGCGGGATTGACCTGACACGATCCGTGGAGGCGGCGGCATGACGCGGCGCGAACCGGCCCGATCGCGGTTCCTCGCCGCGGCCTGCGCCCTGATTTTCCTGCTCCCGGCCGTCGCCGCCGCCGGTCGGGCGATGCCCCAACCGCCGCCCTTGGAACGCGGCCAACCCGTCGAAACCGACACCCGCGCCCTCCGCGACGGCGGCTTCGAGACCGACGACGCGGCCTGGCGCCTGGCGGGCCGGAAAGGCCGACCCTTCCGCACCGATCGCGGCGCCTTCGCCGGCGCCACCGCCGCCCGCCTCTGCGGCGTTCCCGGCTGCGACCAGCGGCTCTCCCAGACGTTCCGACCGCCGCCCGCCGACGGCGGCGCCCTGCTCCTCGACTTCCGCCTCCGGATCGAGACCGCCGAACCGCCCGGCGGCGCCTGCCAGGACGCCATCGCCGTCCTCCTCGCCGCCGGCGATGCCCCGCCCAACGCGGTCGGCCGGACCTGCGACGAAGCCACCAGGCTGAGCTACGTCGCCCACCAGATGGACGTCACCGCGCTCGCGGGCGAGGCCGCCGCCGCCGGGGAACCGCTGACCCTGACCTTCGCCGCCGCGACCGACGACGACGAGGCGACGACCGCCTTCTGGCTCGACGCGGTCCGGATCGTCCGCGCCGACCGGCCGCCCGGCCCGCCGAACGTGCCGGTCAGCGGCGGGCCGTTCTCGGCCTACAGCGAACCGCACGTCGCCGTCGACCCGGAGGACCCGGCCCGCCTCGTCGGCGCGGCCAAGTTCTTCCACGACAACGCCCGCTATCGGTTCCGGGTCGGCACCTTCGCCTCCGCCGACGGCGGACAAACCTGGCGCGAGGGCGGGATCCTGCGCGGCCTGTCCGGATTCGGCCGGACCAGCGACCCGGTGGTGGCCTTTGGCCCGGACGGCGCGGTCTTCGTCTCCGTGATCGCCGTCCGCGACGCGCCGAGCGATTGGGGCGTCTTCGTCTACCGCTCCGGCGACGGCGGCGCGACCTTCGGCCCCCCGGTCGCGGCCGACGTCGGCACCACCAACGACAAAGCCTGGCTGGCCGTCGACACCTCGGACGGGCCGCACCGGGGCACCGTCTACGTCGTCTGGCAGGACCGCTGCGTCACCTTCCTCGCCCGCTCGACCGACGGCGGCGCCTCGTTCCGGCCCCGCCAGTGCCTCGCCGACGCCTGCGCCGGGGCCCAGGTCGCGGTCGGCCCGGACGGCACCGTCTACGTCGTCGCCCCGATCTGGATCGGCGAACGGTTCTCGGAAGGCGGCGTCCAGGCCACGCCCGAGACCGACCCGGAGACCGAGTCCGAGAGTGCGCCGCCGGGGACCGGCGAAGGCGAGATCCGGGTCCGCTTCGAGCTGCTCGTCTCCCGCGACGGCGGCGCCACCTTCGCCGCCCCGGTCGTCGCCGCCGACGTCCCGATGATGCCCTTCGTCCTCGAAGGCGGGTTTCGCGCCGTGACGCTGGCCCAACTCGCGATCATGCCCGAGACCGGCACCCTGCTCCTGGCCTGGAACGACGCCCGCGGCGGCGACGCCGACGTCTGGCTGACCCGCTCGACCGACGACGGCCGCTCCTTCGCCGACCCCGCGCGCGTCCACGCCGAAACCGGCGGGGACCAGTTCCAACCGGTCCTCGCCGCCGCCGGAGGGGAGGTCGTCCTCGCCTGGTTCGACCGCGCGTCCGACCCCGACAACCGCCTCGCCGACCTCGTCCTCGCCCGCTCCGCCGACGACGGCGCCAGCTTCGGCCCGCCCGTCCGCGCCTCCACCCAGCGCTTCGACCCCAGCCTGGCCGCACCGACCGACGGCTCCGGCGCCCTCTTCTTCGGCGACTACCAGGGCCTGGCGATCGCCGGTGGCGTCGCGATCCCGTTCTGGAACGACCCGCGGACCGGGTTGCAGCGGATCTGGTCGGCGCGGCTGCCGGTGACGGATCTGCCGGCGGCGTAAACGCCCGGCGCATGGCAGGATTGGCGCAAGCGTGGGAAGCGCTCTGGGCAATCCCACCACGAATCTTGGTACCGTTGCCGATGTCGTGAGCTTGCGTCACCAGGGGAGGGCGATGTCATGACCGCGGTGACCGCCATCGATCAGTCAATGGACACCGACACCAATGCCGCCGGCCCGCCGCTCCATCGCGACCCAGCCGCACGGCCATCAACCCTGCTCCGGCCAGACAAACGTCCTTCGACCGGAGCCGACCTCCTCGCCTTCGCCGGTACCTGGACCGGCGACGACTTGGAAGAGCGGTTGGCTGAGGTCATCGCGACCAGGAGCCAAGCCACGTTCTAGGGTCGGCAGCCTTGTATCTGCTGGATACCAACCATTGCTCGCGCATCATCCAAGCCGATGCCACAATACTTCGTCAAGTTGCGGCACGTCGAGCCAACGAACTCGCAACGTGTGTCATCGTC
>CADCWE010000085.1:0-7841 GCA_902806325.1 uncultured Thermomicrobiales bacterium | reverse complement strand
CGTCGCTGGGGGCCTCGAGAGAAGGCCAACCGTCGTCATGCGTCCGTTGGGCAACTCGGGTTCGCCGACAACGACCTCTAGATTGCCGCGATCGCCCTCAGAAACGAACTCTCGGTGGTCTCCGCCGACGGCGACTTCGCTCGCGTTGCCGAAGTCGTGGAACTGCGGCACGAGTCATGGATCTCCGTCGATGCGAGACCGCGCGCCGAGCGAACGCAGCAGAAACGGTGAACCTGGACCGTTACCGGGCCACCCGACCTGCCAATGCCAAATCCACCAACTCCGCCAGCCCCCCGACGTGCGGCACCCCGTACGCCCCCGGCGCGTGCCGCTGGTAGCGGTCCAGCAGCGCCGCCCGCATCCCGACCCCGAGCGCGCCGACCACGTCCGAGCGCCCCTGGTCACCGACGTGCAGCGCCGCCTCCGGCGCCACCCCCAGCGGATCCAATGCGGCGCGGAAGGTGCGCGGGTCCGGCTTTTCCCAGCCGACCAGGGCGGAGGTGACGATCAGGTCGAACTCGTGGGCGAACGCGAGGCGGGTGCAGAGCGCGGTCACGTCGGCGTCGGCGTTGGAGATCAGGGCGCGCTTGATCCCGGCCTCGCGCAGCCGGACCAGGGCCGGCATCGCGTCGGAAAAGACCGCGTAGTTGCCGCCGTCGGCGTCGGCCTCGAACTCGGCCCGGTAGCCGTTCTGGACCTCCGACGTCGTCGCCTCGTCGTGGGGCAACCCGGCCGCTTCCAGGAAGCGCTGCATGTAGGTGAAGCGGAATCCGGTCCGCTCCTCGACCGTGCGGTCCCGGATCGGCCGGATCGTGTTCTCCTCGGTGTAGAACTCTTCGGCGACCAGGTCCGCCGCCCGCAGCCGGTCCCCGTCCGCCGCGATCCCCTGTCGCTCGCAGACCACCGCCAACCGCTCCCACCGCGGCGGTTTCAGCTCGATCAACGTGTCGTACAAATCAAACGTCACCAACTCGATCGCCGCCGTCATCCGCCCCCCCAATGCCCGGACCGTCTCGGTCCTCAGTCCTCGTCCGTCGCCTCGGCCCGCACCGCCGGGATTACCTCTCGCGCCACCCGCGCCGCCGCCGCCTGCCCGGTTTCGCCGAGCGGGAAGTCGAACAGGAACTGGCTGACCCCGACCGCCCGGTAGCGGCGGACCAGGGCGGCAAAGCCGTCCGGGTCCTCCAGCCGGTCGGCGCCGAGGGAAACGGAGCGGGCGATCCCGGCCGGGTCGCGGCCGATCTCGCGGCAGCACTCGTCGAGCTGGACTCCCCGCTCGGCGATCTCCTCCGGGGTGCCGCCGGAGTCCCAGCGGTCGGCGTGGCGGGCCACCACCTGGAGCAGCTTTGGGCGCTTGCCGCCGACGGTGATCGGGATCCGCGCCTGGACCGGTTTCGGCGCGAACGGGGCGTCGTGCAGGCGGTAGAACCGGCCGTCGAAACTCGTCCGCCGCTCGGAGAAGAGGCTCCGGATGACGGCCAGGGATTCGTCCAGCATCGCCACCCGGTCGCCGGCGCTCGGAAAGGGCCAGCCGTAGGCGTCGTGCTCGCGCTCGTTCCAGCCGGTGCCGATCCCGAACTCCAGCCGCCCGCCGGAGACGTGGTCCAGCGTCACCAGCTCCTTGGCCAGCAACGACGGGTGGCGGTGGGTGTTGCCGTAGACCAGGACGCCGATCCGGATCCGCGACGTTTCCCGCGCCAGCGCCGCCAGCAGGGTCGATGCTTCCAGGCACGGCCCGTCCGGGTCGCCGTAGAGCGCCGTCACGTGGTCGAACAGCCAGGCCGAATCGAACCCCAGCTCCTCGGCCAATCGCCACTGCGCCAGCAGGTCATCCCACGACAGCTGGGCCTGCCCCGTGACCACCCCGAACCGCAGCGGAGGCCGCCCGACGACGGAGACGGGGAGATGCGGAGACGGGGAGTCGAACGACGTCCCTCCCGGCTGCCCGACTTCCCGACTTCCCGACTTCCCGTCTCCGCTCACGTCCGGTAGTACAGCAACACGCCGCCCTGCCGCTCGTCCCCGGCGCGGACGACGGTGGCCTCCCCGCCCTCCGGCAACGGGAACGGGTCGCCGCGCTCCAGGGAAGCGGCGTCCTCCTTGGGGATCACGCGGGCGAAGAGGTCGTGCCGGTCGCAGCCCCAGACCCCCGGCTGGTCCGCCACCGGGCGCATCCGGTGCCGGTCCCGCGGGTGCGTCCGCCCGACGTCGCAAAACGGGTTCGGCCCCGCCGCAATCCCCTGCTGGCCTTCCATACGGTCGTGGTTGCTCCTTCTTGCGTTCCCGTTTTTCGTCGCTCTTCGGCGCCAAGTATGCCATTGGACCGGGAGCAGAGCGGTCCTACCCCTCCGGCGGCGCTTCCAGCCGGTAGCCGATGCCGGGGAAGGTGGTGATTGGGGCAGGGTGGGCGGGGTCCGCTTCCAGCTTGGCGCGGAGGCGGCTGACCCAGGTCCGCAGGTAGTGGGCCTCGTCGCGGAACTCCGGCCCCCAGATCCGGCTCAAGAGTTCGCCGTGCAGCATCACCCGGCCGACGTTGCCCGCCAACTGCTCGAACAAGGCCCATTCGGTCTTGCTCAGGCGCACCTCCTCGCCGTTGACGGCGATCCGGCGGCGCTCCAGGTCCACCTCGAGGCCGGGGTAGCGGAGCAGCGTCCGTCCCCCGGCGGGCGCGACGCCGGTGGTCCGCCGCAGCACGGCCGCCACCCGGGCCGCCAGCTCGTCGGGGTTGAACGGCTTGGTCACGTAGTCGTCGGCGCCGCCTTGGAGGCCCTTCAGCTTGTCGGCGTCGCCGGCGCGGGCGGTCAGCATGATCACCGGCACCGGGTGGGCGGCGCGGATCCGGCGCAGGGTCTCGAACCCGTCCATCCCCGGCATCATCAGGTCCAGCACGACCAGGTCCGGCCGCTCGGCCTCGACCAGCGCCAGCGCTTCCTCGCCGCGGGCCGCGGTCGCCACGGCGTACCCGGCCGATTGCAGCGTGGCCCGGACCAGGCGCACGATCGGCGGCTCGTCGTCGACGACCAGGATCAGGTGCCGGCGCATCGGGCGATCACTCCTTGGCCCCGTCCGGGTCCCAGCCGCGGGCCACGGGCAGCGTCACGGCGAAGGTGGCTCCGCGCCCGATACCCGGGGATGCGGCGGCGATGGCGCCGCCCTGGGCTTCGACCAGGTGGCGGCTGAGGTACAACCCGAGGCCCATCCCGCGCACCGTCGGGTCGCCGCCGACGCGGCGGAAGCGCTCGAAGACGGCCCCGACGTGCTCCGGGGCGATGCCGATGCCCTGGTCGGTCACGCGCAGGGTCACGGTCTGACCGTCGGTGGTCGCCGCCGTCCGGACCTCGCCGCCGTCCGGGGCGTACTTGACGGCGTTCTCGTAGAGGTTGCGCAGCACCTGGGCCAGCAGCGCCGGGTCGCCTTCGGCCGGGGGCAGCCCCGGCGCCGGCGCGACGACGAAGCGGTGACCCGGCGCCCGCGCCGCGACCTCCGCCGCGACCTCCCGCGCCAGCGGTTCCAGCAGCACCGGCTCGGTCGCCGCGACCAGGCGACCTGCCAGGATCGCCGTCAGTTCCAGCAGGTTGGTCAGCATCCGGTCGAGGCGACCGCTCTCGGCGACGATGTCGGTCAGGAGTTCGTCCCGCGTCGCGTCGTCGAGGTCGCCCCCCTGGCGGGCGAGCAGGTGGGCGCCGCCGTGGATCGCCGTCAACGGCGTGCGGAACTCGTGCGAGATCAGGGACAAGAAATCGTCCTTGAGCTGCTCGGCTTCCCGCAGCCGGGTCACGTCCTGGATCACCACCACGGCCCCCCCCACCGAGCCGGTCGCATCGTGGAGCGGGGCGGCTTGAGCCAACACCGGCACCCGCTCCCCACCGGCCCGCTCCAGGACCACCTGCTGGTTGCGTACCGTTTCCCCTCCCAGGGCGCGCCGACCCGGCCGCGCTTCCGGCGCCAACGGCGCGCCGTCCGCTTGCCGCAGCCCGTAGTCCCGGCCGTCGCGCGGCAAGGCGCCCGCCGGCGCGTCCGGACCCAGCAGCAGCGCCACCGCCGCGGCGTTCGCCAATTCGACCGCCTCGTCCTCCCCGGTTTGGATCAAGACCCCGGAGGGCAAACTGTCCAGGATCACGCGCAGGTGGTCCCGCTGCTCCTCGGCCCGCGCCCGGCCCTGCTCGACCTGACGATAGAGGTGGGCGCGGTCGATCGCCGCCGCCGCGTGCAGGGCCAGGGTTTGGACCACGGTCAGGTCGTCCGACGTGAACGGCGCCCCGTCGTTCCGCTCGCACAGGTAAAGGTTGCCCAGCACGCGCTCCCGGAGCCGGATCGGCACCCCGAGCAACGAGCGCATCGGGGGGTGGTTGGGCGGGAACCCGACCGAGCGCGGGTCCGCGGCGATGTCCGAGATCAGGAGCGGTTCCCCGTCCCGGATCAGCTCCCCCAGCAGCCCGTGGCCTTTCGGCAGCGGACCGATCGCCGCCCGCTCGGCGGCGTCCAGGCCGGCGGTCACGAACTGGACCAGCGCGCCCCGCGCGTCGGCGACGCCGAGGGCGGCGTAGCGGGCCGGGACCACCGACCGCGCCAGGTCGACGATCCGTTGCAGCACCGCCTCGAGGTCCAGTTCCGAGGCCACCGCCAGCGCCGCCTCGTAGGCGGCGATGAGGGCACGGTCGTGGCGGCGCGGGTCCGCGGGTTCGTCCCCGAGACGCCGGCGCGGCGGGGCATCCCCGGGCGCCGTGCCGCCGTTGCCTGGCGTCGTGTCCGGGGCGACCGCCACGGGGTCGCCCATCGGCTCCGTTTGGTCATCCACGCGGCGGAATCTACCACGCCCGGCGGCCGATGGGCTGCGGGTCGGTTCGGGTCGGCGCGGCCGCCCCGGTCCATCCTGCGTCCGTCGCCGACCGGCCGAGCATCGCCCCGCACCGCCCGAGCGGCAGCCGGCTCGCGGCGTCGGCCGGGTCCCAACGACCAGGAGACGGGAGCGGGCACGGGGCGGACCGCTCGGTCCGCCCCGTTCCGCCCGCGGTGCCCCGGGCCGATCAGCCCCCTTGGGCGGCGGCGAAGCGCTCGTTGACGGCGTCCCAGTTGACGGTGTTCCACCAGGCGGCGAGGTAGTCCTTGCGCTTGTTCTGGTACTTCAGGTAGTAGGCGTGCTCCCAGACGTCGACCCCCAGGACCGGCGTGCCGGGGACGTCCGCGACCCCGGCCATCAGGGGGTTGTCCTGGTTCGGGGTGCTGGTGACGGCGAGCTTGCCGTCCGCGCCGACGATCAGCCAGGCCCAGCCGGAGCCGAAGCGGGCCAGGCCGGCGGCCTCGACCGCCTCCCGCAGCGCCGCGAACCCGCCGAAGGCGGCCGCGATCGCGTCCCCGACCGCGCCGGTCGGCTCCCCGCCGCCGCCGGGTCCTATGATCTCCCAGAACAGCGCGTGGTTGGCGTGGCCACCGCCGTTGTTGCGGACCGCGGCCCGCTTCTCCTCGGGCACCCGGTCCAGGCGTTGGATCAAGGTCACCGGGTCCAGCGCCGCGAGGTCGGGAAGGTCGGCGACCGCCTTGTTCAGGTTGTCGACGTAGGTCTGGTGGTGCCGGTCGTGGTGGATCCGCATCGTCAGCGTGTCGATGTGCGGCTCCAGCGCCGCGACGTCGTAGGGGAGCGGCGGCAGGGTGTAGGGTCCCGTCGGCGCGGCGGTCGTCGGCGTCCCGTCCTGGCCCAGCGCGCGCCGCGCCGCCCCTCCATCGCTGCCCCCGGCTCCAACCAACCGCGCGCCGGCCCCGAGCGCCGCGATCCCCGCCGCTCCGGCGGCGAGCGTCGCCACCGCGTCTCGCCTCGAGTACATCCGCGTCTTGGCCCCGTTCATGGCTGTCCGTCTCCGTGCTATCCGTTCGCGCGCCGATCGCTCGATCGGGCTCGTGCCGTCTGCCGTCTGCGGTCTGATTCCGTTCGTCCTACCCCGCGACGAGTGCGCCGCAGGCGACCCGGGGGCCGCTGTTGCCGGCGGGGTCGGTGACCCCGTCGTCGGGATCGCGGTGGATGACCAGGGCGCTGCCGTCGCCGTCGAGCAAGGAGGACAGGCCGGGGGACAGCGTGAATTGGGCGGTCTCGAACTGGGTTCGGGCATTGCCTTGGGGGTTGACCGAGAGGTTGCCGAGGTCCCCGGCGTGCGCCCCGTGAACCCCGCCGGTCGGGTTGAAGTGGCCGCCGGCCGAGGCGAAGGCCGGGGACGCGCCGGCGATGCAGGCGCCGGTCGTGTGCAGGTGCATCCCGTGCTCGCCGGGGGACAAGCCCTCGACATCGACGCCGACGACGACGCGGCCGGCGGGGTTCTCGAAGAAGGTGGCGGTGCCGATCGCGGTCCCGCCCTGGTCGACGATCGTGGCGGTGGCGTGCGACCCGGCGTCGGCGCGGCCGGTCGCCGCCCCCGCGACGAGCATCAGCGCGGCGATCACCAGCGGCGAGGTGCGCGCGATCGTGGTTCGAACGTTCATGGCTTGCCCGTGTCCTTTCGTCGTTGTTTCGTGGGCGCCTGCGCCCGGTCGGTCGAGACCCTTGGTGTGGCTCGGGCGGAGCCGGGGGCGGGGCTTGGCCTTCGCCGCCGCCGCCCGGTCTCGTCGGCGCCGGGGTCCCGCACCGGCGCGCCACGGTTCTTGCCGACGGCCGGGTCCGTCGGCCCACGAGGATCGGGAGTTTCGATCCGTTTACTCCTCGACGATCAGCGCGGTGACCATCCCGAACATCCCGTGCTCGCTCTCGGCGTGGTTGAGGATGTGGCAGTGGAAGGCCCAGACGCCGGGTTCGGTCGCCTCGACGATCACCTCGAAGCGCTGACCGGGGGCGATGTTGAGGGTGTCGCACATGTACGGCTGGGGCAGCAGGTACCCGTCCTGGGCGGTGACCAGCATCGGCATCCCGTGCAGGTGCATCGGGTGGATCATCAGCCCCTCGTTCATGTAGCGGAACAGCACCTTCTCGCCCCGCTTGGCCGCGAACGGCCTGGTCGCCGGGAACCCCTTGCCGTTCAGGCTGTAGGCGCCGAGCGGGCCGTCGTTGAGGACGATGGTGTACTCGCGGTCGAATGCCGGGCGGCTGGCGGGGTCCTTCGGCTCGACGATGAAGGCCCCCAGCATCCCCTTGGTGACCTGGAAGGCGGCGTTGTGGTGGGAGTGGTACATGTGGGTGCCGGCGTTGCCGTCGCGGATCTGGAACTCGTAGGTCCAGGCGCCGCCCGGCTTGACCGGCGGCTGGGTGAGGAACGGGACCCCGTCCTGGTTGTTCGGCACCACCAGACCGTGCCAGTGGACGGCGGTGCTTTGCGGCAGCTCGTTGAAGACGTGGATCCGGACCTTGTCGCCCTCGGTGACGCGGATCTCCGGCCCCGGCGTGACGCCGTTGTAGGTCCAGGCCTCGACCCACTTGCCGGGCGTGACCTCCCACTGCACGACTTGGCAGGTCAACCGGAAGACCTTGACGTCCCCGTCCAGCTCGAACGCCAGCGGTTGCCCGCCCAGGCCGGCGGTCGGGGCGGGAAAGCTCATCACGCCCGCCTCGTGCAGGGCGTCCATCTCGTCGGCGTTCGGCTCGGTCGTGGTCTGCTGCCGGTCGACCGCCGCGCCGGGGGCGTGCCCGTGGTCCGGCGCGGCGTCGGCGGCGGGCGCGCGCTCGATCCGCACCCCGTCCGGCGCCAGGGCGGCGCCGATGCCGCCGGCGCCGAGCAGTCCAAGGGTGCCGGCGAAGCGGCGGCGGGTGGAGCGGGAAGTCGTGGCGGTCATCGGCTGGGTCTCCTCCGGGGTCCGGCCGCGGCGCCTGTCTGGCCGCGCCATCCGTTCTCCCGTCGGTACCCATGATCCGGCCAGGGGCG
>CADCWE010000084.1 GCA_902806325.1 uncultured Thermomicrobiales bacterium | reverse complement strand
GCTGGGCGCTCTACGACGCGCAGACTCGGCTGGCGGCCAGCTTCGCCGCGTCGGGGACGCCCTGCACCTTCTTCCACGGACGGGGCGGCTCGATCGGGCGCGGCGGCGGCCCGACCAACACCGCGATCCTGGCCCTCCCCGAGGGGACACTCAGCGGCAGCATCAAGCTGACCGAGCAGGGGGAGGTGGTCTCTGCTCGCTACTCGCTGCCGGAGATCGCCCACCGCGAGCTGGAGCTCGTCACCGGCGCCGTCCTCGTCAGCACCGTCGGCGCCCTCCCCCAACCGGACCCGGAGCGCCTGGCCCGGTTCCGCGCGGCGATGGACGCGATGGCCGACCGCTCGGCGAGCGTCTACCGCGACTTGGTCTACGGCGACCCGGATTTCGTCGCCTTCTTCCACCAGGCGACCCCGATCGAGGAGATGTCCGGCCTCCGCCTCGGCTCCCGACCCGCCCGCCGCACGAGTTCGACCCGGGTCGAGGACCTGCGCGCCATCCCCTGGGTCTTCTCCTGGACCCAGGTCCGGCTGCTGCTGCCCGGCTGGTACGGTCTCGGCTCCGCCCTGGCCGGTGGCCGGGACGCCTACGGCCTCCACCTTCTTCAAGAGATGGACCGCGACTGGCCGTTTTTCGCCGCCCTCCTTGCCAACGCCGAACTCGCCCTGGCCAAGGCCGACCTGCGGATCGCCAAGCGCTACGTCGCCCTGGTCGAACCCCACGACCTGCGGGACCGGATCTGGACCCTGATCCAGCGCGAGTTCGAGACCACCCGCGAGCTGCTGCTGGCGATCACCGGCCAGGAACACCTGCTGGACCGCGAACCGGTCCTCCAGCGCTCGATCCGCCGCCGCAACCCCTACGTGGACCCCCTCTCCTTTGTCCAGATCGACCTGCTGCGCCGCCTCCGCGCCGAACCGACCGCCGGCGCCGACGGGATCCCCCACGAACGCTCCGACGAATTGGTCCGCGCCATCCTGATGACGATCAACGGCATCGCCGGGGGTCTCAAAAACACGGGGTAGGCTCCGGTGCCCGCGCCGTCGGTCCGCTATGCGCGGGCGATGCCCCGGCCCCATATTCAGAAGCACGTCCGATGACGGTCAGGCTGCCGCCCGACCTCGAAGCCCTGGGCCAAGAGCGAATTGCCGAAGGCCCGTTCCGAGACCCCGAATCGGTGGTGAGGGCGGCGCACGTACGCCTGGAGGACGAGGAACGTCGCTCCGGACGGCGGTTAAGGGACCCGAGAACGGTTGCGCCTCCTCAACGCCCACCCCGCGACCCCGTACACACCCGGCACGGTCGCTACGGCGCCGGCGGAGCGGCGATCCCGTCGCCGCCGACGGCGTAGAGGAAGCCGTCCCGGCCACCCGCGAGGACGAGGCCGTCGACCACGGTCGGGGAAGAGATCAGGTCATCGCCCGCGGCGTAGGTCCAGCGCTTGGCGCCGTCGGCGCGGTCGACGGCGTAGAGGACGCTGCCGCTGCCGACATAGACGGTGTCGCCGGCGATCACCGGAGACGCGCGGATCGGTTTGCCGGTCGCCACCAACCATCGCGGTTCGTGGGTTTCGGCGTCGATCGCGTAGAGGCCGCCGTCGTCGGCGCCGACGAAGATCACGCCGTCGGCGACCGCCGGTGAGGCCTCGCCGCCCACGCCGAAGCGCCATCGCTCTTGGCCGCTGGCGGCGTCCAGGGCGTAGAGGAAGCGGCTGGTCGCCGTGACGTAGACCACGCCGCCATCCACCGCCGGCGAGGCGTAGACCGCGCCGCCGGTGGCGAACTTCCACTTGAACCGCCCCGACGCGGCGTCCAAACAGTACAGTTGCCCGTCGTCGCCGCCGAAGTACAAGGCCCCGCCGGCCACCGCCGGCGAGGAGAAGACCACGCCGCCGGCCGCGTACTCCCACCGCTTCTCGCCGGTGCGGGCATCGACGGCGTAAATAATCTGCTCCTGGCTGCCAACGAAGACGGTGCCGTCGACCACCACCGGCGAGGACTGACCGGCGTAGCGGGTGGCGTACCTCCACCGCTCCTCCCCGGTCTCGGCGTCCAACGCCACCAGGGCGAACCCCGCCCCAACGTAGACAGTGCGGTCGACCACGGCGGGAGACGAGCGGATGATCGAGTCGCCCAAATCGGCACGCCACCGCTCGCCGCCGGTGGCCACGTCGACGGCGTAGAGGAAACCGCTTTTGGTGCCGAGGTAGGCGACCCCGTCCGCCACCGCCGGGGACGAGTAAACCTCGCCCGCGGTGTCGAGTTTCCAGGCCAGCGCCGGACCGCCGGCCGGTCCCGGCCCGGCGTGGACCCCGGTCCGAGCCGGACCGCCGCGGAACATGGTCACGCTGGACCGGGTCGTGTCGCCCTCCGCGGTCCCCACCGCGGCCTGGGCAGTGGCCGTTTCGCCCCAATCAGCAGCCACCGTCGGTGGCGCCACCAGCGCCGCCCGCCGGTCGCTGGGCAGGTCGTTGGAGGCGATCAACTGCCCGCCGACGACGCCGAGGATCGCCGCCGCGACCCCAGCGGTCATCAGTCCGACCCGCTCCAGGGTCGCCAGGTCGTGGCGCATCTTCCAGTAACCGGCGATCGCCAGCAGGATGCCGGTCGCCCAGGCCACACGCGCCCACGGCGCGTCGGTCGAGCCAATCAGCGACCCGCCCAGAGTCAACGACCCGACCCAGACAAACCCGCCGCCGCCGCCGGCTTCGGCGGGCGGGCGGCGCGCCCGCCGGGCGGCCACGGCATCGACATGGAGGTACGCGGGAACGCTGAAAAAGGCGGCCTGTGGCGCGACCGTGGCCGTCGTCCGCCCGAGTCCCTGGTCCAGAATTGGCACGCCCGCCAGGCTCGCGCCGCAATCGGGGCAGAACCCGTTGGTGGCGCGGTTGACCTTGGCACAGGTCGGACAAATCCGGACCGGCCCAAAACGCAGTCGCATGAAACGACCCCTCGCGCCCGCCCGTCGTTGGACCGGCGCCGCCGCCGTCGGCACGGCGGTGTCTGTTGTGGGTAGTGTAGCGCGTCAGGGGGCTGGGGGACGGGGACTAGCCCCTCCGTCGCACCGTCGCCACGCAGATCGTCCAGGGGAACGACCCGCCGAGCCAGACCACGTCCAACTGCTCGCCGACGAAGCGGCCGAAGGCGGCGCGCGACCAGAACTGCTTGTGGTCCGGGTCGCTGCCGCGGGGGCGGATGTTCCAGTTCTTGCCCCGAGCCGCGTTGGCCAGGGAGAAGAACGGCTCGTGGGGAACGCTGAGGACCACGGCCCGTCCCGCCACCCGCGCCAACTCCCGCAGCGCCGCCGCCGGGTCGGTCTGGTGTTCCAGCACCTCGAAGCAACCGACGACATCGAAGGCGTCGTCGCGGAATGGCAACTCGAAGACGCTGGCGGTCAGGAACCCGGTCCCGGGGTTGGCGGCGGCGGCGAGGCGGGTCGCGGCGGGGTTGAAATCGAAGCCGGTCAAGGCCAGTCCGGGCATGGTGCGGCGCAGCAGCTCGGCGACGAACCCTTCGCCGCAGCCCGCGTCCAGGAACGAGACCGGGGCCAGTTCTCCCACCCGGGCGGCGATGGTGCGGTGGAAGCGGTCGATCAGGCGGCGCTGGAGCGGGTTGGCGCTGGTGTGCTTGCGATAGTTGCTGGTGTCGAGGGCGGGCGTCGCGCCCGGCACCGGTGCCAGCACCGCCGTTCCGGACCCCGCTCGTCGCTCCGTCACCGTGTTCGACCCTCCACCGGCGATCCGTCGTCGCGCACCACGCCTGGACCGTGCTTCGCGGTCAAAATTAGTCCCGCGCGGGCGCCAGCATACAGGATCGGCACGGCGGCGAAGAGCGCGACCCGGTACGTCACCGCCGCCACCAGGACCGCCGCCGTGTCCGCCCCTTCCGCCCGCGCCACGGCGACCATCAACGCCTCGCGCACCCCGGCGCCGCCGGGGATCGGACTCAGCATCCCGACCAGGACCGGTAGCCCGATCAACCCCAGCACCAGTCCAACACCGGCGGCCACCCCCAGCGCGTCCAACAACAACCCGAGCACCACGCCCTGGATCAACCAGTAGGCGACCGTGATCCCGATCGCCAACGCGGCGGCGCCCGGGCGCCGCCGCGGCCCGCCGGTCAGCCCGGTTCCGGCCCGGCCCAGCCGCCGCCGGAGGTCAGGGCGGCGACGGGCGACCACCACCACAGCGACGACGCCCGCCACCGCGACCATCCCGCCGAGGAGCAGCCCCCACCGCGCGTCCGCCGCCAGGTCGGCCACGGCGCTCCGCGCCGCCGCGCCGCCGATCACCCACCCGGCGCCGATCAGGCCCAGCACCAGGACGTCGACCGCGACCTCCCAGACCGCGATCGCGCCGGTCTCGGTCGCGGTCAAGCCGAGGGCGCGTTTGGTCAGCGCGGCCCGGGCCGGGACCGCCAATCCGATCGGCGCGGCGTAGTTGACGACCACCGACGTCAAAAACGCTTCCGCCGCCGGAAAGACCGCCGACGTTCCCCGCGCCACCAGCACCAGCGCGTGCCAGCGCAGGCAAAGCAGCGCCAAGCCGACGAGGTACAGCACCAGCGCCGCCACGGCCACGCCGGGATCGGCGCGACCGGCGACATCCCCGATGTCGCCCAGGCGGTCCTGCCGCCAGAGCAGCAGCAGCGCGAATCCGACGCTAGCGACGAAGATCAGCGGCGTCGGGATCGCCGCCAGGCGGCCGATCGTCCTGGTCACCTCGCCGCCGTCGACCGCGGCTCTGGCTCCGGACGAGTCAGCACCCGCTCCGAAAGACCGAGGCTGTCGCGGATCAGCGGGTTGGAATCGGAGGGCGCCGGATCCAGCCCGGGAGCGTTGGAGCCGTGGGCCAAGAACTCGCCCAAGAGCCCCAAGCCAAAGAACTGGGCGCCGATCACCACCAGCAGCACGGCCAGGAGCAGCAGCGGCCGGGTCCCGATCGTGACCCCGGTCACGATCTTGTCGACCGAGAGGAACAAGCCGATCGCGACCCCGACCGCCAGCGCCAGCAACCCCGGCAATCCGAAGAGGTGCATCGGCCGCTGCCGGTACTGGGTCAAGAACGTCACCGTCAGCAGGTCGAGGAACCCCTTGACCAGGCGCGACCAGCCGTACTTGGACTTGCCCCACCGCCGCGGGTGGTGTTTGACCGGCAGTTCGCCGACCCGAAACCCCTGCGCCGCGGCCAGCACCGGGGTGAACCGGTGCAGTTCGCCGTAGAGGCGGATCGCCCCGGTCACCTCCCGCCGGTAGGCCTTAAAGCCGCAGTTGAAATCGTGCAGCGGCACCCCGGAGACGCGCCGCACCGTCCAGTTGAACAGGCGACTGGGGGCGGTTTTGCCGAGCGGGTCCTGGCGCCGCTGCTTCCAACCGGAGACCAGGTCGTGCCCGGCGGCCAGGGCGTCGAGGAAGCGGGGCAGCTCGGCCGGGTCGTCCTGGAGGTCGCCGTCCATGGTCACGACCACGTCGCCGCGGGCGAGGGTGAACCCGTTCGCCAGCGCCTGGGCCTTGCCGAAGTTGCGCCGATGGCGCAGCGCGATCACGGCCGGATCGGTTTCGCCCAGCCCGCGGATCGCCGCCCAGGTGCCGTCGGTCGAGCCGTCGTCGACGAGCACGATCTCGTAGGGCAGCCCGATCCCCCGCAACTCGGCGGTCAAGCGGGCGTGCAGTTCGCGCAGGTTCCCTTCCTCGTTGAACACCGGGACCACGATCGAGAGAGCGCCCACCGGCGGCTCGGCGTCCGACGTGCCATCGGCATCGGCGCGGTCGATCCGCGCCGCGACCGCCCGGACCTCGCTCAACGCCACTCGGCCGGCGACCATCCCGCCCGCGACGGCGGCGTCCTGACGCAGTTGCTCGGCCACCTGCTGCTGCCCGTTCCTATTCCTCGCGCACCGGTCCGATATTTTGACTATAGTGCCGCCGTGGACAGGACGCAAATGCGCGCGCGACGGTCCGCCGCGCGGGGAGGGGAGACCGTGCCGCAAGCGGTGACGAAGGATCTGTTCGAGAAGATCGACGCCGAGTTCGAGGAGGCAAAAACCGCCGAGGAGGTCCGCACCGTCTTTAAGCGCTACTACTCCGACCTGGGCTGGAAGCGCCTCTGCCGCCTCTTCGTCCTCCAATACGGCGTGGACGAACTCTGGCTGGCAGAGGAAGAACGGAGCAAGAAGGTGACACCGAAGGGCGAGTGAGGCAATCGGCGGTCGCGGTAGGTTCGGGTTAGTAAAGACAGGCGATGGTGCGCCCACGTCGCTACCGCGACGGAACGATGCCCCGGGCTGCCTTCGCGAACCTCATCGCGTCGCACCGCAGAACGGTCGCACCGGCGTGCTCCCCGACCTCGCCCCGGTCCTTCCGCCTACGCCTCACTCGTCCTCGCCCGGATTCGTGCTCGCGCCGGTGCCCGGGTCTTGCGCCCAATTTTCCAACGCATTTCGGATGGTCTTCGAGAACGCGTCCACGGTCGCGGTCGCTTCCGGGTTCCGGGGCACGGCCCGGATGTGGACGCTTTTGTACTCTGCGAAGCGCTGAGGGAGGTCCAGCATCGTTTGGCCGTCTCCACCGTCGTCGACGGTGAACTCCCCGACGGGCACCATCGCCTCATCGGTCTGGACCAAGACTCGGTAGGTGCCTCCGCCCCCGGCGGTGGACAGGTTGGAGACAACCAACATCGCCCGGCTGTCGTCGGCGAACACCCGAGCGACGGCGGAATCCGGGGCGGAGGGGCCGGGGTTCATCTCGTAGATGGAGCCGTCCCCGTGGGAGATTAGGTTCGGCACCATCTCCAAGCGGTCGACCTGCGCCCGCAGATCCATCGCCCAGCCGCCGACCACTACTAGTGCGATCACCAGCGGCACCGCCGACGCCATCGGCGCCACGAACCCGGACCACCACGGACGACCGGTGCCCTGCCGCGGTGGCCCACCCGGGGCGGGTGGCGCCGACCGCCCGATCGGCAGACGCGCGGCGTGACGCCGCCCCAGTACCCGGCTTGGGGGCACCGTCTCGACCACCACCGGCGCGCTCTGCGCGATCCGGGCCATCAAGGCCGTCTTGGCCGTCGCCGGAGGGGTCATGGTCGGGAGCAGCAACGGCAGGGCGTGGATCACCCGCTCGGTCTTCACCAGCAGATCCGCGCAGCGGTCGCACGCGGGCACGTGCGCGGCGACCGTGGTCGCGTCGGCCGGATCGAGGGCGCCCAGGGCGTAGGCCGCAATCGCGGCCTCGATCGCGGCGTGGCGGGCCGCGGGGTCGCGGCTCACGTCGTCGAGACGGCGATCACGGTCGAGATCTGGAGTGTCGTCGATTAGGTCGCTCACGCCAAGTCCACCTCTTGCCCCGCGAAGGAGTCCCGAAGTTTCTGGACCCCGAGCCGCATCCGAGTCTTGATCGTGCCCAGCGGTTCGCCCAAGGTGTCCGCGATCTCACGCTGGGTCAGACCGCGGAAGTAGGCCAGCTCGATCGCCTCCCGCTGGGCCGGCGGCAGCTCCGCCAGCGCCCCGGCAATCGCTTCACGCAGCCGACCCTGCCAGACCTCGTCCTCGACCGTCGGCGCCGTGTCGGCGACGCCGGCGAGGATCAATTCCGGCTCGGCGCTGTCCGCTTTCTGGGGCCGACGACCGCGCTTGCGGACCTCGTCGATCGCCAGGTTGTGGGTGATGCTCAGGACCCAGGTCACGAACGTGCCGCGCCCGGTTTGGAACACCGCCGCCTGTTGCCACACCCGGAAAAAGACCTCCTGCAGGATCTCCTCGGCCAACTGTTGGTCGCCGACGATGCGCACCGCGAAGGAGAACACGACCCGCGAGTACCGTTCGTAGAGGGCCTCCAGGGCACGCGCGTCCTTCTCCGCCGCCCGCGCGATCAGCGCCGCGTCGCTCTCGGGTGTCTGGTCGACCCGCTCCTCCGCCCGCGCCGTCACCACGGTCCGCGCTTTCCGCTTAGTGGTGCCGCCGGAAGCGGGGCGCGGACGCCCAGCGACCTCGGTTGGGTATACGCCGGAACCACCCGTTTGGGATGTCTTTTCCCTCGCTCCGCTGACCCGCCGTCCGCGGGCCGCCACCGCCGTCGTCAATCCTTCCCCGCCCCTCAGTGTACCCGACGCTCCGGGTCGCTCCCCGCGGCCGGTCGTGCCCGGATCGGATCGGATGATTATTGGTCGCCCGGCGGTGGGTCCGCGACCGCCAGCCCCAACGCCAGCCGCGCCTCGGCCACGGTGGCCAACGCCCCGGTGACTACCACCAACCCGTGGAGTCCTGCCAGCCCAAGACCCCGCTCCACCGCCTCGGCTACGGTTCGGGCGGTCGAGACGGTCCGTCCGTGCACCCGCGCGATCGTGGCGACCGCGTCGGGCGAGGCCGCCCGCGGCCCCGCCGGTCGGGTCGCCACCAGCGGCCCCGGCATGGACCTCAGCGCGGCCAGCATCGGCGCGGGGTCTTTGTCGCTGAACGTCCCGAAGACGAGAACGGTTTCACGAGCCGGGTACTCCTGCTCGACGGTTTCGGCCAAGACCGCCGCCGCCGCGGCCGTGTGCGCCCCATCGAGGACCACCGTCGCCTCCCCGACCGCCACCCGCTCGAAACGCCCCGGTAACGCCGCCGCCGCCAACGCCCGCCGCACCGCCGCCGGGCCGGCCGGGAAGCCGAACGCCTCCAGCGCGCGCACCGCCGCCACTGCGACGCCCGCATTCTCCACCTGGTGCCGCCCCGGCATCGCCAGGCGTAACCCGTCGTCGATCCCCCAAGACCCGTCTAAGGCAAAGTTCCGCCACGTCCCGCTCCAGGTCCAGTCGCGGCCGGCCAGCAGCAGGGGGCTGCCGCGGTCCCGCGCCGCGTTCTCGATCACCCGCAACGCCTCCGGCGTCTGAGGCGAGACGACCACCGGCCGTCCCGGCTCGATGATCCCGGCCTTGTTGGCCGCGATCTCGGCCAGCGTCTCGCCCAGGACCGCCGTGTGCTCCAACTCGATCGGCGTGATCGCCGCCGCCAACGGCGCGACCACGTTGGTCGCGTCCAACGTCCCGCCGATGCCGACCTCGACCACCGCCAGATTGCACCCCACGGCGGCGAACCGGTCCAACGCCATCGCCACCGTCAACTCGAAGGCGTTGACCCGTCCCAGCCCCGGCTCCGCGGCCTCCACCACCTCGGCGGCGCCCGCCACTCGTTCGACCAGCGCGGCGAACGTCGCCTCGTCCGCCGGCGCCCCGTCGACGACGATCCGCTCCCGGTAGGAATGGAGGTGCGGCGACGTGGTCGTGCCGACCCGGTACCCGGTCGCGCCCAACATCGCGGCGACGAAGGCGCAGACCGACCCCTTGCCCTTGCTCCCGGCGACGTGGACGATGCCGTAGCGGTCCTGCGGCCGATCCAACCGCTCCAGCAGCGCCGCCATCCGGCGCAGCCCCAGCCGCGCCGCCGCGTCCCCGGCCAGCGGGTCGCTGATAAAGCCGCGGCCGGCCAACGAGCGATCGTAGATCCGGGCGAGGGCGGCCCGATAGGGGTCTGAGGGAATCATTGGGCCGCACCGATCGCGTCCGCTGGTTGCGATATCCCGCGCGCCGATCCGGTAGCATGCCCGAGGACGCCGCCGACGCTCAGGGCAACACCTCGGATCGGAGTGAACAAACCGTGACCACCCACCCAATCCCCCCAACCCGCCGCGACGACCTCGTCGAGACCGTCCACGGCGTGTCCGTCGCCGATCCCTACCGCTGGCTTGAGGACGGCGAGAGCGCCGAAACCCGCGCTTGGACCGCCGCCCAGAACGCCCGCACCGAGGCGCTGCTCTCGGCGGTGCCGGGTCGCGCCGCGCTCGAAGCCCGGCTGGCGGAATTGCTCGGCACCGGCGTCGTCGGCGCGCCGGCCGTGCGCGGATCCCGCTTGTTCTACACCAAACGGACCGGCGATCAGGATCAGTCCAGCCTCCGCGTCCGCGACGGCGTCGACGGCGAGGAGCGGGTGCTGGTCGATCCCAACGTCCTCGGCGCCGACGGCCTGCTCGCCCTCGACTGGTGGTTTCCCTCGCACGACGGCGCCCTGGTCGCCTACGGCACCTCGACCAACGGCGACGAGTGGAGCACCTTGCGGGTGGTCGAGACCGACACCGGGCGCGTTTTGCCCGACGAGATCCCCCGCACCCGCTTCGCGAGCGTCGCCTGGCTGGCCGATAACACCGGGTTCTACTACACCCGCCACCCCGCGGTTGGGTCCGTTCCCCCCGATCAGGAGAACTACAACCGCCACGCCTTCTTCCACCCGCTCGGCGCCGACCCCTCCCTCGATCCCAAGGTCTTCGGCGAAGGCCGCGCCCCGGAAGACCTGATTGGGCTGACGATCTCGCCGGACGGCCGCTGGCTGGCGGCCACGGCCGCCGAAGGGTGGGCGCGCAGCGACCTCTATCTCCGGGACCTGCACGAGCCGGACGGGCCGTTCCGCCCGGTCGCCGAAGGGCTGGACGCCCGGTTCGACTTGCTGGTCCCGACCGCCGAACGCTTCTACCTGGGCACCAACCTCGGCGCGCCGAACTACCGGATCGTCTCGCTCGACCCGACCGATCCTTCCGGCGGCCCCGAAAGCTGGACCACCCTGATCCCGGAGCATCCGGACCGCGTGATCGAGGCGTTCGTCCTCGCCGGGGACGGGATCGTGACCCAGGAGCTGGATGCGGCGACCGCCCGCCTCCGACGCTACCGGCCGGACGGCACGCCGGTCGGCGACATCCCGCTGCCGGGTCTGGGCAGCCTGACCGGCCTCGACGGCGAACCCGGCAACCCCCGCCTCGGTTTCGGCTACACCAGCTACGTCGTCCCGCCGTCCGCCTTCGTCCACGACCTGGACACGGGTGACCGCTCGCCGGTCGCGCCGGAGCCGCCGCCGCCCGGGTTCGACCCGGCCGCCTACGAGACCCGTCAGGTTAGCTACCCGTCTAAGGACGGCACCGAGATCACGATGTTCCTGACCCACCGCGCCGGGATCGCCCTCGATGGGACAAACCCGACGATCCTGGCCGGCTACGGCGGCTTCACGATCGCCAAAACGCCGGAGTTCCGCCCGGCCCAACTGGCCTGGCTCGAACGCGGCGGCCTGCTGGCGATCCCGAACCTGCGCGGCGGCGGCGAGTACGGCGAGGACTGGCACCGCGCCGGGATGCAAGCCAAGAAACAGAACGTCTTCGACGATTTTCTGGCCGCCGCCGAGTGGCTGATCGCCGCGAACTACACCCGGTCTGAAAAACTGGCGATCCGCGGCGGCAGCAACGGAGGCCTCCTCGTCGGCGCCGCGCTGACCCAACGACCGGAGCTATTCCGGGCCGTCTTCTGCGGCGTGCCGCTGCTGGACATGGTCCGTTACCACCGGTTCCGGATCGCCCGCCTCTGGATCCCGGAGTACGGGTCGGCCGAGGACCCGGACGCCTTCGCCTGGCTCCACGCCTACTCGCCCTACCACCGCGTGGTCGACGGGGTGTCCTATCCGGCGACCCTGATCACCTGCGGCGAGCAGGACAGCCGCGTCGACCCCCTCCACGCCCGCAAGATGACCGCCCTCCTCCAGCACGCCACGTCCGCCAACGACGACCGCCCGATCCTCCTCCGCGCAGAGGACAAGGCCGGCCATGGCGCCGGCAAACCCCTCCACAAGCGGGTCGCCGAAGCGGCGGACGAGGGGAGTTTTTATGTCTTGATGCTGGGGATGGGGGAAGGGTCTTTGTGACCCTGGCAAGCCCTCACCCCAATCCCCCATACCGCCACCCGTCTTCCCCACCACCGAACAGCAAATGCCGCCCGCCCAGCGCCGGGTCGCTGTCCGGGAAGTCCAACCGAAAATGCCCGCCCCGGCTCTCTTCCCGCCGATATGCGGCGGCGACCACCGCGCTCGCCGCCAGCGCCATACTCCGCAGCCCGTGGACCGCCCGCCCGTCGCCCGGCATCGCCGCCGCCGCGGCCGCGACCGCCGCGATCTCCGCTCCCGCCGCCGCCAGCCCCGCCGCGTCGCGCACCACCGCGACGTGGCGGCTCATCGCCCGCTGGACGCGGGAGCGGAGCGCGACGGCGGCCGAGGGGTTGGGGGGGAGGGTCCCCGATTTGGGGGCGGACCACGGCTCGACAACGCCGTCCCCAGACCCCAGACCCCAAACCCTGGACCCTTCGAAGGCGTCCGCCGCCGCCATCCCGAACACCAACCCTTCCAACAAGGAGTTGCTGGCGAGGCGGTTCGCGCCGTGGACGCCGGTGCAGGCCGCTTCGCCGATGGCGAGCAGGCCGGGCAGGCTGGTCCGGCCCTCGGGGGAGGCGACGACGCCGCCCATGAAGTAGTGGGCGGCCGGCGCGACCGGGATCCGGTCCGTCGCCAGGTCCAGACCGCGGCGGCGCAGCGCGGCGGCGATAGTCGGGAAGCGCGCCCGCATCGCATCCGGGTCCAAGTGGGCGAGGTCGAGGGCGACGTGGTCGGCGCCGTCGAGACCCATCTGGCGTTGGATCGCGCGGGCGACCACGTCCCGCGGCGCCAGCTCCGCCAGCGGGTGGGCGGCGGGCATGAAGCGCTCGCCGTCGGCGTCGCGGAGGAAGGCGCCTTCGCCCCGAACCGCCTCCGAGACCAGGAACGGCTCGTCGTCGGGCAACCGGAGCACCGTCGGGTGAAACTGGGCAAATTCCAGGTCCGCCACCGCCACTCCGGCCCGTAGCGCCATCGCCAACCCGTCGGCGGTCGCCCCGAGCGGGTTCGACGTGGTCGCCCAAAGTTGCCCTGCCCCCCCCGCCGCCAGCACCACGACCGGCGCCCGGAGGACGACCGGTTCGCTTGCCGCGCCCAGCTCGGCGACCAGGCCGGTACAGCGCCCGCCGTCTTGCACCAGGTCCACCGCGTAGGCCCGCTCCAGGACCGTGATCGCCGGGCGCTCCCGGACCTTGGCGACCAGCGCCCGCTCGATCTCGGCCCCGGTCGCGTCCCCCCCGGCGTGGAGGACCCGCCGCCGACCGTGGGCCGCTTCCCGGCCCAACGCCAGGGTGCCGTCCGGGTCGCGGTCGAATCGCGTCCCCATCGCCAGGAGCCATTCGACCGCCGCCGGGCCTCCTTCGACCAACCGCCGCACCGCGTCCGCGTCGCAGAGCCCGGCGCCCGCGGCCAGGGTGTCGGCCTCGTGCAACGCTGGGTCGTCGTCCGGTCCGACCGCCGCCGCCAACCCGCCCTGGGCGTAGCGGGTGTTGCTTTCGCCCAATGCCCCCTTGGTCAGCAGCGCGATCCGCGTCCCTTCCGGCAGCCGGAGCGCGAACGCCAACCCCGCCACGCCCGCGCCGACCACGACCGCGTCGTACCGCGCTCGCGGCTGAGCCGGATCGGGAAGGGTCGGACGGAGCAAGGAAGCGGGGATGCCGGGACCACCAGCGGTGAGAATGGGCGGGGTGTTCATGGGGTTAGTGTATCACCGACACGAAGTCGGAGGGGGTTGGCGGAACCGTTCGGAATGCGGGAATCCCGGGACGGGGCGGACACGCCAGTCTGCCCGTTTCCGTGCCCTCCTGGTGACAGTTGCGGATACCCCCGGTCCAAATCGCGCCCCTACCCCCCCTCGCCCATCCCCACCCGCAAGAACCCCCGGTCCGTCACCCGCGCCTCCGGGATCACCGTCAAGGCCAAGAACGCCAGCAACCCGAAGGGGGATTCCAGCCCGCTGCCAAGCCCCCGCGCCGTCGCCTCCAGCGCCGCGTAGGCCGCCGCCACCTGCGCCAACGGCTGGTCGGAGAGGAGGCCGCCGATCGGCAGCGGCAGGTGGCCGAGCACCCGCCCGTCCGCCACCGACGCCAGACCGCCCTGGCCCTCGGCGACCAACGAGATCGCGCTCAGGATGTCGGCGTCGTCGGCGCCGACGGCGACGATGTTGTGGGCGTCGTGGGCGATCGTGCTGGCCAGGGCGCCGCGGCGGAGGCCGAACCCATGGACGTAGCCGACCCCAACCCGCCCGGTCGCCCGGTGCCGTTCGACGCAGACCAGCTTGAGCAGGTCCCGCTCCGGACCCGGCGCGGCAACCGCCCATCCGTCGACCACCACCGGCTCGACCGGCACCGCCCGGGTCACGATCTGGCCGCGGATCGCGCCGACGGCGACCGTCGCGTCCTCGGGGCGCAAGCGCAGGTCGCTCAACCGCACCGGCGCGACGCGGACCGTGTCGCGGAGCGCGTCCGGGAGGGCGATCCGGCCCGGCAGCGGGGCAAGCAGTTGCCCGTCTCGGGCGACCACCTGTCCCTCGTACACGGCCAGATTCACCAGCACCCGTTCGACGTCCGAGAGGACCACCAGGTTGGCCCGGTACCCCGGCGCGACCGCGCCGATCCCTGCCAAACCCCAGCGGTCGGCGGCGTTCCAGGTCGCCATCCGCAGCGCCCGGTCCGGATCCAGCCCCTGGCCGATGGCGCGGCGGAGGATCGCGTCCAGGTGTCCGTCGTGGGTCAGCGCGTGGCAATCGCGGTCGTCGGAGGCGAAACAACAGCGGGGGTAGGTCCGGTCGGTGACCAGCGGCAAGAGGTCGTCCAGGTTCCGCTCCGAGGAGCCCTCCCGGATCATCACCATCAGCCCGGCGCGCAGTTTCTCCCGCGCCTCCGCCAACCCGGTGGACTCGTGGTCGGACCCGACGCCCGCGCCCGCGTACGCCTGCAACGCCGCGCCGCGCAATCCCGGCGCGTGGCCGTCCCGCCGCCGCCCGGCCGAAACCGCCAGCTTGGCGGCGATCAGGTCGTCGCCGGCCAAGGTGGCCGGAAAATCCATCAATTCCCCCAGGCCGACCGTTTCCGGCCAGGCCAGCATCGCCGCCGTCTCGGCGACGCCGAACTCCGCCCCGGCGCTCTCGTGGCGGCTGGCCGGAACGCACGACGGCACGGTGAACGCCACGCGCAGCGGCAGCCCAACCGCCGCGTCCCGCACCGCCGCGATCCCCGGCAGACCGGCGACGTTGGCGATCTCGTGCGGGTCGGTGACCACCGCGCCGGTGCCGCGGGGCACGGTCGCGCGGGCGAACTCGGTCACCCAAACCAGGGCGCTTTCGAGGTGGATGTGGCCGTCGACGAACGACGGCGCGACGGTCTTGCCGGAAACGTCGAGCCGCTCCCGCGCCAGGGGGTAGTCGCCGACTCCGGCGATCCGGCCGTCGACGATCGCGACGTCGGCCCGAACCCGGTCGCCGGCGAAGACGTCGACCACGTCGCCGCCGGCCAGCACCAGGTCGGCCGGCTCCAGCCCTTGGGCGACCCGCAGCCTGCGCCGCCAGGCCACGCCGTCGAAGGCCGCCACCCCGGGTTCGGTCCGATCGCCCATCCAAACCCCCACCGTTAGGACGCCACCTGGGATTCGATCCGGCTCAGCAGCTCGTCCAACTCCGGCAGCTTGCCCCGCACGAAGGCACCGATCTCGTCGCCGCGGGTGAACGGGAGCTCGAACCGCAGCTCGACCGCCACACCCAGCTCGGTCTCGTCCCAACTCGCCCCCTCGTGCGGCGCCAGTTGGCCGCGGGCGATGCCCTGGATGGTCATCCGGGCCAGGCGTTCGCGAGCTTTGCGCCGCCACTCGTTGTCTTCGTCGGCGTAGAGACCGGGCGACGACGCCCAGAGCTGGACGGCGAACCCGTCCTCGCCGACCCGGACGTCGATCCGCCCGGCCTCGTCGTCGGCGGCGACGGTCCAGCGATTCTGATCGTCGAGCATCCCGTAGGCGTAGAACCCGGCCGCGTGGAGCGACGCCAGCGCGGGCGCCAACGCCACCCGGTCCGCGGCGATGGTCTCCGGCGGCGCGGTTCGCCCGCCGTCCTCGCCGGAACCGTCGGCCCCCGGCGTGACGACGTACGGCACCAATTCGTCGAAGAACGGATGGTTGGAGGACGCCATGGTCGGGACCTTTCCGGGGAGGGGAGGGCCAACGTTGTGGGGGGGATGTGTACCATGCGGCGGGCTGGACGGGCATGGTCGCGGAGGTGGTTCGTGGGGTTCGATCGGGCGCGGCACCACCGGGTTGCGACGCAGTTGCGGGGGTACGACTATGAATCGGCGGGGGCGTATTTCGTGACGGTCTGTACATCAGCGCGGTTGGAGGTTTTCGGGGCGGTTGACAACGATGCCGTGCGTTTGACCGGCGAGGGCGCCGTTGTGAAAGAGGCACGGTTGGCGTTGATAGCCCGGTTCCAGTGGGTGGATCTCGACGCCTGGGTCGTGATGCCGAATCACCTCCACGGGATCGTGGTACTGGAGCACCCGAGGAGCGATCGGGTAGGGATGGGCGACGCGGGCGACGGCGACGAGGGTGCGATTCATCGCGCCATCATCCCAGACCGCCCTGTCCCGGCTTACCACCCGCGTCGCCGTCCCTCTACAACACCACCGCCTCCGCCACCACCACCCCGCCTTCCGCGAACCGCCCCGGCCGGAACGGGTTCCCCTCTATTGGAACTCGGCCCACCACCAGATCGGCCAGCAGTCGCGCCCCGCTTGGGCTGCCCATGATCCCGTGCCCGCTGTAGCCGGTGTGCAGCCACAGACCGACCGTGTCCGCCGCCGGCCCGATCAGGGGCTTGTGGTCGGGCGTCATGGTGTATTGACCGGCCGCCAGGGCGATTTCGGCTGGCGCCAACCGCGGCGCCAAATCGCGCCAGAATGGGCTGATCCGGCCGACGCCGCGCGGGTCCTTGAGCACCAGATCCGCGAACGCCGGGTCCGCCGCCACCGGCCAATGGGGCGGACCGGGCGCTTCGGGCAGGCCCCAGGCGATCAAGGCGCCGCCCCGGTGGGGCCGCCAGTGCGCCCCGGTGTCGGCGTCGATCGTCAGCGGGCCGCCCTGGGGGATTGCCGGGCGCCCATCGGAGCCGTGCAACGAGACGATCAGCCGCTGGCGCCGCAGCGGCGCGATCGGCAGCGGCTCCCCGGCCAACTCCCCCGCGAACGGTCCCGTCGCCAGCACCACGGACTCCGTGGCGATGGTTCCTCGGTCCGTCCGAACTCCCGTCACGTGGCCACCGGTCCGCACGATCTCCAGGACCTCGGTGTTCACATGAACGGGTGCGCCGGAGGCCCGAGCAAAGAGTTCCGCCGCCCGGCATCCGTCCAGCCAGCCGTCGCCCGCGCGAAACGTGCCGGTCACCACCTCCGGGGCGACGAACGGGAAGCGGCGGCGGATCTCGTCCCCGTCCAGGAGTTCGACGTCGTCCAATCCGAGCGCGCTCTGGAGCGCGACCCGGGCCGCGAACGGCGCCGCTTGGTCCGGATCGGTCGAGGCAAAGAGGTACCCCTGCCGCCGCAGGCCGATGTCGGCTTCGTCCGGCGGCAATTTCAGGACCGCCGCGAACTCGGCGAAGATCGCCAGGCTCTCGCCCATCATCGCCACGTTCTCCGGCTCGGAGAACTGGGCGCGGACGCAATGGGCGGAGACCGCCGTCGTCGCCGTCGCCAGCGCCGGGGCGCGCTCGACCAGGACCGGGCGCAGCCCCGCCCGGGCAAGAAAAAAGGCGCTGGCCGCGCCGACGATGCCGCCGCCGACGATGACCACCTCGGCCGATGCCGGCACCGCCCCCTGTCCGCCCACGTCCACTCCCCGTTCGCCGCGCAAGGTTGCCGTCGCCCGTACCCGATTCTATCCGGGTAAGGACGGGCGCGGAGCAAGGGTTGGCCGGTTGGGCAATCCGCACACAGCCGGCGGTCCGCCGATTGACACACCGGGACTCCTGGGCCATAATCCGGCCCCAGTGCCACACGAGCAGCCAACGCGATGGCCCCGATCCGGTCACCATGACCCATCGGGCGCCCGCGTGGGCATCGTCGGGCGAACCCTTCGGGTCCCATCCGGAACCCGGCGCCGGGGTCGGCGCCGGGGCGAGACGGCCAGGAACAAGAGGAGGCAGGCCCCCGTGTCCGAACAACGGTTCGACGCCCTCGTCCAGCAACTCGAAACCCAGCGCATCGACCGGCGTACCTTCCTCGTCCGCGCCGTCGCCCTCGGCGCCTCCGTGCCCGCCATCGGCGCGGCCCTTCTGCGGACCCAACCGGTTGGCGCGCAGGTCGCGACCCCGGCCGCCGGTGGTCCCGCCACCGCCGCCGAGATCGGGATGCCCGGGATCGAGCACCTGACCACCACCGACAAGGGGACCATCAAGCTCTACTCCTCCTGGCCGCTGACCGGCGCCTCCGAGAAGATCGGCGGCGACTCCGCCGAGGCGGTCCGCCTCTGCCTGGAAGACCGCGGGAACGCCGCCGGCGGCTTCGCCTTGGAGTACGAGGCCCTCGACGACGGCATCGCCGCCAACAACGGCGGCTGGGACGCCGGCAAGGAGTCGGAGAACGCCAACCGGGTCGTCAACGATCCCGACGCGATGGTCTACATCGCCACCTACAATTCCGGCGCATCCAAGATCTCGATCCCGATCCTCAACGCCGCCGAACCGCCGATGCCGATGATCACCCCGCAGGCCACCTACCCGGGGCTAACCAAGGACACCCCCTCCAACGCCGAAGGCGAGCCGGAGATCTACTACCCGTCCGGCACCCGCAACTTCTTCCGCGTCGTCCCGGCCGACGACATCCAAGGTCCGGCCGCCGCCAACTGGGCGTTCTCCACCCTCGGCGCGACCAAGGCCTACGTCCTCCACGACAATCAACTCTACGGCGCCGGCGTAGCGACGCTCTTCCGGGATACCTTCCAGTCCCTCGGCGGCGAGGTCGTCGGCTTCGAGCCGTTCGACCCGGAGGCGCCGGAGTACCAGGCGCTGATGACCAAGGTCGCCGACGCCGGGCCGGACCTCGTCTATCTGGGCGCGATCGTCAACCTCAACGCCTCTAAGCTGCTCCAGGACATGCGCGCCCTGATGGGGCCGGAGGAGGTCACGTTCCTCGGTCCGGACGGATTGGTCAACCAGGACTTCATCGAAGGGGCGGGCGATGCGGCGGAAGGCGCCTACATCACCTTTGCCGGCGTCCCGGCCAACACCCTCTCCACCGGCGCCGGCCAGGACTACTACACCCGCATGAGCGAGCGCCTCGGCGAGGAGCCCGACGCCTACGCCACCTACGCCTACGAGGCGGCGGCCGTGGTCTTGCAGGCGATCGACGTCGCCCAGGCCAAGGACCGCACCGCGATCCTGAACGCGCTGGCCGCCACCGAGGGGTTCCAGGGCCTGCTCGGCGAGTGGAGCTTCTCCGACACCTACGACACGACCGCGACGACGATGAGCCTCAACGTCGTCAAGGACGGCGCGATCACCTTCCAGGAAGAGATCGCCCCCCCGGCGTCCTAAGGCACCTCGACGCGACGGAGCGGGCCGGGGACGTGTTCCCGGCCCGCTCCCGTATCCCCCGAACGCCGGGCGCTCCGTGCTGACGCTCGGGTCGCCCGCGACAACGGTCACGCGCACGTTTTGTCCGCAACATTGGCCGGGGTGCCGCATGGATTTTAACGCCGCATTGTTTACCCAGTACCTCATCATCGGCATCGCCAGCGGGGCGCTGATCGCCTTAATCGCGCTCGGCTATACCCTCGTCTACGGGATCGTCGAACTGATCAACTTTGCCCACGGCGAGGTCTTCATGATGGGCGCCTTATTTGCCACCACCGTGGTCGCCACCGTCGGCGTGACGAACGATTCCAGCGGCGTCGCGATCGTGTTCATGGCCATCGCCGCCCTCCTCGCCTCGATGCTCTTCAGCGGGCTGCTCAACGCCGGGATCGACCGCGTGGCCTACCGGCGGCTCCGCAACGCCCCGAAGCTGGCGCCACTGATCGCCGCGATCGGGATCAGCTTTATCCTGCAGAACATCGCCATCTATTGGAAAGGGTCGAACCCGATCACCCCGCCCTCCCTGATCCCGACCGAGTACGTCCGCTACAACGTGCTGACCGAGTGGTTCGGTCTCGAGACCAGGATCCGCCTCCGGGTGCTGGACCTGGCGGTACTGGGCGTCACGATCCCGCTCTTGATCGGTCTGACCTGGTTCGTCTACAAAACCCGCACCGGCAAGGCGATGCGGGCCACCGCCCAGGACCGCGACGCCGCCGCGCTGATGGGAATCGACGTCAACCGCACCATCGCCTACGCCTTTCTGATCGGCGGCGCCCTGGCCGGCGCCGCCGGCATGATCGCGGTCTACTACAACAACAGCGCCCGGTTCCAGATGGGTTTCCGCTACGGCCTCTTCGCCTTCACCGCCGCCGTCCTCGGTGGGATTGGCAACCTGGCCGGGTCGGTCATCGGCGCCCTTTGCATCGGCATCGTCTGGTCGATGAGCGACGGCTTCATGAGCCAGTACATCGAAGGCTGGGGGGCGGGCTGGACCCCGGCCGTCATCTTCGCCGTCCTCGTGCTGGTGATGATCTTCCGCCCCACCGGCCTGCTCGGCGAACAAACCGTCGACAAGGTCTGAAGGCGGGTCGGACGCGGAATCTCGCCCGAACGGTCGACCCGGTCAGTCGAGGGAGCAAGCCATGACTCTCGGAAGCGCCGCGGTCCAACGCGCCGGAACGCCGGATGTCCGCCGTCCGGCCTCCGACTCGGACCGCCCGTAATGGCCGCTTCCCTCGCCGCCAGCCAGAGGATCGACGTCCGCCAAGACCGGCGCGACGCACGATCCAAAACGCTCTGGATCGGCGGCGGCGCGCTGCTGATGGCGCTCTACCCGTTCTTGGACAACGCGCTCGGCATCAATCGCCTTGGCTCGTTCATGGCGATCTTTGTTCTGGTCATCCTGGCGATGGGTCTCAACATCGTCGTCGGGTACGCGGGGCTGCTCGACCTCGGCTACGCCGCCTTCTTCGCCATCGGCGCCTACACCAACGCCTTCCTGACCTCGCCCACCTCCTACTTCGTCCGCAACGACTACATCCCCGAGTTCCTCCGCCACTTCTGGCCGGCGCTGATTTTGTCGTTCTTCACCGCCGCCTTGTTCGGCGTGTTGCTGGGCGCGCCGACGCTGCGCCTGCGGGGCGATTACCTGGCGATCGTCACCCTTGGGTTCGGCGAGATCGTGCCGACCTTTTTCCTCAACGCGACCACGATCACCGGCGGCACCCTGGGCATCAACCCAATCTCCGCGCCGCCCGCGATCCCCTTCTTCGGCGGCGATCTCCGCTTCGGCGCCAGCGACCAGCGCAACTGGTATTGGCTGATGCTCGCGGTCGGCCTGCTCTCGGTCTTCCTGATCAACCGGCTCTACGATTCCCGGCTCGGCCGCTCCTGGCAAGCGGTCCGCGAGGACGAGGTCGCCGCCGCCAGCATGGGGATCAACCTGGTCCGCACCAAGCTGCTCGCGTTCGGCCTCGGCGCGTCGTTCTCCGGCTTCGCCGGGTCCATCTACGCCGCCGCCTTCCAGTACGTCCATCCGGACCAGTTCCGCTTCAGCGTCTCGATCATGATCCTGGCAATGGTGATCCTCGGCGGCCTCGGCAACATCTACGGCGTCATCTTCGGCGGGCTCCTCATCGCCAGCTTCGACCGCATTCTGGTCGAGGTCCTGCGCGACCCGGTGCAGAGCTTCGGCCGCACCTTCAACATCCCCTTCCTGGAGAACCACGACCTCTCGCAGGACCGCTTCCTGGTCTTCGGCCTCGCCCTGGTGCTGATGATGCTGCTCCGGCCCGGCGGCCTGATCCCCAACGCCAGGCGCCGCGCCGAGATGGAACCCGAGTCCGAGGAGATCGCCGCCGCCGAATCCGAATCGCTCTACGACGCGCGCCGCGAGCAGGAAGCCCTCGCTGGAGAGCGCGCGTGACCGCGCCCATGCCCGCTCCTGCCCCCGTCGACGCCCCCGCCCCGGCCGTGCTCGAGGTCCGCAACTTGACCAAGAAGTTCGGCGGTTTGACCGCCGTCGACGGCGTCAGCTTTTCCTTGCCGAAAGGCGTCATCGGCGGCGTGATCGGCCCCAACGGCGCGGGCAAGACGACCTTCTTCAACATCGTCGCCGGCATCTACGAGCCGACCGAGGGCGAGATCGTCTTCGACGGCCAAACCATTTCCGACCAGAAAACGTCCCTCCGGCCGGACCAGGTGACCGCGCGCGGCATCGCCCGCACCTTCCAGAACATCCGCCTCTTCGCCAACATGACCGCGCTCGAAAACGTCCTGATCGGGATGCACAGCCGCCTCCACGCGTCCCCTCTTGGCGCGATCCTGCGATTGAAGAGCGTGACCCAGGAGGAGCGCCACGCCCGCGAGCGCGGGCGCGAACTCCTCGCCTACGTCGGCCTGGCCGGCAAAGGGCCGGTCACCGCCAAGAACCTGGCCTACGGCGACCAGCGCCGGTTGGAGATCGCCCGCGCCCTGGCCAGCGAGCCGAAGCTGCTCTTGCTCGACGAACCGACCGCGGGCATGAATCCCCAGGAGACGGCCCAGTTGACCCGCTTCATCGACCGGATACGGACCGACCTGGGCGTCACGATCCTGCTGATCGAGCACGACATGAAGGTGGTGATGGGCATCTCCGACCAGGTCGCCGTGCTCGACCATGGGGTCAAGATCGCCGACGGCTCGCCGACCCAGGTCCAGCGCGACCCCCGCGTGATCGAAGCCTATCTCGGCCGCGGCGCCTCCGAGGTCGCCGCCCTCGACCGCCCCACCGCCGAAGGGGCGGCGGCCCAGGTGACGCCGTAACGATGCGGCGGAGGTCGCGGGTCGGGGCCAACGATGGAACGATCGCGTCGACCGCGTGCCCGCGGATGAAGGCCCGGACTGAACGGGCGAAGTCCCTCCAGGACTGAGCACGAAGCGGCGATGGACTCGGTGAATCCCGATCGCTGAAAGCTGAATGCCGATGGCTGACACCGCCCCGACCATGCTCGATGTCCAAGACATTCACACCTACTACGGGCACATCCACGCTCTGAAGGGGATCACGCTCCAGGTCCGCAAGGGCGAGATCGTCACCCTCATCGGCTCCAACGGGGCCGGCAAGAGCACGACGCTGAAGACGATCTCCGGTCTGCTCCAACCCCGCCAGGGGGAGGTCAGCCTGGACGGGCGGCGCCTCAACGGCGTCCCGGCGCACAAGATCGCGTCCCTTGGCGTCGCCCAGTCGCCGGAAGGGCGGCGCGTCTTCCCGCGGATGTCGGTGCTGGAAAACCTGGAGATGGGCGCCTTTTCCCGCGGCAAGGCCGACCCGGACGACCTCGCCCGCGTCTTCGACCTCTTCCCCCGCCTCAAGGAGCGCGCCAGCCAAAAAGCCGGCACCATGTCCGGCGGGGAACAGCAGATGCTGGCCATCGGCCGCGCCCTGATGGCCCGCCCGACCCTGCTCCTGCTCGACGAACCCTCGATGGGCTTGGCCCCGATCCTGGTCGAGCAGATTTTTGGCATCGTCCGCGACATCAACGCCCAGGGCACCACCGTTCTGCTCGTCGAGCAGAACGCCCTGATGGCGCTCGCGATCGCCCACCGCGGCTACGTGCTGCAGACCGGCCAGATCGTCCTCGCCGACGAGGCGAACGCGTTGGCGAAAAACGAGATGGTCCGCAAGGCGTACTTGGGCGAGGAGTAGCAATCAACTGGTACTCCGGCGGCACGCCGACGGTCCGTTTTCAAGGTACGCTACCGTCGCGGTGCGGGACGCGCCTCATCACGATCCGGCGCGTCCTTCCCGGGAACCATCTTGCCGGCGCCTTCCCGCCAGGAGGACAACGATGACGGCAACGGTCGCGCGCTACACGGCAGAGGACTTGTGGCGAATGCCGGGCGACGAGCCGCGGGAACTCTGGGAAGGGGAGCTGCGAAAAGTGCCGAGCGCGGGGATGGAGGCGAGCAGCATCGGAGGAGAAATCTTCGCGCTCTTGCGTCCGACCGTGCGAACTGGGAACCTGGGTGTGCTGACCGTGGCCGACGGCAGCTACGTCCTTAGCCACGACCCCGACACGGTGGTTGTGCCCGATGTCGCTATCATTCGTTGGGACCGGTTGCCGGGCGGCGTCCGGACCAAAACGTACTGCCCAGTGCCGCCCGACTTCGCGGTCGAGGTCCGGTCGCCGGGCGACCGCCTAGGGGAAATCGCCGCCAAGCTGGACCTGTATCAACGCGCCGGGGTGGCGCTCGTTTGGTGGGTTGACCCGGAGACCCGCACCGTCGCCGTCCACGCCCTCGGTCGACCGGCGGTCGTGTTCGGCGAAGGCGTCGTACTCGACGGCGGGGGGGTGTTTCCCGATCTGCGTCTGTCCGTCGAGGACATCTTCGCCTAACCGCTTCGCGCAATACCGCCCGCGACATCCTCCGCTCGGGTTCATGGAGCACCGGTCATGGCGATCACCGCCCCCGCGAACGACCGTCGGGTCTGGCTTTCCGTCGCCGACGCAGACGCGCTGCTCGACGACGGCACGCGCCGCGAGTTGATCGCGGGGGAGCTGTTCGAGACCGTGCCATCGGGACGCCGGACCAGCAGGGTTGGGTTGCGCTTCGGCGGCGGCATCGAGCGCTTCGCCACCGAGCACGACCTGGGCGACGTCTTCGGCGCCGATGTCGGCGTCGTCTTCCGCGAGTCGCCGATGTTGCTGCTCGGCCCGGACGCGGCGTTCGTGCGCGCAGAGCGCCTGCCGATGGACGACGAGACCTGGTTCCTGCGGGTCGTTCCGGACTTGGTGATCGAGGTCGTCTCGTCGTCGGACACTCGGCGCGAGGTGGCCGCCAAGGTCGCGCTTTATCTGGAGCTGGGCGTCGAACTCGTCTGGGTGGCCGACCCGGAGGACCGGACGGTCGCGGTCTACCGCCCCGGCCGCGAACCGCGGGTGATCGAGGGCGACGCCGCGGTCGACGGCGAGGACGTGCTGCCCGGCTTCCGGTTTCCCCTAACGGAACTCTTTCGCTAGCGGGCGTGGTCGTGATCGCCGGGTTGCCGCGCGACCGTCACGAGCGTCCCGGACGTGAAAGGCACGGATCGTTGACCGAATCAGCGAAGATCCCGGTTCCCCACCTCCGACCGCCCTCCGTTGTCAAGCGCGCCCCGTGGCAGGACAGCGAGGAGGTCCGGGTCAGTAATTGGCTGGCCCAATGGGACTTCGCGGAATCGCTGGACGCCGGGCTGATCGGCGCGCCCTATTCCGGCGCGTCGATCGGCGCTTCCGCCGCGGCCGGGGGGCCGGAAGCGGTCCGCCTCGCCTTTCGCGCCAACACCACGTACTCCGCCGACTTCGACACCGACATCCGGGGCCTTCGCGTCCGCGACCTCGGCGACATCGCCGGCCACCTGACCGACGTATCGGTTGCCCACGCCCGCATCGAAGCGGCCGTCAAGGGGGCCTTGTCGTTGGACCAGCACTTCGTGCCCCTGATCCTCGGCGGCGACCACTCGATCACCGCCCCGGCGGTGCGCGGCTTTTGCGCCTCGGCCGCCCACGCCGGGAAGCGAGTCGGGCTGGTTAACATCGACGCCCACCTCGACGTGCGGAACATGGACCACGGACCACACAACGGCACCCCGTTCCGCCAGATCCTCGACGGCGGTTTGGTGGCGGGCGAGAATTTCGTCGAACTCGGCATCCACGGTTTCACCGGATCGTCGGCCTACGCCAAATGGTGCCGGGAACGCGGCGTGACCGTCGTCTCCGGGCGCGAGGTGCAGCGCCGCGGGATGGACGACTGCATCGCGCAGGCGCTGGCGATCGCCGGGCGCGAGACCGACGTGGTTTACCTCAGCGTCGACATCGACTGCCTGGCCTTCCCGTGGGCCTTCGGCACATCCGCCCCGACCGCCGAAGGGCTGTCCGCCTGGCAACTGGCCGAGGCCATGTTCGCCTGCGGTCAGGACCCGAAGGTGGCGGCCCTCGACTTGGTCGAGATCGATCCGACCCGCGACGTCTCGGACTTCACCGCCCGCACCGGCTGCTCGATGCTGCTGGCGTTCCTGGCCGGTCTCCAGCACCGGCTCCACCGCGATCGAGGCTACCGCTGAGCGCCGCCGCGCCGCCGACCGATTGGACCCTGCTGCCGGTGCGGCCGTGGGAGCGGGACCTGTTCCTGCGCCTTTCGGAGCTGTACCTCTACGACTTCAGCGAGTTCGAGGGCTGGTCGGTCCAGGAGTCCGGTCTGTACTCGCGGAACCGGTGGTCGGAACTGCTGCTGGAGACTCCGGGCCGTGACGCGCTGCTGCTCCGGGTGCGCGGCGAACCGGCCGGGTTCGCGGTCGTGGACCCGCGCAGCCCGCTTCCCGGCGGCGACCGCCACCGCTACGTCGCCGAGTTTCTGGTCCTGCGCAAGTTCCGCCGCGGCGGCTACGGCGAGGCGATGGCCCGCGCCCTGTTCGACCGCTACCCCGGCCACTGGCACATCCTCCAGGTGCCCAAAAACGCCGCCGCCCAACGCTTCTGGCGGCGGGTGATCGGCGCCTACACCGGCGACCGCTTTACCGAGCACGTCGCCGAGGACGGCGACCTCGTGCAGACCTTCGACACCGCCGACAAGGTGATCCGATGAGCGAGGCGCTGGCGGGAAAGATCGCCGTCGTCACCGGCGCCGGGAGCGGGGTCGGCCGGGCGGTTTCCGTCGCGCTCGCCGCCGCCGGTGCCACGCCGGTGCTGGTCGGGCGGCGACCGGAACCGCTGGCGGAGACGGCGGGCGTGATCGCCGCGGCCGGTGGCCGATCGCTGGTCGCCCCGGCCGATGTCGGCGACGAGGCCGCGGTCGCCGCGCTGGTGGCCCGCGCCAGCGACGGATTGGGCGGGGTGGACATCCTGGTTCACGCCTCCGGCGTCGGCTTGTACGGCCCGGTCGAGACCTATTCCTTGACCGACTGGCAGACCACCCTGGCGACCAACCTCACCGGCGCCTTCCTCTGCGCCCGGGCGGTGCTGCCGATGATGCGCCAGCGCGGAGGAGGCGCCGTCGTCGGCATCGCCTCCGGGGCGGGCAAGCAGGGCTACCCGACCCTGTCCGCCTACGCGGCCTCCAAGTTCGGTTTGATCGGCTTCCTGCAATCGCTGGCGGCCGAAGTCGCGGCGGACGGGATCAAGGTCGCCACCGTCGTCCCGGGATCGATCCTGACCGATTTCGCCGGTGGCGCGGCCGACGCCAAACGCGCCGATCCCGGCGCCAAACGCTACCTGGAACCGGAGGACGTCGCCGAAGCCGTCCTCTTCTTGCTGCGCCAGCCGCGCCGCGCCTGGACCCAGGAGCTCAACCTCTGGCCGTTTTGACCGTCACCGCCGAAGATCGCTCGCCCCCACTCCGCCGCCAGCACGACCAGCACCGGCCCGAACATGACCAACACGCCCATCCGCTCGATCGTCTCGCGGTCGACGCCCCACCAGTGCCAGATCCAGATGAACAGCCCGTAACCGCTCAGGGCCGCCGCGCTCCAGGCGATCATCCGCGCCGCCGGCCACCCCCACGGCACGAGCGCCGCCAGCCCGACCGGCCAGATCACGTACCAGGTGCGAAAGGTCCAGGCCGCGACCAGCAGGTAGACGAGGACGACCTCGAACGCCGCCCTCGGCAACCGCTCTGGCCGCTCCCAAACCGTCCCCGCCCGCCACCCCAACGCCATCAGCAGCAGGCAAAGGGTCACCAGCCGGATTGCCGGCCCGGCGTCGGCGTACCCCAGGTCGTCCTGGAGCACCCCCAGCGCGAGCCGGGCCGGCGAGGTGAGGAAGAACCGCCCCTGGTTCGACAGGCTCTCACGCACCGCCCCGATGTCGTAGAACGGGTAGAGCGCGACCAGGGTCGCGCCGCCCGAGACCAGCGCGCTCTCGACCGCGACCCGTCCCCGCGCCGGCCACGTCCCCAGCCGCCGGAACAGCGCCACCGCGACCACCGGCAGGAGCAGCAGGCTAACGTACTTGATCAGCGCCCCGACGACCAGCGCCGGGATCACCAGCGACGGTCTCCCCCGGCACCACGCCCAGATTGCCCCCAGCAGGCAGAGCGTCAGCACCAGGTCGTTGTGGGCGTTACCGATTCCTTCCCAGAGCACCAGCGGGTTCCAGAGGAAGAAGAGTGCCCCGGTCGCCGCGTCCTCCGGCCGCGTTGCCCGCAGCGCGTCGAAGACCGCCCACCCACCGAGCAGCAGGGCCAGCACCGCCAGCACCTTAAAGCCGGCGATCGCCAGGCCGATGTCGTCGCCGCCGATCGCCGTCGCCGGGGCGGCGATCAGGTTCCAGAGCGGCCCGTACGGCGACGTGTCGTTGGCCCACTCGCGCGAGGCGTACTCCATGTAGCGGTCGGCCGGGAACTCGACCGGCATGACCGCGTTCGGGTTCGCGCCGTACTCGGTGAACAAGCGCGACCGCACCGCGTAGATGAAGACGTCGATCGCGTTGGTCGGGTAGAGAAAGGCGAACGCGACGGCCGCGGCCGCCCCGCCGACGAAAACCGGGGCCGCCGCCCGCGCCGCCGCCATCCGCCGCGTTTCCCGCAGCGCCAGGACATAGATCGCGAACAGGGCGGCCAACCCCAGGACGTACGCGAAGAAATCCCGCGCCGGGTAGCCGTGCATGTTGCCGATGTCGTAGAGGCGATCCGTGTTCCCGATCAACGGCCAGCGCCAGGAGAACAAGGCCGCGATCGCGACGGTTGCGGCCCCGTAGGCCCACAATCGGCGGGGACCCGGCGACGGCGCCGCGATCGGCGGCGGGGTTTCTGATCTGGGCGTGGGGTTGGTGGCGGCTTCCAGCATCGCGGCAGCCTAGCACACGGGCCAAGGTGCGGCGGCTCATCGTTGTGCCGCGGCGGGGTGGGGAAATCGGACGGTGGCGCTCTCGCCGCCTGGCGCTCAAGCCGCCGGGAAAAGATCAACAAACTGCCTGAACGCGCCCAAAGCCGCGGCATGCCGCGCAAACCGCGTTCTCCGCAAGATCGTGGGCTGTCGCCCGGCAGGTTAGGGCGAACGGGGGCCGCCGTCCGAGTCCCCCGGCTGTCCTCCGACGCCGGAGAGCAGGAGCGTGGTCGCTCGGCACGTCACCGCCCTCGCCCACCATCGGGTGCCAAGGAACAGCAGGGCTTCCCCGTCGGTCGCGGAGGGTCGGTACCGTCACGTCGCCCGCCGATCCGGCGTGCTACTCTTGGCGGACTTGGGCCGCGCCCGTTTCCGGGCGCGGTTCGCCGTTGCCCGCCAGGCGATCGTCGCGGCGCGGGCGTCGCGTTCAGTTGTCGGAGTGACCCCCTCGATGGTCAGCACCCTTCCCGTGGTCGCCGTGCCGCCACGGCTGCTCCGCCTCGCCGACCTCGCCTACAACCTGTGGTGGAGCTGGCACGAACCGGCGCGGTCCTTGTTCCGCTCCCTCGACCCGGTGCTCTGGGAGGCGAGCGAGCAGAACCCGGTCCTCCTCCTGCTCCGGATCGCGCCGGAGCGCCTTGCCGCCGCCGCCGAGGATCCGAACTACCTGCGCCTCTACGACGCGGTGATGGACGAGTTCGACGCCACCGTCACCGCCGACGATTCCGGCACCTGGCTGGCCGCCCACGAACCGGATCTGGTCGGCCGCCCGGGCGCCTACTTCTCGGCCGAATTCGGCCTCCACCGTGCCCTGCCGATCTATTCGGGCGGCCTCGGCGTCCTCGCCGGCGATCACATCAAGCAGGCCAGCGACCTCGGCTTGAACCTGATCGGCGTCTCCCTCCTCTACCGCCAGGGCTACCTGCGCCAGCGTCTGACCCAGGACGGCTGGCAGGAGGACGTGCCCGGGATGCTGGAACCGGGGTCGGAGCCGACCACCCAGGTCCTCGGCAACGATGGGCTCCCGTGCGCGGTCGAGGTCCCGATCGGCGAGCACCACCCGCTGCGGCTCCACGTCTGGCGGGTCGACGTTGGCCGGGTGCCGCTCCTCTTGCTCGACTCCGACGTCGACGGCAACCCGGACTGGACCCGGACCATCTCCTCCCGCCTCTACGGCGGGGACCGCGAGCACCGCCTGCGCCAGGAGATCATCCTCGGCATCGGCGGCGTCCGCGCCCTCCGCGCGATGGGGCACAAACCCGAGTTCTGGCACGCCAACGAGGGTCACGCCGCGCTCCACCTGCTGGAGCGGGTGCGCGAGTTCGTCCAGGCCGGGCACCCCTTCCAAGAGGCCGCCCGCCTGGTCAGCGAGACGACGGTCTTCACCAGCCACACCCCGGTCCCGGCCGGGCACGACGTCTTTTCGCCGGACCTGATCGACCGCTACTTCCATCACTACTGGACGGAGTTGGGCCTGGAGCGCGACGCCTTCCACGCCCTCGGCCACCACGGCGAGTCCGGCGACGGATTCAACCTGACCGCCCTCTCGATGCGCCTCGCCGACTACCGCAACGGCGTCTCCGAGCGCCACGGCGAGATCACCCGCGCGATGTGGCACGACATCTGGCCGGGCGTCGAGCCGTTCATGGCCCCGATCACCTCGATCACCAACGGCGTCCACCTGCCGACCTGGCTTTCGCCCCACATCGCCGCCCTGCTCGACCGCCACCTGGACCCGGAGTGGCGCGCCACCCGCCACGAGGACACCACCTGGGCGCCGCTGCGCGATGTCCCGGACGAGGAGTTCTGGCGCGCCCACCTGGACGCCAAGCAGGACCTCTTCGACCTGATCGACGAGCGGTCGCGGCGGCGCTGGATCGCCGGCGGATTCGACCCCTGGCAGGTGATCTCGGCCGGGCCGTTCCTGCAACGCAACGTGCTGACCCTTGGCTTCGCCCGCCGCTTCGCCACCTACAAGCGCGCGACCTTGATCTTCCACGACATGGACCGCCTGGCGGCGATCCTCAACGACGCCGAGCGCCCGGTCCAAATCGTCTTCGCCGGCAAGGCCCACCCGGCCGACGACGGCGGCAAGCGGATGATCCAGGAGATCTACCACCGCGCCCGCGATCCCCGCCTGGGGGGCAGGATCGCCTTCGCCGAGGACTACGACATGGGCCTGGCGGCGGTGCTGGTGGCCGGCGTCGACGTCTGGTTGAACAACCCCCGCGCGCCCATGGAAGCCAGCGGCACCAGCGGCATGAAGGCCGGCGCGAACGGCGTGCCGAACCTGAGCATCCTCGACGGGTGGTGGCGCGAAGGCTGGTTGCCCGACAACAGCAACGGCTGGGGCATCGAGCCGTGCCCGTTCGAGGGCGAGGCCCAGGACGCCGAAGAAGCCGCCGCGATCTACGAGATCCTGGAGCGGGAGGTCGTCCCGCTCTATTACGACCGCAACCCGGAAGGCATCCCGGTCGGCTGGTGCGCCGTGGCCAAGGAATCGATCCGCACCGTCGCCCCCCGCTTCTCCGCCCAGCGGATGGTGGTCGAGTACATCCACCGGCTCTACAGACCGGCGGCGGGGGGGGCGTAGGGCGGATGGCGGTGGCACCGGCCGGCCCGCCTCGTTCCTCCCCTGCCCCGCCCACCGCCCCGGCCGGGCGCCGTGCCGAGACCGGGGCCGCGCGAACGGGGGATCACGAGCCGACCGGTCCCGGAGCATCGGCGTTGTCGCGCGGGGCCGGTTTCGGGGCCGCGCGCCCTACCAGCGACGCGGCAGCGGGTTGATCTCGCCCAACGTCCGGATCGCGTCGTCGGTGTGGCCGGCGGCGCGCAGGAGCGCGACCACGTCCCGCTCCAGGTGCGGCAGGTAGCCCGCCAGCAGCACGGTCCGCCGGTCCGGCACGACCGTGAACGCGCCGAGCGCGGCCGGTACGATGCAGGATTCGGCGCGACCGAGGGTCGCCACCCCGCCGTCGTAGGCAATCCCGACCGGGTCGCCGAGGTTGGAGAGGGTCAGGCACCGCTCCGGGTGGGCCGGTTCGCGGTGGGTGGCCGCGAGGGTCCACCGCTCCAGGGCGAAATGCGGCCCGGCGCAGCAGACCGTGTAGCGGTTGCCCGGCCCCTGGTCCTGGGGCTTTTCCAGGCCGTGGGTCGGCGCGGGCAGGAAGTCCGTTTTCAGTTCGGCCATGGCGGCGGCGATGTTGGCGTTCCATTGGGCGTCGGAGTGCCGGTTGCCGTGGAGGTCGGTCGGCATCACGGACTGGGCGAGGTCGGAGGTCTGCTGGATCTCGAAGATTAGGGTGTCCGGGCCGAAGCCGTGCAGCACCCCGCCCGGGACGTAGACCGTGTCGCCGGGGGTAATCGGGTAGCGCGGCATCACCGCGTCGTAGTCCTGGGCCTTAAACGCCGCCACCAACTCGGCCTCGGTTTTGCCCGGTTTGATCCCGGCCAGCACCGTCGCGTCCTCGGCGCACCAGAGAATGTGCCAGGCCTCGGTCTTGCCGTGCGGTTCGCCGTGCAGCCGCCGTGCCGTCTCGTCGTCGGCGTGGAGGTGGACCGGCAACGGGTGGGACGCGTCGAGGAACTTGTCCAGGATGGGAAAGTGCGGCCCCCGCCACCCTTCCCCGACCAGCCCGTCCGGTTCCGCCTCGACCAGGTCGTGCAGCGGGCGACCGGCGAACGGCCCGCTCGTGATCGTCGCCCGCGCGTCCGGGTGGTCGGAGACCTCCCACGTCTCGGCGACGATCCCCTCCGGCACCCCTTGCTTGCCCAGCCTCTCCGGGATCAGGCGCTCCCCGAAGGCGTAGGTCCGGACGTGGAACGAGAGCTTGATCGGGTGCCACCGCATCGGGCGCGCTCCTCGGGCATCGACGGCGGCGGACGGCCTCGTCCGCGCGACGGCGCGGGATCGCCGCCGGGAACGAGTGTACGCGGTCGGGCGGCGACGCGGATGGCCCCCGCTTCCCCTGGCCCTGGGCGCCCCCGTTTTCCCGACCGTTCCACGGAGAGAAAGGGGGCGCGGTTGCGGCCCTTGGCGACGGCGTCGACAACGGCGCCTCCCTCGGGTGCCCGCGTGCCCTGTTGGCCGTGCCGCATCGGGGGAGGGGTTGGGGAAGGGGCCATCTCCCCCGCCGCGACCGGTTCCCCCCCGGCACGCCCCGAGGCCCGCGACGGCGGC
>CADCWE010000083.1 GCA_902806325.1 uncultured Thermomicrobiales bacterium | reverse complement strand
GGTCAGCACCAGCGCCTGCGCCCCCGGGTTGGCCGCGCGCAGGTCCCGGATCAGGTCGGCCCCGTGCCCGTCCGGCAGGTCGAGGTCGAGGACGGCGACGGCGATGTCCCGGTGGGCGGCGATCGCGGCCCGGGCCCGGGCGAGGTCCTCGGCCTGGGCGACGACGCGCAGGTCCGGTTCGAGGCCGAACGCCAGGGCCAGGGCCTGGCGGAAGGCGGCGTGGTCCTCCACCAGGAGCACCCGGACCGGCCGATCCCCCGCCCCGTCGTCGCCCGCCCCGCTCACGGCGCCACCCCCAGGTCGAACCCGAAGACCGTCCCCCCGCCCGCCGGCGCGTCGACGGTTAACTCCGACCCGTGCGCTCGGACGATCCGCCGCGACAGGTAAAGGCCGAGGCCGACGCCCGGGGTTTTGCGCCCCTCGGCGTCCCGGCCCCGTCCGAACTTGGCGAAGACGCGCTCCTGGTCACCGGCCGGGATCCCGGGTCCGGCGTCGGCGACCGCGAGCCGCAGGCGATCCCCTTCGCGGATCGCCCGAAGCTCGATCGGCGTGCCGGGAGGGGTGTGCTTGGCCGCGTTGCCGAGCAGATTGCGCAGCACCTGGCCGACCCGCTCCGGGTCGGCCAGCACGCGGGTCGTCATCGCCGCCGCGGCGATCGCCTCGCCGATCGGATGGTCACCGGGCAGCGTCCGGGCGAAGGCGGCCGCGTCGGCCAGCAGCACCGCCGCGGGGACGGGCAGCGGCCGGACCACAAAGTCGTCCCGCTCGACGGCGGCGGCGACCTCGACATCGGCCACCAAGCGCTGGACGAGGGCGGCCTCGGCCCGGATCGCCGCCAGGAGCGCCGCCTGGTCGGCGACCGGCACGGCGCCCCGGGCGAGCAGGTCGGCCAGACCCCGAATCGCCGCCACCGGCGCCCCAAGCTCGTGGGCGACCATCGCCGTGAAGGCGGCCTTGAGACCGGCCAGCTCCTCGAGGCGGGACGCGGCGGCCTGGGCGGCGGCGAGGACCGCCTCCCGCTCCGCCGCCAGCCGCCGCCGCTCCGTGGCGTCCCGGACCAGGGCGAGGACGTGGCGAGGGGTCCCGGCTCCGGTCAGCCGGGCGGCGAGCGGGGTCAGGCTCAACTCGACGTAGATCTCGGGGCCGTCCTTCCGCCGGGCCGGGACCTCGACGGGGGCCTGGCGGTCAACCAGCGGGCCATGGCCGGTGGCGGCAAAGCGGGTCAGGCCGGCCCGGTGCGCGTCGCGCAGGGGCACGGGGACCAGGAGGTCAAGGGGGCGACCGACCGCCTCGGCGGCGGTCCAGCCGAAGAGATGCTCGGCGGCGGGGTTCCAGAGCACGATCGCGCCGGTCGTTGCGTCGCCGACGACGGCGGCGTCCCGCATCGCCCAGAAGAGCAGACCGAACCCCAGGTCCTCGGGTCGCACGTCCGACGCCGCCGAGATGTTCGCCGCGCCGTGCGCGGTACCGGCGACCGCCGATGCGCCCACCATCTCCCCCCCGACGCGACCCCGCTTCCGCCCGCTCCCGCCCGCGCCGGATCGCCAGGGGACGCCCCGCGGCGTCCCCGGGCGCGGGACGTGGTGCCCGGGAGCATACCGCCCTCGCCCCGCCGGTTCATCCCCCAATTGAGGGAGTTTCACCGCCGACCGGGAGGGAGGGGGATAGACCGCTGCTCGGGCCTACACCCGTCCCGCCTTATCGACGACCAGGAACAGCCGCACGGTCTCGCTCCGACGCCCCGCCTCTGGGAGCCCAACCACGGTCCACCCACCGGAGGTGCTGCCACGCCTACGCGCGGCAGCCGGGCAGTCGGACGCGCCACCACCACCGTCGGACGCCTCCGGCACGGTCGCGTCTTGGGAGAAGCGACCCGCCAACGCGGAAGCGCCGACGGCGGACCAGGTTCCGCTGGGGTCCCTCTCCAGCAACAGGGTGGGGCGTTGACGAGACGAAGCAACGCCTGGCGCGCTTCGGTGGTCTGGCCGACTTCGCGAAGGACGCTGTTGCGCTCCAGCGGGGAGATGGGTTCCCGGGCGTGGGACGGAACCGTGACGAGGCCCCCGCCGTCCGGATGCCGGACGTGCCGACGGCGCCTCGTGGCATTCGGTCCGCCACGCCCTGGCCGGGTGGCCGTTGATGCGCTCCGACAACGTTGCGGTCCGGTGCCGGGCAGGGGACTCGAACCCCCACGGCCTTGCGGCCACCAGCTCCTAAGGCTGGCGTGTCTGCCATTTCACCAACCCGGCCGGTTGGGATCGCCGGGTCAAGTGTAGCGGCGGCCCGGTACCCCGGCAACGGCGACGCGGCGCTTGGTCCGCTCGGCTGATTGCCCGGCGCGCCCCGACCGGCTACGATGCCGCCCGATCGTCCGCCGCCTCGCCGAGGACCAGACCCGCATGGGCCATCCCGCCACCGCCGTCGTCTTGCCCGACTGGAGTGCCGTCCGCGACGAGGCGACCCGCCACCTCCAGGCCCTGATCCGGTTCGACACCACCAACCCGCCGGGCAACGAGACCCCGGCCGCCGCCTACATCGTCGAAACCCTGCGGGCGGAGGGGATCACCGCCGAGGTGGTCGAGAGCGCGCCGGGACGGGGCAACGCCGTCGCCCGCCTGCAATCGGCCAACCCGACCGCGCCGCCGATCCTGCTGATGGGGCACACCGACGTCGTCTCGGTCGAACGCGACAAGTGGACCCGCGACCCCTTCGGCGGCGATCTCGTCGAGGGGTTCGTCTGGGGCCGCGGCGCCGTCGACATGAAAAGCCAGGTCGCGGCCGAGCTGACCGCGCTGTTGCTGCTGAAGCGCAGCGGCCAAGACTTCGAGCGCGACATCACGCTGGTTGCCTTCGCCGACGAGGAGACCGGGGGCGGGGACCACGGCGCGGCCTGGATGTGGGCACACCGGCGGGACCTGCTCGACGCCGAGTACGCGATCAACGAGGGCGGGGGCGAGCCGATCGAGGTCAACGGGCGGCGGTTTTACCTCTGCCAGGCCGGCGAAAAGGGCAACGCCCACCTCCGCGTCACCGCCCGCGCCGCCCCCGGCCACGCCTCGATCCCGCTCGACGACACGGCGATGCTGCGCCTCGGCCGGGCGCTGGTCCGCCTCCACGAGTGGCAACCGCCGGCCGTCGTCACGCCGCCGATGCGGGCGCTGCTGGCAACGCTTGCCCCCGCCTTCGGCCCGGAAGGCGAGGCGACCGTGGCCGCCATCCTGGCGAATCCGACCTGGGACGCCCTGGCCGCGCTGCCGTTCGACGCCGATGTCCGAGCCGGGTTGCGGGCCTCGGTCCACAACACCGCGGTGCCGACGATCGTCCACGGCGGCCACCGCCTGAACGTGATCCCCTCCGAGGTGACGCTGGAACTGGACGGCCGGATCCTGCCCGGCCAGGACCCGGACGATTGGCGCGCCGAGGTCCAGGCCGCGCTCGGCGACGACGTCGAGGTGACCCTGGTCTCCGGCGGACCCGGTCTCGCCGCCGATCCGGCCTCCCCGTTCTTCGACGCCATCGCCGCGACCATCGCCGACCTCGACCCCGGCGCCGCCGTCGCCCCCTACCTCGTCTCCGGCGGCACCGACGCCGCCCACCTGCCCGGGATCAAGGTCTACGGCTTCTTCCCGCCGGCCTCCCCCGCCCGCAACGCGCTTTACACCGGCCTGATGCACGGCCACGACGAACGGTACGCCGTCGAGGACCTTCTCTTTGGCACCCGGTTCGTGTACGAGCTTGTGACGCGGTTCTGCGGGGAACGGTAGGGGCGCGGCCTGCCGTGCCCGTACGGACGATCGGGAGGTTCGACATCGTGGAAACCGTCGCTCGACAACGATCCGCGCTCATCGTCTGGGGTGGCTGGGAAGGGCACGAGCCGGAGCGGTGCGCCAACCGGTTCAAGGGGATCCTCGAAGGCGACGGCTACCGGGTCGAACTCGCCAACACCCTCGACGTCTACCTGGACGCGGAGAAGCTGCGGGCGCTCGATCTGATCGTGCCGCTGTTCACGATGAGCACGATCACGGCGGAGCAGGAGGCGGGGCTGCTCGGCGCGGTCGAGGGCGGGGTCGGGGTCGGGGGGTGGCACGGCGGGATGGGGGACGCGTTCCGCCTCAATCCGACCTATCAGTTCATGGTCGGCGGGCAGTTCGTCGCCCATCCGGGCAACAAGATCGACTACACGGTCCAAATCGCCAAGCCCGACGACCCGATCACGGACGGCATCGCCGACTTCGCGATGCACTCCGAGCAGTATTACCTCCACGTCGATCCGGGCAACGAGGTGCTGGCGACGACGACCTTCTCCGGCGAACACGCGCCGTGGATCGAAGGCACGGTGATGCCCGCCGCCTGGAAACGCCGTTGGGGCGCCGGCCGGGTCTTTTACTGCTCGCTGGGGCACGACAACGCCGACTTCGAGGTGCCCGGGGCGCGGGAGTTGGTCCGGCGCGGGCTGCGCTGGGCAGCCGGTGAATGGTAGCGGGCGGCGCATTTGGCCAATAATGGCCCCGCGACGCCGCCGACCGACTCGGAGCCAAGGCAACCCGCGTGACCCCATCCCCGCCCCAACCGTTCGTCGTCGGCACCGCCGGGCACGTCGACCACGGCAAGTCGACCCTGGTCAAAGCCCTGACCGGGATCGATCCCGATCGGCTGGCCGAGGAGAAGGCGCGGGCGATGACGATCGACCTCGGCTTCGCCTGGCTGTCGCTGCCGTCCGGGCGCGCCGTCAGCGTGGTCGACGTACCCGGCCACGAGCGGTTCATCAAAAACATGCTGGCCGGGGTCGGGGGGATCGACGCCGCGCTCTTGATCGTCGCCGCCGACGAAGGCCCGATGCCCCAAACCGCCGAGCACCTGGCGATCCTGGATTTGCTCCAGATCGAGCGCGGCCTGATCGTGTTGACCAAGACCGACGCCGTCGACGCCGACTGGCTGGACCTGGTGTCCGAAGAGACGCGGGAGCGCGTCGCCGGCACCGTCCTCGCCGCCGCCCCGATCGTGCCCGTGTCCGCCGTCACCGGCCGCGGGTTGCCGGAGCTGAAGGCGGCGCTCGACGCCGCGCTGGCGGCGGTGCCGCCGCGCGCCAGCGGCGCCCGGCCCCGGCTGCCGGTGGACCGCGTCTTTACGGTCCCCGGCTTCGGCACCGTCGTCACCGGCACCTTGCTCGGGGGGGAGCTGGCGCTGGGTCAGGAGTTGCGGGTGTTCCCGCGCGGCCTGACGACCCGCGTCCGGGGGTTGCAGTCCCACCTCGCCAAACTGGACAACGCCCTGCCCGGCAGCCGGGTCGCGGTAAACCTCTCCGGCGTCGCGGTCGAGGACCTCCGGCGTGGCGACGTCCTCGCCCCGCCCGGCCTGCTGGCGCCGTCGCAGCGGATCGACGTCCGGTTGCGCCTGCTGGAGGATTCCCCGTTGACTTTGGAGCAGAACGCGGCGGTCGATTTCTTCTCCGGCGCGGCGGAGCTGCCGGCCCGGCTGACGTTGCTCGACCGCGCGACGGTGCCGCCGGGCGAAAGCGGGTGGGTCCAGGTCCGGTTCCGGGAACCGATCGCGCTGCTGAAAGGGGACCGCTTCATCGTTCGCCGCCCATCGCCGAGCGTGACCATCGGCGGCGGCGAGGTGGTGGATCCGAACCCTGTCCGGCACCGCCGCTTCCGTCCCGAAGTCCTGGGAGCGCTAGAAACGCTGGCCGCCGGCAGCCCCGACGAGATCCTGCTCCAGGCCCTGGAGGCCGGTCCGCGGGAGGTGCGGTCCCTCCGCGGCGGCGCCTTCGCCGGGCTGTCCGACAACCAAGTCGACGAGGCCCTGGCCCAACTGGTCGCCGAAGGCGATGCGCGCCTGCTCGGCCGCGGCGGGTCCGCGGCGCCACGGCCGGGCGATTTCGCCTACGCCATGCCCGGCTGGGAACGCCTCCGGGAGCGGCTGGTCGAGACCGTCGCCGCCCACCACGCCGCCCAGCCGCTGCGCCCCGGTCTGCCGAAGGAGGAACTGAAGCGGCGGTCCAAGCTGCCGCCCCCGCCCCGCCTGTTCGACGAGGCGCTGGCCGCCGCGGTGGTCGACGGCGTCCTTGTCGACGACGGCCAAACCGTCCGCTTGCCGGGTTTTCGGATCGCCCTCGACCCGGCGCGGCGTGCGGTCGCCGACCGGTTCGTGGCCGCGCTGGAAGCCGCCCCGCACGCCCCGCCCGCCCCGGCCGAGTTCGGGCTGGACGCCGACACGCTCGGCGCGCTCGAAGATCTGGGCGAGGTGATCCGGGTCGGCGACGGCGTCGTCTACGCCGCCGCCGCCTACCGCTCCATCGAGGGCGAGGTCCTCCGCCTGCTCGAACGGGACGGCGAGCTGACCTTGGCCGGGTACCGCGACCACTTCGCCACCAGCCGCAAGTACGCCCAGGCGACCCTGGAGTACCTCGACCAGCGCCGGATCACCCGCCGTGTCGGCGACAGCCGGGTCCGCTTCGCCGGCGTCGGCGCCGGGGTCCCGGGCGCACCCAAGGACCGTTCGTGACCGACCACCTATTCGTCCCGGTCCTGCCCGAAGGGTTGCGCGGCCCAACGTCACACCGCTTCCTTTCCCCGCACTACGACGACATCGCCCTCTCCTGCGGCGGCACGGCCGCGCTGCTCGCCGAGGCCGGGCCGGCGCCCGAAGTGGCGATCGTGTTCGGCGCGGAACCGGACCCGGCGTCCCCGTTGTCCGCGTTCGCTCAAGGGATGCACGCCGGGTGGGGACTCTCGGCCGGGGAGGTGATCGCCGCCCGGCGCCAGGAGGAGACCGCCGCCGCCGGGCTTCTTGGCACCAGCCTGACCTTTCTCCCGTTCGCCGACGCGATCTACCGCGACCGCTTCTACACCGATGCGTCGTCCCTCTTCGGCCATCCCGCTGCCGCCGAGGCGACGCTGCCCGCTGGGGTCGTCGTCGCCATGGGCCTCGACACCCCGCCGGACCCGCGGGTACGCGTCTACGCCCCGCTCGGCGTCGGCCACCACGTCGATCACCGGCACGCCGCCGCCGCCGGGTTGGCCCTCGCCCGGTCCGGGTGGTCCGTCTGGTTCTACGAGGACCTGCCCTACGCCATCGTCGCTGGTTCCCTCGAGACGCGACTGGCGGCGATCGGGACGCCACTCCGTCCCATCGCCCGCGTCGCCGTTGCCGCCACCTGGAGCGCCAAACTGGCCGCGATCAACGCCTACCGGTCGCAACTGGAGAGCGTGTTCGGAATGGTCGGCAGCGGCAGTGCCCCCGGCCAGATCGCCGCGCTGATGCGGGCGTACGCGACCCGCGTCGGCGCGGGGACCATCGCCGAGCGGTTCTGGGTGGTGGACGACGGAGCGTAGGGGGGTGGCGAAATCTATCGTCGAGTGGAGGCAGGATCATCGACGGCGCGCCTGTTTGCCCCATTGTCACCCGTACGTGCAGCGGTCACTACAATCCGACAACAATGCCCGGCCGAGGGTATTGACAGCCGGGCACATTGCCGCTAGTCTGTACGTACTGAAGCACCCGACCCCCGCCGGAACGCGGGGAACGCCCAAGACGGAGCAATCCGACGCGGGCGACGGGGAGGAGGGAGCGGCCCTCGGGTCAATCCATCCTCGCTCAGGCGGGATTCGCTCGGAGCGCCCTCGGGCGCGATGGGCGGTCGCCGGACCGGCCGACCAACGGCGCAAGCCCGCGGCCGCGATCGATCCGGTGGACCAACGGCAATGCTGCTCGCTGCGCCGTCGGTCCCTTTCGGTGAACCCGCCCGGTGGCCGTCAGGCCCCGAGTTGGGCGACCGGCGTCCTGAGTCCAGCGGCTCCGCTTCGGCGGCGCCACCGGCTCGATCGGAGCTTCGGACGCAAAACGCCGACGGCTGCGCAAGCGGTTGTCGGCGTTTTGTCGTTTAACGCCGGGGCGGTGCCGGATTCGTTCCCGGGAGTCCTGTTCGCCGACATGGGCGCGCCGGCCCGAACTCCCGAATCGCCGATCCCGGCCTTGGGACGGCGTCGTTGCCGTCGCTTGTGCTCCTCGCGCCGGACTCGCTCACGGACGATCGGGGCCTCGGGTTCGGTCTCCTCCCGCTCTCCGTAGCCGGGAAACCGAGAGGTGGCACGACGTTTGCGCTGTAAAACAAAGGCTCGCGTGGTGCCCGGCTTCAGTCGGGGACCGGAAATGCGTCGAGGGCAAGGGATTGGCCAACAGCGCCGTTCTTGTTGTGCGCTCCTTGGGCGCCCGGTGGGAGATGGGGGGCCTTCGTGTACATCGGCGTTGGAGCGGTGACGCTCGTTCTGCTGATCGTGTTGTTGGTCCTCCTGTTCTAGCCCGACGGCTCATCACCGCACCGGCCGGCTGCCGGATTGCACGGCGCCGCGAGCGGCGACCAGCGCGACGGGAGGAACCGGAATGTACATCGGTGGCGGACTGGTCACCTTGCTGCTCCTCATCCTGCTCCTGGTCCTCATCTTCTAGCACCGAGTGCCGGGGCACGGCGGGCCCGTGGTCCGTCAGCGCGCGAATTCCGACGCGGGCGGTAGCCCAACCAAGGAGGAAGACGACATGTACATCGGTGGTGGCGCGGTCGCGCTGATCCTGATCATCTTGCTCTTGATCCTGATCTTCTAGATCGGTTCGGGTGCAGACGCGGGGACGGGCCGGCTACCGGTAGACCCGCACCAGGATGTCGGACGGGGCGAACCCGTTGGTGGCGTTTTGGTCTTGCGGGCAGGCGGAGACGGCGATGATGGTGTCCATCAGCGCCGTCAGCACGACCTGGTCGTTCTTCTCCGAGAGCGGTTCCCGCACCTCGAGTTCGCCTCGTTGTCGGATTGCGACGTTCATGAACCAGTTGACCGGGTCCGGGATTCGGTCGTCGGCGATGTCGTGGGCGGCCAACGCCTTGGCCAGCGCCCCGCGGCAGTTGGCGTGGTCGTCCAGACCCAGCTCCCGGTATCGCGCCGGGTCGCAGGCGGCGAAGAGCAGGTCGTGCCGCCCGACCGTGTCCTCAACCAGCTCGAACATCGGCTCCCGGCGATTCGTGTACAGTTTCATCCCCACTTGGAGCATGATCGAGCCGTTCGCCGCCCTGGTGTGGCTTGTCGAGAGCGTCTGCCCTCGATCCTCTTTGGCGAAGGCGACGAAGTCGGCGACCTGCTTGCCCTGCATGTCGGTGATTTGGACCGATTGCCCCGACTTGACCTCCGTCGCGTACCCCTGACCGGGCCGGATCTGCCGCGCCTTGATCGCCGTGCGCCCGAACAAGATCTCGCTCACCGATCCCGCCTCCGGTCTGTCGTCGCCCGCCAAACGGGTCCATTGTCGCACGGCGGCCGGCGCGTTCGGTTCCGATCGCCCGCGAACAGACCACTTCACCGTCCGCGATACTGGCGGGGGAGGGGACAGCGTGACAGCGCATCGCGATTCCGACGTAGCCGAGGTGGCGCGTCTCGCGCTCCAAATCGGCGCCACCGCTTTCGGTGGCCCGGCCGCCCACACCGCGTTGTTGCGCCGGGAAGTGGTCGGCCGCCGGGGCTGGGTCGAGGACGCCCGTTTCCTCGACCTGATGGGCCTGACCAACCTCATCCCCGGACCGAACTCGACCGAACTGGTGATGCTTGTCGGCCGCGAGCGCGCCGGGTGGCGCGGTCTGTGTCTCGGCGGGGCGTGCTTCATCGCGCCCGCGTTTTTCCTCACCCTCGGCTTCGCTTGGCTCTATCAACGCTACGGGACCACCCCCGCCGCCGGCGACCTCCTGCGTGGGATCCAGCCGGTGATCGTCGCCGTTGTCGCCCAGGCGATTTGGGGGCTCGGCCGGGCCGCCGTCCGAAGCGCCTTCGGCGCGGTCCTCGCCGCTGGCGTGTTCGCACTCTCGCTGGCGGGCGGCAACGAGCTGGTCTTGCTGTTCGGCGCGGGCGTCGTGGCGTTGGGTCGCGCCGTGGTGGTGGCCGGTCGGTGGACCGGTCTCCCGACGCTGGCGCTCGTGCCGCCGGACTGGTTGCCGCTGCCGCTCGTCGCCGTGGCCCCCACCGGTGGCGATCCGCGCGATCTGTCGCGGCTGTTCTGGCTCTTCCTCAAGATCGGGGCGACCCTGTACGGGTCGGGGTACGTGCTGATCGCGTTTCTCCGCAACGACCTGGTCGCCCGGACCGGATGGTTGACCGAAGCGCAGCTCCTCGATGCGGTCGCCGTCGGCCAGGTGACCCCCGGCCCGGTCTTCACCACCGCCACCTTCGCCGGCTACCTGGTCGGCGGGGTTTTCGGCGCCGTGCTCGCCACCGTCGGGATCTTTCTGCCCGCCTTCCTGTTCGTCGCCGTCGCCGCCCCGTTGCTGCCGCGGCTGCGGCGATCCTGGTGGCTGTCGGCGGCGCTGGACGGGATCAACCTGGCCGCCGTCGGCCTGATGGCCGCCGTGGTTTGGACCCTCGGCCGGGCGGCGCTGGATACCGTCGGGAGCGGGCTGCTGGCCGTTGCGGCGCTGGTCCTGCTGCTCCGGTCCCGGATCAACTCCGCCTGGTTGGTCGCGATCGGCGGCGGCGCCGGTCTCCTCGCCGGTGCCGCCGTTTGACCTTGGCGCCACCCTTCAGCCGAACGACGCGCCCGGTTCGGGAACATTCGGTCAGACCATCCGGGACTCGCCGTCGGTACCATAGGCGGCGTACGGTTCCGCGCCGGAGTCCGCGCCCCGTTCACGGCCCACGCGCCGGGGAACCGGGGGCGGGATCGCGCCGCGCTGGCTTCGGTTCCCTGCTCGGCGACTTCGCCCCCTGTCCTCTTCCGCCGCGCCCGTGGTCGTCCGGGATCCTCGCTCCCCGGGCGCTTCGGTCCGGGCCTTGGTCGCGATCGCGCTGCTCGTCCTCGCCTGCGGCGCGGTGGTCCGCGGCGGGTTCGCCGCCGAGAACGGCCGCACGATCAGCATCGGCGAAACCAACTACCCCGAGCAGCGGCAAGAACTGCTCGACTTCTTCGGGGCCACCGGCGGCGACGAGGTTACGGTCGTCACCGTCGAGGACACCCAGGCGGCGATGCGGGGCATCCTGTCGCTGACGGCTGAGGGCTGCCGGCTCCGGGCGTGTGCCATACTGCCGCCCAGACGAAGGTTGGGGTCGCTCGCACGTCGCCGCCGGGCCGGATCCGTCGCGGCGTCTCGGCGACCGGACCCGATCCCCGGCGATGCGAAGCGGCGATGGGAGCTGAAGCCCGATGGAGAACTGCCCGAATTGCGGCGCCGCCACCCGACCTGGCGCCCGTTTCTGCACCAAATGCGGCCGGCGGTTGACCCCGACCGATACCGCCTCGGCCGAAATTACCGGTGCCGCCGCCCCGTCTGCCCCGTCCTCGTTTGCGCCGGCGTGGGATCCACCGTCAACCGTCTCCGGCCCAACTCCTTCCCGCGAGGAGCCGGAACCAACCGTGCGCCATGGTAGCGAGGAACCGTCGGTCGCCGCTGAGGCCGACGCGATCGAGCCGCGTGCCGGTCGCGAAGAACCGGTGGCCGACGACGACCGTCCCCTTTGGTCGACCTCCCCTTCCGGCTCGTCCTGGTCCGGCGCCTGGCCCGGCGTGGAGGGGCGCCCGGAGGCGAACACGCCGGAGACCGCCACACCGGTTCCCGCAACCGGCGATTGGCCGGTGCCCGATGTCGAACCGCGTCGGGACGCACCCGCCTCCGACGACGATTCGAACACGAATTCCGCCCTCGTCGCCGGCGACGAGGGGACGGCGGTCGACGCCACGTTGACCGCGGCCGAACCGTCCGCCGAGAGCCTGTGGGACGTGCTGCCGGCCGAGGACATGCCGCCGCACGAGGACATCCCCGCCGCGGCGCCGTCGAGCGCGGGAGGCGCGATCGAGCCGGCCGAGCCGGACGCGGGGACCGGGCCCGACGGCCCCTCGGCCCCGGCGGTGGACGCCGCGCTAAGTGCCCCCGAAACCGTGGACGCGGTTCCGGCCGCCCCGGTGATGGCACTCCTGGTCGAGATCCGGGATCTCGTCGCCGGGCTGGTCGGCGCCGGTTCCGCGGCCGGGGTCGATCTCGGCGCCGTCGCGGTCGAACTAGCCTCTGCCCGTGCGGCCGGGGCCGAGTCCGCCGACCGCTTCGCCGATCTCCGCCAGGTACTCTCCGCTGCCCAGGACCGCCCGCGCGATCTCGGCACCGCCGTCGCGCTGGTCGACCGGCTGGAGACGATCCAGGCCCTGGTCCGGGCCCACGACCGCGCCACGGCCGCGATCGACCGCGCCCTTGCGACCCTGCTCGGCGATCCGGACGCGACCGACGATGCCGACCCCGCTGGTTGATCCGCCCTACCGAGGAACCGCGATCACCACGCTCGCCATTCCGCCGCCAACGCTCTCGGACTCGGTCGCCGGGACGCTCCCTGATCGAAGCCTGACCGAACGGGTGGCGGTGGTCGGCGCGCTCGAACCCGCCACCGCCGAACGGCTCCTGCGCGACATCGGGTCCGCGCTCGTTGAACTCCATCGCGCGGGTGGCGTCCACGGCGACGTCGGGCCGGAGACGATCTGGCTCGACGGGCAGGATCGCGGTCGTCTCGTCTCAAATGCCGCCGGCGCTCCCGACGCCACCGCGGCCGACGATTAATACGGTCTCGCCGTTGCGCTGGCGGTGGCCCTGACCGGTCGCCGGGCCCGCGCCGGGTAGGCGCCCGCCGATATCCCCGACGATCGCGTGCCGGAGCGCCTGCGGGCGGTCATCGGCCGGGCGTCCGCTCCCGATCCGGTCGCCCGGTACCCCGATATCGCCGCGTTCGTCGCCGCCTACGCGGCGGCGGTCGCGTCGACCGTGGTCGTGATCGGCCAAGGTGTCACGGGGGCGGTCTCGGCGCGCGACGACACCACGGCCCGGGCGCTGCGCGCGGTCGGCCTCGGCCTCCGTCCCCAGGATCTCACCCTGCTCGGACTCGGTCCCCGGATCACGGCCCTCGGACCGGCCGCAACACCCTCGTCGCTCGATTCTGACGCGGCGGATGCCGAGGCCCTGCTCGACATCAACACCTACCCGTGTCCCCCGGCGAGCGCAAAACCGCCCCCCAGCACCTGGATGCCGCCGGCGATCGCGATGGGGATGGTGGCGCTCGGTCTGCTGGTGGCCGTTGCGTTCGCGAACGGGACCGCTTAAGGTCGTTCGGTTCCCTCGGCAGCGGGCGTCGGATCGGTGGTTGGATCCGGGTCCGGTGTTGCCACCGGCTCCAGATCGGGGACCGCCAATGGCGGCGTCGCGGGTTGGAATTCCGCCGGTTCGGGTGACGACGGCGCCAGATTCTGGCCAGGCAGCGCCGCGCCGCATCTGGCGCAGAACGCGCCAACCGGCGTAATCCGGTGGCACGTGGGACAGACCACCCGTTGTCCGGGGCCGCCCAGCGCCTTCTGATCCTGGATCCGCGCCCGTCCGAGGACATGGCGCATTGGGAGCGTCCCCAGCGCCAGCGCCGCCAGCCCCCAAATCAGCTCCGGCAGTGTGCCCGCACCCTGGCTGATCAGATCGCCGATCGCGAAGATCGTGGTGCCGGCCAGACCCGCGCCGACCGGGATCGCCAGGTCTCGCGAGCGTTGAGTCAAGGCAAAGTGCCAGATCCCGGCCGCGACCAGCGCGGTCGTGCTCGACAGGATCAACGGCCGGATCAGGAGCAATCCGATCAAGGTCGCGGTCCAGTCCGCCGTGTCGACCTTCGGGTCGGCGCCCCGGATTACCGGCCAGACATAGACCAGCGCCGAAGCAACCGCGACGCCGCCCCCTGCCGCCGCGCCCAGGGCGACCCCGTCCATCACCTCGTTGCGGTACTCCGGCCACCGTCGCAGCCCGATCGGTGCCGCCAGCGCCCCTGCCAGCGCCGCGACGGGAACCACCAACCCGACCAGGATCACCAGCAGACCCGGTGGGGCGCCCTGCCCGTCGGCGAACCGGCCGGGGAATCCCGCCGCGCCGGGGTGCAGCGACGCGGCGTCGAACCAGAGGTTGTCGTAGATCAGCGTCGAGACGATGGCGGCCACGATGCCGACCGCGAACCCGGCCCCGCTGACCGCCGCCAGCATCCGCATCGGCTCGCGTTCGTAGACATCGGTGTCGGTCCAGTAGAGCGTGACCAGCAGCGGCACCACGCAGGCCGCGATCGCGATCGCGAGGCCGGTCGCATTCGCCAGCAGGGCGATCAGCGTCAGCGCCGCGCCGAGCGCCGCCAACCGGCGGTAGAGCGAGGCCCGATGCGTACCCACCGCCGGAAACAGCGGCGGCAGCGCGTGCCCCAATCGGGTTCCCCGGAGCCGGGAGGCGATCCCCTCCCCGCCGCGCGCGGTCGTCGGTCGCCCGCAATTGCCGCAATAGGATCGTCGCTCGACATCGTCTCCGCAGTGGGGGCAGGCGATCCGCGGGTGTGGCGCTATCGCCGGCGGCGCATCGTCCACGCGACCCCCTTTCCCGCGCGAGGCGCCGATGGCGGCGAACCGCGTGGTCGACGTCGAGCCGGCCGGTCGGCGCCGCGCACGCCGCGTCGGAGCCGACCACGGCCGGTCGTTTCGTTCGTGAGCCACGCTCCCGCAACGGGGGCCAGTATAGAACGATGGCGCATGTCGGCGACCAACGAGCGCCCGAGGCTGTGGCGTTCTCGAAGGGATGGATCGAACTCAGCGCGGCAATTCGACGGTCCGAGCGCCGCCGCCGCGATGCGGCGGCTCGCCCCCGGAAGCCCAGCCCTCGCCTCCGCGACCGCGCTCGTCCAACCCCCGCGTCAACGGTGGCGCGTCTGACGTGTCCGGCCATCTCCGGCGCCAGCGTCCCAACGCGAACCGGGCGATCCGCCCTAGGGTGGGCCGCGTCGTCTCGATCGCCAGATAGACCACGATCGGCACCGTCAGGAATCGCGCCAAGAACAGGTGGATCTCCAACTCGTCGTAGCCCGATTGGTACCGTGCCCAGACGTAGACCGGGTAGTAGGCCAACCCGAGTCCGGTCTGGATCCACATGAAGGCGGCACCGAGTCGGTCTAGCCGCAGCGCCAGAAGCGCGAAGGCCGGGATCAGGTACCAGGCGTAGAGGTTCGTCAGCAGCAGCGCGAACGCCAGGTAGGCCACCACCAGTGCCCGTTCCAAGGCAAACCCCCGCCAGACCGCCAACGCCAGCAGGGCGACCACCGCGGCGAAGGCGATCCCGAATCGCTGCCGTAGCAGCGCCAGGTCGTCTTCCGGGAACGGCCGCTCCCATTCCCATCGCTGTTCCATCTGGCGGAACGCGGACCCTTCTGGCACCGCCTGCGCCCGTTCCTGGCGCCAGAGTTGCTGGGTGAGCGAGAACGGCGAGACGTGGTTCATCGCCTGGGACTCGGTCGTGCCTTCCTTCAACCCGTCCCACATCGCGCCGCCGGCCCAAAACGGCGCCACCAACCCGACGACGACGATCGCTCCGCCAAGCGTCGCCGGCAGCAGCGCGCGCCGGCCGCCCCGGGTCCGCAGGTGGGCCACCGCCAACAGCGGGGCCAATGGCAGGACGAAGAACTTGACCAGCGCCCCGGCCGCCAGCGCCGGTCCGGTCAGCCACCGGCCGTCGCGGGCCGCGATCACCGCCGCGACGAGGAAGAGCGTCATCAGCACGTCGTTGTGGGCGTTGGCGACTCCCTCGAACAGCACCAGCGGGTTCGCGACCAGGGCGTAGGCGGCCAGCCAGCCGCGCCGTTGGTCGCGCTGGGCGCGGAAGATCAGGGCCGCGATGGCGCCCAACAGGAGCAGATTGAACGCCTTGATCGCCAGCAACAGGCGCAGGACATCGTCGAAACCGGCCACCAGGGCCGGGATCCCGGTCGCCAGCAGCCAGGCCGGCCCGTAGAACAGTTTGACATCAACCAAAAATGCCGGCAGCGCGAACGGGTCCGCCCGGTAGGCCGCGAAGGTGGTCAGGTACGGGTTCTCGTCGAAGTGGAACGCCAGCTTGAGTTCGATCATGTAGTTGAACACGTCGAGCGCCCCGACCGGGTAGAGCCAAAGGTTGACCAGACCCGGTCCCACCATCGCGCCGAGCGCGCCGAGTTTTGCCCACCGGCTCAATCTGCCCGCCCGGGCCAGAACCGCGAAGCCGACCGCGTAGAGCGCGGAGACCGCGGCGAACAGCCAGAGGGTGTTTTGGAGGATCGAGGAGCGAAATCCGCCCGGAACCTTTTCGAAGGCGAAGTGGGTGTGATCGGCGTGCTCCGGCAACCCGTACCAGCGATGGAGCGCGAGCCAACAGGCGGTCGCCAGCGCGGCCACCACGGGCAGCGCCGCCCCGGCCAACGACGGTCGGGGACGCCGCCGTGTTCTGTCGGTAGTCTCGTTGTCCACGCCCGTTTGTCCCACCGCTGTTCGCGTTCTGCCCTATCCCCTCGCGTTGTTCGCGTGATGCATGCCACCCGCGGCGGGCGAGGATCACCGTCGTCCGCCACCGGGCGATCGGCCGGTCGTTCGCGCGCTCCGGGGACAACCCTGCGTGGTCGTGACCAACGGACCGGAGCGATCGGGACCGCCCCGGAACCACGACGGGACATGCGGCCGGGCGCGGTTGGGTCGCCCGATCTGTGGATTCTCCGCCACGGTGCGGGGCCGATCGGGCCGGACGCGGCCGATCCCTGGATCTGCCGCGGCGAGGTCGCCGCCGCGCTGCTGCGGGCGGTGGATGGTCTCCTTGGCGTTCCGGATGGGTCCGCGGCGGGTCGGGTCGCCGCGGACTGACCGGTCAATGGGGAGGCGGCGCCGGATTCCGCTCGGACGGCAGCCAGACGTGGAGGGTCGTCCCCAACAGTTCGCCCGCGCTTTCGGCCCATATCCGCCCGCCGTGGCGTTCGACCACCGAGCGGCAGATCGAGAGCCCTAGCCCCAGTCCTTGGACCGCGCTTCGCTCCGCGTTCGGCGCCCGGCCGAACGCGACGAAGATCGATTCCAGGTTCTCCGCCGCCAATCCGATCCCTCGGTCGGCGACCGAGACCCGGACCCCCGCCTCGTCCGGCCCGACCGAGACAGCGATCGGACCGCCCTCCGGGCTGTACTTGACGGCGTTGGTCAGCAGGTTGGTCAGGACCTGCTCGATCCGGTCCGCGTCCGCGGCGACCGCACAATCCCCGGCGATCAGGACCTCCAGCCGGTAGCGCGGTCCGATCTCGTCCCGGTATCGCTCGGTCACCGCCTCTACCAGCACGCCGAGATCGACCGATTGGAGCCGCAACGGCATCACCCCGAGCCGGATCCGCGACACGTCCAGCAGATCTTCGATCAGCCCGGTCAGGCGTTCGCTGGCCTCGCCGATCCGGGATAAGAACCGGGTCGCGCGTTCGCCCAGGCGACCGCCGCGGTTCTCCCGTTCGAGCAATTCGGCGAAGCCGCCGATGGTCGTCACCGGCGTCCGCAACTCGTGGGCGGCCACCGACAGGAACTGGTCACGATCCCGGATTGCGTTCTGCGCCGACCGGTAGAGCCGGGCGTTGTCCGCCGCCAAGGCCGCCCGCCGGGCCAGTTCTTCGGCCAGTTGGAGATCGCTCGCCCCGTAGCCGTCTTGCCGGTTCGTGCCCAACGTCAGGACGCCGAGCGTCGCGCCGCGCGCGGTCAGCGGCACGGCCAGCAACGACCCGACGGCCGGACCGGAGGCGAACTCGCCGTCCTCTTCTCCGCCGATCACCGTCGACAGCGATCCCGCCGGCGACGGGTACAATCGGCCGACCCCGGTCCGCAGGACGTGCCCCGGGCCGTCGTTCGCCGCGGCATCGATCGGGTGCTCCCGCCGTGCTTGGCGAAGCCAGGCTTCGATCTGGGGATCGGCGTGGGCGACCACCACTTCCGGCTCGTCCCCACTCTCCGCGTCCGGGATCAGGTCGACCAGGCACCAGTCCGCCAACCGCGGCACCACCAACCGGGCGATCGCCTCCAGCGTGGCGACCGGGTCCAACGACCCCGACAGCGTGGTCCCCGCTTCGGCCAAGAACGCCGACCGCCGCTGCGCCGCCTCGGCCACGCCGCGCATCGCGTGCTCCCGCTCCAAGGCCACGCGCGCTTCTTCGCTCCGTTTGCGCGCCGAAATGTCCATCGTCAGGCCGACCGAGCGGATCGCCCCGCCGGTCTCGGACCGCTCGACCGCCCGCCCCCAACCGACCAACCAGCACAGTTCGCCGTCCGGCCGGATCACCCGAAACTCGACCTCGTAATCGGTGCCGTGCTCGAGATGCACGCGATCCGCCGCGCGCACGCGCTCCCGGTCCTCGGGGTGGATCAGGTTGAACCAGTCCTCGGTCGCCAGCCCCGGCGTGCCCAGCGGCAGCCCGTAGAGCGGCCCGACCTGGAGCGACCAGGCCACCTGGCCGCTCGGGATGTGCCAGTCCCAGGTGCCGATGCCAGCGGCGTCCAACGCCAGATGCAGCCGCTGCTCGCTGGAGCGGACGCGGTCGTGGAGCCGGGCGCGGTCCATCCCGATGCTGACGTGCTCGCTCAGCGCGGTCATCAGGCGCAGATCGGGATCCCCTAAGCGGACGCCCTCGATGGTCTCGACGTTGATCACCCCGGCGACCCGGCCGCGGTCGTGGAAGGGGACGCAGACCTCGGAGGTGATGCCCTCGAACGCGCCGAGAAACGACGCCTCCGTGCTGACGTCCGGGATCAGGGCCGCTTCTCCGGTCCGCGCCACGCGACCCATCACCCCTCGCTCGACGGGGATCTTGTCCAGCACCTGGGGGTAGCCGACCTGGTGTTGGAGCACCAAGGTGCCACGCCGCAGGCGGTAGAGGCTGACCTGGCTGTAGCCGAACGCGGCGGCGATCGCCTCGACCACGGTCACGTAGAGCGCCGGCAGGTCCAACTCGCGCGCCAGCGCCGTCCGTACCCGATCGAGGAGATCGCGCTCTTGGACCTGGCGGGCCGCCGCGCTCGCCAGCAGCCGCGCGTTTTGGGCCTCGCGGTCCGCGCGCGCGGTCGCGTCCACAAGGGCGCGGCGGAGGGTTGCCTGACGCTCGATCAGCGACAGGCGGGTCTCCAGCATTGCGACGTCGTGGGGCGCGACCAGGACGTCGGTGGCGCCCGCCGCGACGAGTTCGCGCGGGTCCGCGACCGAGCCTGCGGGGACGATGGCGAGGATCGCCGCCGCCGCCCCGCCGGGCCGGGTGCGCCAAACCGCGCAGATCGTCGTTGCATCGCGGTCAGGGGGGGCGTGCTCGACGACGACCACGGGAACGGACATCCGGTCGTCAACCTCGACCGCGTCCGGGTCGTCGCTGATCCGGACATCGTAGCCGCGCGCCGCCAGGATCCTGGCCACCGGCTCGTACCCCGACGATCGCGCGGCGATCAGAAGCGCCCGCGGCGCGCCGCGCTGTGGTCCGATGATCGCGTCATCGCCAACGGACATCCGCGTGTCCCCACCGCCGGTCGACGCCGGGCACCCGTTCCCGCCACGTCGGACTATCATACATACCGACGACCGCGCCGCGTCTCGAAGCAGGACGCGACCCACGACGGCCACTTGCGGAATGTGTACGTACACTATACACTGGCGCCGCCACGCCCGCCGTTGCCCCCGCGTGATCCCGGTATCTGGCCGAACGCCGTCGAGGGAATCGCCACGGTGGATGCCGCATCGCGAAACGACGCACCGACCGCCGCCGCCGCCGGGCCAGAACGCGGCCGGTGTCTCCCGTTCTGGGCCGACGCCGTCAACCGGCGGCGCCTGATCGGCGGGCTTGCCGCGGTCGCGTTGCCCGGCTTGGCCGCCTGCGGTGACGACGCCGCCTCGAGCACCGGCAGTAGCGTTCCGGCCGCCGGGTCATCCCGGCTCGAACTTCGGCGCGGCGCCGCGGCCTGGCTCGGCACTCCGGCCGCGTCCCCGGTGGCCTCCCCGGTCCCGCCCCCCATCGCCGCCGACCGGCTGACGGTGATCCGGGACCAACGGCCGCGTGAGTCCGCCGAGCCGAAACGGGGCGGCACCCTGACCCTTCCGCTCGGCCCCTCCGACCCGGTCAACCTCAGCCCGGTCGCTTACCGACAGAGTTTCCAATTGCTCGCCAGCGTCCTCGATCCCCTGGTCCGGATGGACGAGGTGACGCTGGAGCCACGCCCCGGGTTGGCCGAGCGCTGGGACTGGAACGAGGCCGGGACCGAGATCACCTACCGGCTGCGTCGCGACGCCGTCTGGCACGACGGCTCCCCGTTCACCGCTCGCGATGTCCGGTTCTCGTTCCTGGTCGCCCGCGACGACACCGACAGCGGGGTGCGCAACCTCTTCGCGCTGATGGACGACATCGAGTCCCTCGACGACCACACCGTCCGGGTCCGCCTCACCGAACCGGACGGCGGGTGGCTGTTCAACGCGTCCAACCAGTTCGTCTTCCAGCGCAGCCAGTATGCGGAGGTCTGGCGCTCGCGGCCGGAAGGGGACCGCACGCTCGGCGGGTACGATTGGACCCGAACCCCTCCGATCGGCACCGGACCCTGGCGATTCGAGCGATCCGGCGAGGGCGGCGTGGAGTTGGCTCGCAACGACGCCTACTGGGGCGGGGCGCCCCGCTTCGACCGCCTGCTGCTGGTTCCGGACGCGGACGGCGAAGACCAGCTCGACGCGTGGAAGGCCGGCGACCTCGACATCGTCTGGCCGCTGCGGGCCGCGCGGTTGCCGGAGGTGCGCCACGAGGTCGGGCGCCTCTACGCCGCCGACGCCGCCTCGGTCCTCTTCGCCGCCTTCAACTTCGCCAACCCGGCCCGCGCGATCCCGGACATGCTGGCCGACCGGTCTCTGCGCCAAGCGCTGACCCTGGCCGTGGACCGGACGCGCTACGCGGACCGCGTCTTCGCCGGCTTCGTCCACGCCAACCACGCCGGCACCATCGCCCAACCCTGGGCCTACGACGAGACCGTCACCAACCCCGAGCGCGACGTCGCCGCCGCCAACGCGCTTCTTGACGCCGCCGGGTTTCTCGACACCGACGACGATGGGGTGCGCGAAAACTCGGCCGGCGAACCGCTGGCCCTGGTCGTGATCGCCCGCGACGACGCCCGGCCGGAACTGCGCCAGATCCTCCGTTCGGTCGCCGCAGACCTGCCCGAGATCGGGGTCACGCTCGATCTCCAGTCCTTACCCGCCGACGAGTTCCGCCGCCGCTGGCAGACCGGCCACGACTTCGACCTGATCGCCTACGCCTACAACCTCTACGCCGGCTTCACCGACTTCGACCTCTACGGCTCGTCTTGGGACATCCGCGTCAACGCCCAGGGCTGGAACCCCGGCGGCTACGCCAATCTCGACGTGGATCAAGCCGTCGCCGACGCCCTGGTCGCCACCGACCCCGCTGCGCTGAAGGACGCCCTCTCCCGCCTCCAACGCGCGACGAACGAGGACCTGTTCGGGCTGTGGTTCGGGTTTCCGCAGGATCTGGTGCTGGTTCGGCCGGACGTCTACGGGTTCCAGCCGAACAAGCTCTGGCAGACGTGGGACACGAGGAAGTTGTGGCGGGAACCGCGATAGGTCGTCAATCCCTGAGCGGGGTGGAGTTCGGCGCGGCGGATTGGATGAGAGACCCCGCCGCGACGTCACGATTTCGATTCGCAGCCAAGCGAAGCTCGCAGAGGATGTGGCCGATTCCAGAGCGGATTGGAGACTGCCGCGTCTTTTCTTGGGCTTGTTTCACGCCTCTTCGTCCGCCTGGGACCCCGGCTCGATCGACACTTGAGAGGTGCCGCCTTTGGTGTACCCGGGAGGATCGCTGCCGGGGAACGATTCTTCGGAAGCTTGCCCGATCTCGTCGAGCGGGCCGTTCTCGTCGTTGGCCCGGGCGGTCTCGTCCTCGCCTCGGTCGGTGCCGTCGCCGTAGACGACCTTGCCCAATCCGCGGCGTTCGTTGTCGCTCATGGCGGGTTCTCCGGGGTGTCGCGTGCGATGGCCCTAGGCCGATGGGAGTGACCGCGCAAGGCGACGGCCACGAGACGAACGATGTCCGACCGCACCGGCGTTCTGAGGCCACGATGCCGCAAGGGTATCAGTTGGGGCGGGTCGCCGGAACTGGGGCCGGATCTGCCGCCACGGCGTCCAGTCCGCGTTCTCGGTTCTCGGCGTCCGGCCGGATCGCGTAGCGGACGATGTCGCCGAGTTGCTCGCGGAACCACATCCCGACGTCGTCGTTCTCGACGATCCGGCGCAGGCGCTCGGCGCGCCGGCGGCGCTCGTGGAGCGGCATGATTAGCGCCTGGTAGATCGCCTCGGCGGTGCCCTCGATGTCGGCCGGGGCGATCATCAGGGCGTCGTCGCCGAGTTGGATCGCCGCCCCGGCCCCCTCGGAGAGGATCAGCACGCCGTTGCGCTCGTTGAGCAGCGCGCCTTCCTTGGCGACCAGGTTCATGCCGTCGATGATCGAGTTGACGAGCAGCACGTCGTACCACTTCATCGCCGCCAGGGCGCGCGGGTAGTTCTCGCCCATGATCATGTGGATCGGTTGCCAGCCGGTCTCGACGTTGGCGTAGCGGGCGTTGATCCGGCCGACGGTCGCGCTGACGTCGTCGAGGTAGGTCTTGTACTCCTCGACGTCCATCCGCGACGGGACCATGATCGTGACGAAGTTGACCCGGCCCTGGAACTCTTCGTGCGCTTCCAGAAAACGGTCGAAGGCGAGAAAGCCGCGGACGATGTTCTTGCTCGGCTCGGCCCGGTCGACCCGCAGCACCGTGAACTCGTTCCAATGGTTGGGCAGGTAGCGGTCGTGGGCGCGGGCCTCTTTGGAGTAGGCGGCGCGGCGGACCGCCGCCGTGTCGATCGAGATCGGATAGGCGCGAACCTCGGTCCGGTGCCCGTTCCAGACCACGCTGCGGCCCGCGTAGTCGATGCTCGCGCCGGGCACGTAGGATTCGCAGGTGTACATAAACGAGCGGGCGTGGGCGGGGGTTTGGAAGCCGACCACGTCGTTGCCGAGCATCCCCTCGCAGATCGCCTGGCGCATCGCCAACGGCAGCAGGCGCCAGTAGTCGGGGTCCGGCCACGGGATGTGGACGAAGTGCTGGAGGACCGCGTCCGGCATGGTCTCCCGCACGAAGCCGCCGCAGAGGTACAGGTGGTAGTCCTGGAGCATGATCACCGGCGGCTCGGTGCAGTGTTCGCAGGCGGCGACGATCTCCTCGGCGAAGAGGCGGTTGACCGCGACGTAGCCCTCGTGCCAGGCCCTCCAGGTCTCGGCGGTGATGTCCGGGGAGCGCGGCGTGTCCCACAGGTAGTGTTGGAGGAACCAGAGGAGCGGGTTGCTGATTTCGTTGTAGTAGCCACGGTAGGCGTTGGCGGTCGGGACCACGAACCGGAGGCGGAACTCGCTGCCGCCGCCCGGCGGGCTGATCAGCCCCTCGCCGGTGCGCTGGGCGAGTTCGGTCCGCGCCCGGTCGCCCTCGGTCATCGCCGCCGCGATCCAGATCGGACGCCGGTCGCGGGCGATCGCGCTGACCGCGGTGACCAGGCCGCCGCTGCCCTTGCGGGCCGAGAACGTGCCGTCGTCCTCGAACGAGAACGTGACCGGCCCCCGGTTCGAGGCGATGATCAGCGTCCTCCCTTCGAGCACGCGGTCGATCTCGGACTGGTCGACCCCCGTCGGCGCGGTTTCGGACTCGGCCACCGTCGTCACCATCGTTTGGTCTCCTTCCGCCCGCCGCGCTGCGTTGCGCCGCCGGTCGCCGATCTCCGGCGCCCATTATGCCCGGTCCCGTCCGACCCGGCAGCGACCGCGCGGGCGGTGCCGGCCGGTGTCTGGGCGGCACCGGTCGTCGCCCGCGCCCAGGTCGACCCTGGTACAATGCGGCCGTCGCCGTTCTGGCTGGGCGGCGGCGCGCCGTTGTCGTCCCAGTTCTCGCCCGTGCCCTTGCCACGACCCGCCCAGGGGAAGGGGAGTCGAACGCCATGGCAGCGATGCCGATGCCCCATCTGCCGACCCAGAACGCGCTGTCGGATCGGGTCTGCCCGTGGTGCGGGAGCGGGGACACCCGGCTTATCCAACGCGGCTACACGGGACCGACCGACGAAGTGGACCAGTATTTCACCTGCGACCGCTGCGGTAAGGTGACCTACGAGCTGATCGCCAAGACCTCCCGCGAGATGCGCCTGGGCCGGTTCCGGGCGGGGGGCGTCTACCGCGACTCCGCGCATCAAACCCGCTACCTGGTTAGCCGGATCCTCAAGGTCGGTCTCAACGAGTACCTGGTCTACCTGAAGCCGATGCCCGCCGCGGAGGCGGCCGTCGCCACTTAACCGACGGCCGAATTCTCGAAGGCATCATCGCTTCGCGTCTCCCCCCACCGCCCGGGCCATCCCGAACGCGGCGAGGAATCTCGTCCTCCGTAATCGACGACGAGATTCCTCGACAAGCCCGGAACGACTTCGTGAGTGGGGGGCTGGTCGGCGGTCTCAGGGGGCCAAAACGCGGCAGGAGTCGACCACTGGGGAGGACGGGACCGGTGGCCGAGAACGCCGAGCAGTTGACAAACGGCTGGGAACCCAAGGCCCCAATCGGGGACTCCTACCTCCGCCGGTTCCTCTTCAACTGGGCGGCCGACGTTGAAACGCACGGGGTGGCGCTCGGCGGGCGCGCTCTGCGCCGGGACGGGATGGCCGCCGCGGATGCCGGTCGCCCCGCCGGGTTCTTTAACTCGGCCACGCTCCTTGCCCCGTTGCCACCCGGTGATCCCGGCGGAGTGCTCGCGGCGATCGACGGGTTCGCCTTCGCGTCGCCGACCGGAACCGGCGAGATGCACCTCTGGGTCGCCTGGCCGACCGACGAGCCGAGGCGCTGGGGGTGGACGCTCGGCGGGCACCCGCCGCTGCTGCTTCGCCCACCGGGCGGGACCCCTCCGCCCCCGCCGCCGGGACTGCGGATCGAGGAGGTGCGCACGGTCGAGGCGTTGCGCGCCTTCGAGGCCGTCGCCATCGCCGGGTTTCCGTTGCCGGAGTTGCAGCCGTCCGCGCCGGGGGCGCTGCTCGATCCGGCGATCCTCGACGAACCTCGGTCGCGGAAATGGGTCGGTTGGGACGGCGAGCGTCCGGTCGCCGTCGCCTCGGCGTTCGTCGACCACGGCGTCGTCGGCGTCGATTGCGTGGCGACGCTGCCGGATGCTCGTCGGCGCGGGTTCGGGGCGGCGCTGACCTGGTGGGCGACGCGTGCCGACCCGACCTTGCCGGCGATGCTCATCGCCAGCGACGATGGGCGTCCGGTCTACGAGCGGTTGGGGTATTTGCCGTTGTTGCGCTTGGCCTATTGGGTTCGCGAACGTCCTCCGCCCGGACCCGGCGCCCCGCCGTAGCGCGCCATCGCCTATTATTCCGCCACCGGCGACCGCGAACGGTCGCCGGTCGTCGTGCTTGCGTTTCCCCTTCGCCCCCGGAGCCTCCCGATGATTGCCACGTCCACCCTCGACCGCCCCGCCGTGGCCACCGATCCCCTCGCCGCCGGCATCGCCGCCGAGGCGGCGCGGCGGCGCACCTTCGCCATCATCTCCCACCCCGACGCCGGCAAGACGACCTTGACCGAGAAGCTGCTCCTCTACGGCGGCGCGGTGGCCCTGGCCGGCAGCGTCACCGCCCGCAAGACCCAACGCCACGCCGCCTCGGACTGGATGGCGATGGAGCGCGAGCGCGGGATCTCGATCTCCTCGACCACGCTCGCCTTTCCGTATGCCGGTTGCCAGATCAACCTCCTCGACACCCCCGGTCACCAGGATTTTTCGGAGGACACCTACCGGACCCTGACCGCCGTCGACAGCGCCGTGATGGTCCTCGACGCCGCCCGCGGCATCGAGCCGCAGACCTTAAAACTGTTTGGGGTCTGCCGCCAGCGGCGGACCCCGATCTTCACCTTCGTCAACAAACTGGACCGGCCGGGGCGCCACCCGCTCGACCTGCTCGACGAGATCGAGCGGGTGCTCGGGCTGCGGACCTACCCGCTCAACTGGCCGATCGGCGACGGACCGGATTTTCGCGGCGTCTACGACCGCGAGACCGGCAGCGTCCACCTCTTCGAGCGCACGGAACACGGCGCCAAACGCGCCCCGGTCCGCGTCGCCAGCCTGGACGATCCCGCCCTCGACGCCCTGATCGGTGCCCAACCCGCCGCCACCCTGCGCGAGGACCTGGAATTGCTCGACGCCGCCGGGACGCCGTTCGACCAGGAGGCCGTGTTGGCCGGGGAGCTGACCCCGGTCTGCTTCGGCAGCGCCCTGACCAATTTCGGGGTTCAGCTCTTCCTGGACCGCTTCGTCGCGCTGGCCCCGACGCCGGGCGCGCAGGCGACCTCGGAGACGGTTGTCGAACCGGCCGATCCCGCGTTTTCCGGGTTCGTGTTCAAGATCCAGGCGAACATGGACCCGCGCCATCGGGACCGGGTCGCCTTTCTCCGCGTCGTCTCCGGGCGGTTCGAGCGCGACATGGAGGTCTGGCACCCGCGGTCCAAGAAGCGCGTCCGCCTGGCCCGCCCCCTCCGCCTCTTCGGCCAAGACCGCGAGGTGGTCGAGGAAGACTACGCCGGCGACGTGGTCGGGCTGATCAACCCCGGCCTGTTCGCGATCGGCGACACCGTCAGCGAAGCCGAGATCGGCGAGTTCCCGCCCCTGCCGCGCTTCCAACCCGAGCATTTCGCCCTGCTGCGCCACACGCAGGCCGACCGCTACAAGCAGTTCCTCAAGGGCCTGACCCAGATCGAGGAAGAAGGCGCGATCCAGCTCTTCTACCCCGTCTCCAGCGGTCGCCGGGAACCGATCCTGGCGGCGGTCGGCGCCTTGCAGTTCGACGTCGTCCGCTACCGCCTGGAGGCCGAGTACAACGTTGCCACGCACCTCGAACCGCTGGCGTATTCCGCCGCGCGCTGGGTCACCGGGGATCCGCTGGCGGTGGCCGCCGCCGGCGACGGGCGCGGCCGGCTCCGGGCCGAGGACCGCGACGGGCGCCCGGTGATCCTGTTTACCACCGCCTGGGACCTGCGCTTCGCCGAGGAGAACGCGGCCGGGGTGCGTTTCGCCGCACTCGCCGCGGCGACGGACGTCTCCGGGTAGGCCACCGCCGACCGCCTCGGCCTGGAGTGGCGCCTGGGACTTCCGGACCATCCGCCCATTCCACCGGACGCAGACCGGCGTGCTAGGATTTCCGGCATGATCGGGACACCGAGACGACCCAAACCGAAGCCCGCGCCGCCGGCTACCCGCGCGGATCCGGTGCTACGGCGCCCGATCGACGTTCCTGCCGCGGCCAACGGCACTGGTGGGGTCGGCTCCGGGCAAGAAGTCCCGTCGGTCGCCGAGTTCGCCGCGATGCGCGAGGAGTTGGTCGGGCTACGGGCCGACGTGGCGCAGCTTCGCCGGGTCGTCCGTTCCGGTAATCAATCGGGAGCCGTGGAGGCCACGGTTCCCGCCGTTGCGGCGATTGCGGAAGCGCCCTCAAGCCTCGGCCGCGGCGCCCGGTTGCGCGCGCTGGCAGATTGGCCCGCCGTCCAGGGAGCCGGACCGCGCGAGGGGTTGGCCGGACACTGGGCCGCGGTGGAACGAGCGCGCTGGGCGGTCGCGGCGCGCCGGCCGATGGCCGCGGCGGAATCGCTCCCACTGCGATGGGAAGTGGCGCTGGCGTTGGCGATCCTGGTCGTCGGAGCCGTGCTCCGGTTCGACGACCTGGTCACGGTTCCCCGCGGGCTGCACGGCGACGAAGCGATCGCGGGGATGGAGGGCCAGCGGATCCTCGATCAGGGCTGGATCGGGCCGTATTCGGTGGACGCCCGGGGCCAGCCCTCGGGCCCGCTCTACCTGACGGCGGCGTCCGTGGCCGTGTTCGGCAAAACGGTGTTCGCCGTCCGGGTCGTGTCGGCGGTCGCCGCCACGCTGACGTTGATCGCGCTCTATTGGATGCTGCGGCGGCACGCGGGGGCGCGCACCGCGCTCGCCGGGACCGCGATCCTGGCGGTAATGAGTTGGCACCTGCACTACGCCCACATCGGATTTCCCTTGGCGACGTGGCCCTTGATCACCGTGCTCGCCACGGGCGCGCTGCTGGAAGCGATCCGAAACGGCGATTGGCGGTGGTGGGCCGCGGCCGGCGCGCTCGCCGGCTTGGGTATCTACAGTTACAACGCGCACCTGGTGTTCCTGCCGATCCTCGGCGTCGTTGCCGCCTACGCCTTGTTCCGTTGGACGGTGCTCGGCGTGGGGGCGGCGCTTGGGCTGGTGGCGCTCGCGCCGAACGCGCTGACCGTGCTCCTGCTGGCCGCGTCCATCGTTTGGCTGCTGCTGGACCGGCGACTTGTCGAGCGATCGGTGCTGCTGCGGGCGTCCGCCTTCGGGGCCGCGCTCGTCGTCGTCGGCCTGCCGATGGCGCTCTACGCCTTCGACGAGGCCAACGGGTACCTGAACCACGCCCGCAGCGTGTCGATCCGCGAGTCCCCGGCCTGGAACGACCTCGATTCGGGCGCCGCAAAGCTCGACTTCCTAATCGACCGCTACCGCGCCTACTGGACGCGGCTGTGGTCCGGCGGGCGTATGGACGGCGTCGACGCGAGCGGCGGCACCCGGTACGTGCCGCCGTCCATCATCTGGTTGGCGATCATCGGGGTCGTTCTCGGGTGCTGGCTGCGACGAGGGCCGCTGGTCTGGCTCGGGGTGCTGGTGCTGCTGGCCATGCCGATCGCGGCGGTGATGACGGTCGACGGCGACGGCCGGCGCACCTTCGTCATGGTCCCCTTTATCGCCGCGTTCGCCGGGTTGGCGATCATCGAGGCGTTGCGTGTGGCCGCGTCGTGGCGGCGGTGGGCGACGCTGCCGGTGGCGGCGGTGCTGGTTGTCATGGTTTGGTTGGGAGTCGATCAGAACCTGGACGATTTCCGCACCGCGCTCGCCGATTCGCCCGGGGCGGATTGGGTCTTCGCCCGTGAGATCGCCGAGGCGTCCCGGTTTATGGCCGACCGCTCGCCGGCCGAGCACGTTTACTTCTACGCCGCGCGGTGGTCGGTCAACTACGAGACTCGCCAATTCTTGGCCCCGGATGTCTCGGCCGAGGATCGCTCCGACGAGTTCGGTGACTTCTCCCTAGCCGCCGACCCGTCAAAGGGTGACCCCGTCTTCGTCTTCCTCGGCCCGTACCAAGAATCCCTACCGGAGGTGGAGCGCCTCTACCCGGGCGGCCAGACGATCCTGGGCGACGACATGGACGGCCGGCCATCGTTCGTCGCCTACGTGCCCGATCCCGCCACCGTCCGCGGACCCGCCCCGGTGGTGCTCGACCCGGGCCTCGTCGTCGACCCGACCCCCGCCGCCGAGCCCAGACGCGGATAACCGGAAGGGAACGGGTGTGCCGGTGTCGGGCGGGCGGCTGGCGGGAAACCTCGCCGCGATGGCCGGCTCGGTCTTGTTCGGCGGCGCGGTGGTCGCCACCAGGTCGGCCGGGGAGGACGTTTCCCCGCTCGTGCTGGCGGTGCTCCGGTTCGGCCAAGGCGGGCTGATCTTGTTTGGGGTGCTTGCCCTGTTCGATGCCACAAAGCTCAGGCTGGAACGGCGCGATCTGCCGCTCGTCGTGTTCCTGGCCGGGATCCTGTTTGCCGTCTTTCCGCTGCTGTTCAACGGCGCGCTCCGCCTGACGACGGCGTCACGGGGGGCGGTGATGCTGGCGACGATGCCCCTCTGGAGCGTGGTCTTTGGGCGGTTTTTCGGCCGCGAGGCACTGACCCGCCGCCAGGGTTTGGGTGTCGTGCTTTCGTGCGCCGGCGTCGCCGTGGTGTTCGCGCGGGGCGGGGGGGGTGGCTCGTGGTCCGATGCCGGCGGCAACGCGTTGATGCTGCTGGCCGCCGCCGCCGGCGCGCTCTACGCCGTGTTCGCCAAACCGCTGCTCCGGCGCTACCCGGCCGCCCTCCTGACCGCCTACACGATGACCCTCGGCGCCGCGATGCTGCTCCCCTTCGCGGTCGCCGCCGGGTTCGTGGGGGAGGCGCGGGACCTGGACGGGCGGACCCTACTCCTCGTGCTCTACCTGGGCGTGCTGGCCGGCGCCGGCGGTTATTTCTTGATCAGCTACGGGTTGGCCCGGCTTTCCCCGACCCAGTCCACGGTCTACATCAACCTCAATCCGCTCGTCGCCGCCGCGCTCGGCGCGACCCTGCTCGACGAATCGCTGTCGGCGTCGTTCGCACTCGGGTTCGCGATCGTGGTGGCGGGGGTCGTGCTGACCAACTGGCCGCAAACGCCCGCGCCACCTGGCTCAGCCCAGCAACGCGTTTCGCCACGTCGCCGCTAGCGCCGGGTGGGCGATCAACGCGCCAACCGTTTCTTCGTGGAATCCGACCTCGTGCATCGCCCGGTGGGCGTCCAGCACCGAGAGACCGGCCGCGTCCCGCTCGACCAACCGGATCGGCGCGCCGGTGTCGACGGTGCCCGGTTCCAACACCCGAAAATACCAACCGGTCCGCCCGGAGGCGATGAAGCGTTTCAGCAGATCCGGCCGATTCGTCCGCAGCGCGAGCTTGTAGCAGGGGGAGCGGGGTTGGCAGATCTGCAACCGGGCCTCGCCCCACGCCCAGACGTCGCCGATCCGGGCCTCGTCCTCCAGGATCCCGGCGACCGTCAGGTTCTCGCCGAAGGTGCCCGGCCCGAACTCCACGCCCAGCTCCGCGTTCCACCGCGGCAGGTGCTCGGCCGGGTAGGCGTAGACGGCCTTTTCCGGCCCGCCGTGGACCCGGAGATCGGCCTGGCCGTCGCCTTCTAGGTTCAGGATGGTGAGGGAGAGCGCGCCGGCGACGGGGCGCTTGACGATCCCGCTCAACACCGTCTTGCCGCGCCGCGTGCCCAACGGCGCCGGTCGGCCGACGTTGACCGAGATCAGGCCGATGGTCCGCCGTTCCGTTGCCAGACTCATCCCTCGGACTCCTCCGGTGGCATCGCCACCCCGACCACCAACCGTTCCGGGTCCAGGTGCGCGACGGCCGCCGCTCGCAGGTCCTCGCGGGTCAGGGCGTTGATGATGGCGGGGTACCGGTCCAGGTAGTCCAGACCCAGGTCGAACCGCTCGAGCGCCAGCAGGGTCGCCGCGACCCCGTCGTTGCTTTCCAAGGCCAAGGGCAAGACCCCGGTCGAGTAGCTCTTGGCGTCGGCCAGTTCGTCCTCGGCCACCGGCTCGTCGCGCAGCCGCTGTACCTCCGCCTCGATCCCGGCCAAGGCGCGTTCGATGTCCTTCGGGTCGACCCCGGCCTTGCCGACCCAGACGCCGCCTTCGCGGCCGGACTCGACCTGACTGTAGGCGTAGTACGCCAGCCCCTGGGAGTCGCGCACGTTGGCACCCAAGCGGCCCATCAATCCCAACCTGCCGAGGATCAGGTTCGCGGTGTCGAGGGCGTAGTGATCCGGGTGCGACCGCTCCGGCACCGGGAACCCGATCGCCAGGTCGGCCTGGCTCTTGGCCGGGATCAACACCCGTACTTGCGCCGGTTCGACCGGGCGCACCGCGGGCGGCGGCGGGGTCGGCGGCTCGGCGTGGGCCGTCCAGTCGCCGAATCGGGCGCCAATCAACCCGGCCGCTTCGGCCAGGTCGGCAACCCCGCCGACGATCGCCACCGTCAGCACCTTCGGCCCGAACCGGTCGCGGTGGAACGCGACCAGGTCGTCCCGGCCGATCGCCGCCACGGATTCCGCCGTGCCGATCGTGCGCCGCGCCGAGGGGTGCCCGACCGGGTAGAGCAATCGCCGCATCGCCAAATCCGCCGCCGACCGGGTGTCGTTCTCCGCTTCGCGGATCCCCGTCATCAGCTCGTTGCGGACCTTGGCGATCTCGTCCTCCGGAAAGGACGGTCGCCGCAGCACGTCCGCCGCCAGGTCGAGCATCGCCGGCAGGTCTTCGCGCAGGCAGCGCAGGCCGAGTTCGACGAACGTGCGGTTGGCTTCTACCCCCAGCGATGCCCCGAGGTCGTCGGTCGCCTCGTTGAACTGTTCGAAGGTCCGTCCCTCCTGGCCGCGAGCCAGCATCCGGGCCGTGAACGCCGCTAAACCTTCCCGGCCCTCGGGATCGTTCGCCGACCCGGCCTCGAACCGCATCCGAACGACGACGGTCGGCGCGTCCGGTCGCGCTTGCCCGAGGATGACGATCCCGTTGTCCAACTCCGTGCGCTCGAATGGCGCCCGTCCGGTGCGGGCCGCCGACTCCGTTGGCCCCGGCGCCGGGGCGCCGCCGATGCTCCACCGGCGGAACGGCATCGCGGCGGCGAGGACGTCGGTCGCGGACCCGCCGCCGTCCCCGGCGGGGATCAGCCAGCCGATGGTCCGCGCGGCGGGGGTGAGGTAGGTTCTTGCCACCCTCCGAATGTCCTCCGGGGTCACCGCCGCCAGCTCCGCGACGAACGTTTCCGCCCGCCGGTACGAGTCGACGATCTCCATCTGGCCGAGCCAAAACGCCTGGTTGGTGACCCCTTCGCCGGAGTAGACGTACTGCGCCCGGACCTGCTTCATCGCCCGCGCCAGCTCGTGGTCCGGAACGGGCTCCGTCGCCAGGCGGGCGACTTCGGCGTCGACCGCCGCCTCGATCCGCTCCGGCGCGGTCCCCGGCAGCGCCGTCGCCCCGATCGAGAACAGAAACGGATCGACATAAAGATCGAAATCCGAACTGGCCGAGCGGGCGAGCCCGGAGGCGACCAACGCCCGGTAGAGGCGGGCCGAGCGACCCATTGGCCCGCCCCCGCCCAGGCCCATCCCTTTGCCGCCGGAGAGGACGGCGTCGGCGACGAGCAGCGCGGCGGTGTCCGTGTGCTTGCCCGCCGGCGCCCGGTAGGCGACCCGGAGGTAGGCCGTCGGCGTGGGGCGGCGAAGGGTGATCCGCCGCTCGCCCAGTTGGGGCGGCTCCGTCGCCCGCACCGGCGGCACGGGATCGCCGGCCGGGATGCCGCCGAAGGCGCGGTCGATGCGGCCGAACAACTCCTCGGCGCCGAAGTCGCCGACCG
>CADCWE010000082.1 GCA_902806325.1 uncultured Thermomicrobiales bacterium | reverse complement strand
CGCCCAACGGTCGTCTGGAACGCCATCGTCGGCCACGACGGCCACGGATTGCACGCCGCGGGGTGACGCGGCCGGTGGCTCGCCGGATGGCGGGGGGTGCCGGCGGGACGGCGATCGGCTACGCCGCGTCCAGGCGGAAGGCCGGTCGCACCTCGCCGACGTGCCAGCCGTTGAAGTTGTCCACGGCGGGGCTTTGGCGCTCCCGCAGCGCGTTCGCCTCGCCCGGCTCGATCAGCCCGAGTTGCTCCAGCGCCGCCAGGGCGACCACGCCGCGCGCCCGCTCCGAGCCGTCGAGGACGCGCAGCGCGATGCCCAACCCGCGCCCCGGGATCGCCAGGCACAGCAGCCCTTCCGCGCCCAGCTTGGCGACGACCCGACCACCGGTGACCTCCATCAGGTCCGAGTCCAGTTCGCCCTGGCCGGCGATGTTTTGCGGGTGGGCGACCATCGCCGCCCGGAGCCGGTCCAGCGCCGGGGCGTGCTCCCGGCCGTGGCCGGCCGGCGCCCGGTCCGGTGCCGCGAACGCCGCGTAGGCGGCGGCGAAGGCGCGCAGCGGGGCGCCGAAGGTCGGCAGGCTGCACCCGTCCGGCGCGAGGGCGATCTCCGCCGCCGGCACGCGCAGCACCTCGGCCACGACCCCCAGGATCGCGCGTTGGAGGGGGTGTGCGGCGTCGAGGTAGGAATCGAGCGGGTAGCCGAGGTGGCGGCAGGCGGCGAGCATCCCGGTGTGCTTGCCGGAGCAGTCGCACTGGACCGGGGAAGGCGGCACCAACCCGGCGGCGACGCGGGCCGCTTCGTCCTCGTCGTAGGGGGGCGCGATGCCGCAGCGCAGGGCATCCTCCCCGAGGCCCAGTTTTTCCAGCATCGCCCGCACCTGGGCCTGCTGCGCCGGCTCGGCGCTGTGGGACGAGCAGCAGAACGCCAGCTCCGCCTCGGTGAAGCCGAAGGCGTCGGCGGCGCCGCTCTCGACCATCGGCACCGCCTGAAACGGCTTCGCCGACGATCGGAAAAAGGCAAACCGCTCCGGATCGCCGGCGGCGGCGACCACGTTCCCCGCCACGTCGGCGACCACCACCACCCCGTGGTGGACGCTCTCCACCCGATCCCCCCGCGTGACCTCCGCCAGCACCACCGCCACCGTGTCGCCCCCTCGGTCGGCGGGCACCGCCCCGCCCGTCTCGGTCTATCCCGGCGGACGGACCGGTTCCTGCCCGCGATTCCCGTGCCCCCGGATGGAGCGACGGGGCGACCGGCAGCGGGCGGTGGTGCTCACCCGCCGGGCGACCGGCCTACCCCAGACCGAACCAACTGCCGATCCCGAGCAGGACCCAGACGACGAGCCGGGCCAGGCCGTAGGCGAGGAGGGCGACGAGCGCGGCGACCAGGGCTTGGCCGAACCCCACGCCCAGGGCCTGACGAACGGCGACCACGGCGGCCATCGAGAACCAGGCGAACGCGATCAGGGCGATCAATCCGCCGAGGACGGGCACGACGCCGAACACCGTCAGCACCAGCGGCACCTGGGCGAAACCGAGGGCGCGGAGGAGACGCCAGAACAGGCCGGGGGCCGGACCGGCCCCGAGCACCCGCGTCCCCACCAGCAGCACGATGCCGGCGAAGACGGCCCAGCCGAGCAGCCCGCCGACCGCGCCGTTGACCAGACCGCGCCCGCCCTCCTGGGCCACGTTGCCGATCGCGTCGGCGCCGGCCGCCACGGCGACGACCAGCGCCGCTTGGAGCGTGGCGCCGGGGTGCCCGGCGATCTCGGCGTAGGCGACGGGTCGCAACCCGGCCGCGCCGCAGAGGCGGTCCTCGAACGACGCCCCGGCCGGTGGTCGCGAGGCGATGGGCATCATCGGTCGGGTCCTCCAGATGCGGACCGGGAACGGGGGACGGCGGGATTGCGGGTCGCGGACCGGCCCCCGACCTCCTGGCCCGCGGCGCAGAGGGTAGCATCCCACCCGCGGGATCGTGGTGGTTGGACGAAAGGGGCGGGGCGGTGGAAGGGGTGCCGGCGGGAATCGTCCAGACGGCGGTCGCGATCTACGGCGAAGCGGGCGCCGCCTGGGCGCGGTCGGTGCCGGACGCGGTCGCGGCGCTGGCCGGGGAATGGGGACTGACGGTCTCGCCGCCGTTTCCGGGATTGTCGTACAACGTCGTGTTGCCCGTCGAAACGGCGGACGGGAGACGGGCGGTGCTGAAGGTCTGTTTGCCGGGCCACGAGTTCGCCACCGAGGCGGCGGCATTGCGCCTGTTCGGCGGGCGGGGAATGGCGCGCCTGCTGCGGGCGGACGCGGCGCGCCGCGCCCTGCTGCTGGAGCGGGTCGAGCCGGGGACGCCGATCGCCGCCCTCGACGACGACGCGGCGGCGACCGGCGCGGCGGCGTCCGTGCTCCGCGCCCTGCGGTGTCCCGCCCCAGAAGGCGACCACCCGTTCCCGACGGTGGCCGATTGGGGCCGGGCGTTCGACCGGCTGCGGGCGCGGTTCGGCGGCGGCGGCGGACCGTTGCCGGTCGACCTGGTGGACCGGGGGGAGCGCCTCTATCGCGACCTGACCGCGTCCTCCGGCGCGCCGCAGCTGCTCCACGGCGACCTCCACCACGGCAACGTGCTGGCGGGAGCGCGGGCGCCGTGGCTCAGGATCGACCCGAAGGGGGTGATCGGCGAAGCGGCCTTTGACACCGCGTCGTTGTTCTTCAACCCCGCCGGGGTGCTGGACCGGCCGAACCCCGGCCGCCTCCTGGCGCGCCGCGTCGACCAACTGGCGGAGGAGTTGGACCTACCGCGGGAGCGCGTGCGAGGCTGGGGGATCGCGAAGGCGGTCCTCTCCGCCGCCTGGACGGTCGAGGACAACGGCTCGGGGTGGGACGAGGCGTTGGGGTGCGCGCGGTTGTTGGCGGCGATCCGGTAGCGACCGCCGTCAACCCGCGGGGTTGGAGCCCGGGAGACTACCGCGCATCCGGCAGGAAGCGGTCGATCCAATCGCGCAGGAACGCGAGTTCGGCGTCGAAGAACGCGTCGTCGGCCTCGGCCAGACCCCAGTGGTCCCGGTTGGCGGCCTGGAGGCCAAGGTACCAACAGTGCCGGGCGGCGACGAAGAGCGGGACGGCCGCGCGATCCCGGCGGGGTATCGGCCGCCGCCCGGCGTAGCCCCGGAGGAACGCCGACCAGAGCGCCTCGTCGTCGACGCCCATCCGGTGGGCGCCCATCGCGACGCCCCAGCGGAAGGTGGCGAGGTCGGAGGCGCGAAAGCCCAGGCCGCAGTTCTCGAAGTCGAAGAAGGTGAGGGTGCCGTCGTCGGCGATGGCCGCGTTCGCGCCGGACAGGTCGCCGTGGCAGGGGCCGACGTCCAATCCGGTGGCGGGCAGTGCGGCGATCCGGGCAACAAGGAGATCGGCCAGCCGGTCCAGCCACGCCCGGTCCTCGGGCCGGTGGACGAGCAGGGGGCGCACGGCGGCGAGCGGCGCGTCGACCAGGAACCCGTGGTCGAGGCGGAAGCGGGCGCCGGGCGGGGCGAACCCGTCGGTGGCGGCGTGGAGGCCGGCGGCGGCACCGCCGTAGGCTTCGGCGGTGACTTCGTCGTGGTCGGTGGCGTGGAGCGGGACGCCGGGCGCCCAGGCGAAGAGGACCGCCGGGCGGGGGCCTTCCGGGGCCTCGAGGACCGTCACGAACGCGCCGTCGCGGCGGGGTATGGGCCGGGCCACCGGGACGCCGCGGGCGGCCAGGTGGTCGAGCAGGGCGACCTCGTAGGCGACGTCGTCGGGATCGCGCCCCCGGGATTGCAGGACCCGGAGGACGTACCGGTTCGGGTGCGCATCCCGGTCTTCGACCCGGTAGAGGTCGTTGAGGCCGTGGTGGAGGAGGTCGCAGGCCGGGTCCGGACCGAGGGCGTAGGCCGGCAGCAGGCGGGCGGCGAGGGCGGGCGCGGAGAGGACGGAGCGGGTGACCGGGAACGGGCCTGCGACGCGAGCGGGGGCGGCGTCGGTCATCGCGGGCGTGCTCCTTCGCGGGGTGAACGAAGGGGCGAGCGGCGAGGGCGCGGCCGAAACCCGTCGCGCCGTCCCCCTCCCGGTTACCCCTGCCGATCGACGGGGGGCGATAGCGACGGACGATACCCGCCGCTATCGCCCCGTCGCCGCGGCGGCGGCCAGCGCCTCGTCCAGGATCGCCACCGCCGCGTCGGCGTCGGATTCGGTGACGATCAGGGGCGGGCAGAGGCGGAGGGTGTTGGCGTGGAGGCCTCCCTTGCCGACGATCAGGCCGCGCCGTTTGGCTTCTTCGAGGACGCGGAGGGCGAGGGCGGGAGCGGGTGCTTTGGTTTGGCGGTCGGCGACCAGCTCGACGGCGACGAGGAGGCCGAGGCCGCGGACGTCGCCGATCGCGGGGTGGCGTGCGGCCAGGTCCCAGAGGCGCGCCTTGAGGTGGGCGCCGACGCGGCGGGCGTTGTCGCGCAGGTTGTGGGTGGCGATGTAGTTCAGGTTGGCCAGGGCGGCCGTGGTGGCGAGGGGGTTGCCGCCGAAGGTGGAGAGGCTGAGGGAGCGGATGCTGGACGCCAGCTCGTCGGTGGCGATCAGGCCGCCGATCGGGACGCCGTTGCCGAGGCCCTTGGCGAAGACGACGACGTCGGGGTCGACCCCGTAGGCCTGGAAGCCGAAGTCGGCGACGCCGAGGCGGCCCCAGCCGGTCTGGACCTCGTCGCAGACGAACGGGATGCCGTGGCGGTCGAGGATCGTTTTCACCTCCTGGAAGTATTCCGGGGGCGGGGTCAGGAACCCGCCGACGCCCTGGATCGGCTCGGCAACGAAGGCGGCCGGGCGGCCAGAGGTGGTGGTTTGGATCACCGCCTCGACGTCGCGGGCGCAGAGCAGGCCGCAACTCGGATATGTTTTTTCCCAGGGGCAGCGGTAGCAGTAGGGGTTGCCGACGTAGTGGACGTGGAGCGGGGACAGGGTGGAGGAGCGCCAGGGGGTTTGGCCGGAGGCGTTGATGGTGGCGAACGACCGGCCGTGATAGGAGTGGCGGAGGGCGATCAGTTCGTTGGAATCGCGGGCGAGGGTGGCGACCAGAAAGGCGGCCTCGTTGGCCTCGGTGCCGGAGTTGACGAAGAGGACCTTGTCCAGCTTCTCCGGGGTCATCGCCCGGATCCGCTCGGCGAGTTCGATCTGGGAGCGGATCAGGAAGAGGGTGCTGGTGTGGGTGACGCGGTCGAGCTGGTCCTTGATCGCTTGGTTGATCTCCGGCACGGCGTGGCCGGAGGCGACGGTGGCGATGCCGCCGAAGAAGTCGAGGTACTGCCGCCCCTCGCCGTCGTAGAGGTACTGGGCCTCGCCGCGGCGGAACTCGATCGGCTCGTCGTAGAAGAGCCCGACGCTGGGGAAGAGGCTTTCGGCGTGGCGGCGGGCGAGATCGGCGGCGTCGGATCCGGGCATGGGGAGGCTCCTGAGGCGGGGACGGGTGGTAGGGGCACGGCATGCCGTGCCCGTACGGATCAATGGGGCGGCGCGTCCGCCGTCCACCCGTTCACCGGCAGCGCCCCAGCATCGAGCAGATGCCGGTTCGCGGGATCGAGGACGGTCAAGACCGGTTTGCCTTGCCCGATCAACGCCCGGCTGAGGCGCTCGGTGGCACCGCCGGGGTCGGCGTGGGCGACGAGCACGCGCGCCGCCAGGTCCGCGACGAAGCGGTTGCGCCGTTCGGCCAGGGCCACGGTCGGCCGCCGCTCGTCCGCGGCGAACGGCGAGACCACAAGCAGTCGACCGGCCTCGAGCGGCGCCCGCCAGACTGGTGGCACGCGCATTCCCGCGATCCCCCGCGCCGGGCAGACGACCACCGGTTGCTCCCCGCGCAGCAGCAGCGCCAAGCATTCCTGCTCGATCGGCGTCTGGAACCCCGACACCACCGGCACCCCGGCAGCGCGCAATTCCCGCGCCAGATCGTAGGCGCGGAGGATTAGGCTGCCGGGGCAGCGCCGGGAGCAGAAGAAGGCCAGCAGGGGAAGGTCGAGCAACGCCGCATTGCCGATCAACGATAGGGGCGCTCGTGGCACGGCATGCCGCGCCCCTACGGGGGATGGCGCCGGCGCGGGCGATGGCGGCGCGGGCGCGGGTATTGGCGACGCCTCCCGTAGGGGCACGGCATGCCGTGCCCGTCCATCGTCAAGCCCGGCGTTGGCATTCCACCGCGCCGGATTCTCCATGATATAGGCCCGAATCCGCTCCAGCGACCGTTCGTTCCGAATCACGTGCTCGAAGTAATTGCGGTGCCACAGCGGGCGACCGGGCGTGCCGAGCAGCTCGTTCACCGCCTTGGTGGCCGCGCCCTTCGCGGACCGCACGATCGTGGGCACCGATCCCGCCACCGGGCGGCCAAACGCCTCGCGCCCGCCGCCCCCGCCCGCCGTACGGGCACGGCATGCCGTGCCCCTACCGTCCCCCGCCGTACCCCCGATCACCACCACCGCGTGCAGGTGATCCGGCATCACGACGAAGGCGTCTAGGTCCACTCCCGGAAAATGGTCCGGAATCGCCAGCCAGCAGGCCGCCGCCGCTTCGCCGACCACCGTCAGCCGCACCCGGTCGCCGTCCACGGTCCCGAACGAGGGCGCCGTCGCGTGCGCGCAAACGGTCAGATAGTAGGCGCCCGCCCGCGTGTAGTCGTACCCTTGGAGCCGGATCGACCGTCGGCGTCGGCCATCGGTCCCATGGCTCATCCCTCCCCGCCCCCCTCCCGCCCCAGCCGGTACTTGACGTCGTAGTTGACGATGAAGTCCAGATCCTCCTCGATGAAGCCGTCGTGGCGGGCGAGGACGCGAGCGAACGTGTCGAAGACGGGCGGTTGCCACGCTCGGTGACGCTGCCAACGTTCAGCACGTGGGCGTGCTACCCCGGGAAGTCGGGGAACAGACGGCGGGTGAGGGGGGCGAGGGCGGGGAGGAGGAAGACGGCGTCGGCGGTGTAGGCGCGGAAGGCGAGCAGCGAGTGGAGGGCGAGCGGGACCAGGTAGGCCACGGCGGCGACGACGCGCCCGTCGAAGACGGCCAAAATCACCTCGAAGACCAGCACCACCAGCCCGAAGACGATCGCCTGCTGGGCGTGGGCGCGGCGGAAGTTTTGCCCCCGCGGCGCGAACAGGAACACCAGCCACGCCGCGATCGGCGTGAACAGGTACGCCAGGGCGGCGAGGACGCGGTCGGTCTCGCCCAGCGGCGGCAAATCGGCGGGGTCCGACGGCTGGTCCTGGTCGGGGCGGGCGGCGGAGGGGATCATCGCGGCTCCTGGGCGGGCGGGGCGACGGGCAAGGACGGAGGACGGAGGACGGAGGACTGAGACGGCCGGTCGCGTGGTCTCCGACGGGGCCGGGCG
>CADCWE010000081.1 GCA_902806325.1 uncultured Thermomicrobiales bacterium | reverse complement strand
CGGGGCGCGGCGGTCCGTCGCGGCGACGGTGGTTTTCGGTGCGCCGTGCGGATCCACGCGTCGCGATCACCGATCGAGCAGCGCCTCGCCGTTCGCCACCGCCGTTTCGGTGTCCATCTCGGTGCGGACGATCTCGCGGACGATGCCGTCGGCGTCGATGAAGATGTGGGTCGGGAAGTTGACGATTGGGTAGGCGGCGCCGGTGTCGGTGCGGAACTCGTCGGCGAGGACGCGGAAGGTTGCGTGGTTCGTCGCGGCGTAGTCGCGGGCGGCGGCGGGAGACTCGTCGAGGCTGACCGCCAGCAGGACCACGCCCTGGGGCTGGAGGCGTTCCCAGGCGGCCTGGATCTCCGGCATCTCGGCCCGACAGGGCGGGCACCAACTACCCCAGAAGTTGAGCCAGACCGGTTGGCCGCGCAGATCGGAGAGGCGGATCGGGCGACCGTCGACGTCGTAGGCGAGGAAGTCCGGCGCAACGTCCCCGACCTTGGGCAAGAGCGACGTGTTGACGCCGCCGCGGCCGATCTCGTCGAACCCGGCCCGACCGCCGACGAACCAGGCGGCGCCGGCGATGGCGAGCGCCAGGGCGAGGCCGAGGGCGGCGCGGACGAGGCGGCTCTCGGCCGGAGGAGCGGTGGTAGCGACCATCGGCGCGGGCGCGGCTAGACGCCGCCGTAGGCGTGGAGGCCACCGAAGAAGTAGTTGCCGTAGTAGGTGAAGACGGTCGCGGCGAAGCCGAAGATCAAGACCCAGGCACTGCGCGTGCCGCGCCAGCCGCGGAGGCCCCGGGTGTGCAGGTAGACCCCGTAGACCAGCCACATGAACAGCGCCGAGGTCTCCTTCGGGTCCCACTGCCAGTACGTGCCCCAAGCGCGGTAGGCCCAAACCGAGCCGAGGATGAGGACCATCGCCATCAGGGGGAAGCCGACGGTGACCGCGCGGAAGCCGATGTCGTCGAGCATCGCCGGGCTGGGCAACCAGGCGATGCGGCGCTTGGACGCGATCAGGTAGAGCACGGCGGCCGCAAAGGCAACCGCAAAGCAGGCGTAGGCGAGGATCGCCGAGGAGACGTGGGCGGTCATCATCAGGTTGTACTGGAGGGCGGGGATCAGGTCGTCGACGTCGCGCATCCAGGCCGGCAGCGACCAGACGTAGATCGCCATCCCGACGGTGATCGGGAGCACGATCGCGCCGAGCTGCTTGACCCCGTAGAACCGCTCGAAGGCGAGGTAGATCGCCGTCAGGACGAAGATGAAGGTCAAGGAGTACTCGTACATGTTCGAGAGCGGCAACCGCCCAGCGACGATCGAGCGCAACCCCACCGAGAGGCCGGAGAAGACGACGCCGAACCAGGCCAGCAGCGTCCCGTAGCGGCCGATCCCGACCGCACCGGGGCCGAACTCGGCGCTGGAGGTGGAGAAGGTGGTCCCGGCGCTGGTTTGCATCACCGCCTGGCGGAGGCGGACGCGCCCGATCGCGTAGGCGACGTAGCAGACCGCAGACGACGCGAGCGCGATTGCCGCGGCGGTGAAGCAGTAGAACGAGAGTTTGACCAGACCTTCCATGGGCGCGTGCTCCTGGGATGCGCGGGTTCCGGCGCGGGAAGTTTAGCGGGTTCGGGCGCGAGATGCGGTGGCGGCGGGGCGGATGCGGCCGGGCTGCATCGGTTGGTCGCCGTCCGGTCGGGCACCGTCGCGGTCGAAGCCGCTCTCGTCGCTGGCGTGGACCTCGGGTTGGATGCCGAGGCGGTTGGCGACCTCCTCCAGCAGGCGGTGGAAGTCGCGCTGCCCGCTCCAGTCGCGCTTGGCGAGCGGGGCGAGGGCGGCGACGGCGCCGGACGGGGCGGGGGAGACGATGCCACGGACCCGGCGGTGGGGAAAGTAGAACGTGACGGCCAGGCCGCCGACGAGGAGGACGGCGGCGAGGAGGAAGATCGGGATCCCGGGGTTGCGGGCCACCTGGAGCAGCGAGAACTGGGTCTCGCGGACGAAGCGGACGGAGAGGCCGCCGAGGTCGACCGCCTCGCCCTGGCGGACGATGCCGGCGGTGACCGCTTTGGTTGGGTCGGTTGGGATCGCCTTGACGTACATCTCGCCGGGGCGAAGCTGGAGATCGTCCAGTTCCGGGGCGTTGACGCGGTTGTTGTCGGGGGCGATCACGTTCAATTGCAGCCCGGCCATCGGCAGGTCGAGCCGACCGGCCGGGGCGTCGGGGTTGGTTTTGGATTGGTAGATGCCGAGGTCGAGGCCCTCGTCGAAGAGGACGCGGCCGGCGGCGTCGGTGATCTGGAGCACGACGGCCTGGTTGAAGCTGGCCTGGTAGATCACGACGCCGTCGTGGGTCAGGGGATGGTTGACGGTGGTGGTGCCGCGGCGGACCTCCTCGCCGTCCTCGTTGTAGAGCACGATGTCGCTGGAGTACTCCTGGGCCACCCCGGATTCGGCGTAGGTGTCGCGGAACCGCTCGACGTGGATGCTGAGGCCGGTGCCGTTGCCGATGGCGCGGGTCGAGCCTTCGGGGACGATGACCTCTTGCTCGCGAAAGCCGAAGCGGGCGCCGACGATGCCGCCGACGAGGATCAGGATCAGGGCGAGGTGGAACGGGAACGTGCCCAGTTTGGCGTAGCGGTTCTTGTCGGCGTAGACGTGGATCTCGTCGCCGCGTCGCTCGGTCAGGACGCGATAGCGGCGGGCCTTGAGGACCCCGATCAGGTCGTCTCCGAAGGCGGCCGGGGTGGCCGTGGAGACCATCCTGGCGGACGGGTCGGCGCCGCGGAGAAACCCGTGGGAGGTGGGCACGGTCGGGTTGGCGATGGCGCGCCAGATCGCGGGGGCGCGGTTGATGGTGCAGACGGTGATCGCGACCGCGAGCAAGGTCAGGATGGCGGCGAAGGGCAGCGAGTGGAAGACGTCCCAGGCGTACCACTCGCGGACCAGCGGCGCGGTGAACGGCAGCACGTCGGCGATGCCGTCGGGCACCGAACTGTTGCCGAGGGTGCCGATCAGGACCAGCAGGGCGAGGAGGACGATCTCGTAGACGGCGGCGCGGACCGAGCAGAAGAAGCGCCAGACGCGATCCACCCCGATCTCCAGGGGAGACCGTTGGGCGACACGGGGTCGGGCGGAGAGTTGGGCCACGATTGTCCCTCGAACCGGCGACCGGGCGGTGGTGGTACCGCCTACTTTAACGTCCGACCGCCCTTAAAGGGTCGGTTCCCAGGGCGACCAGGGGGCCTCGGCGATGATCCGGGCAAAGACGCGCTCGTAGATGCCGAGCAGCATGATCGCCCCGGTGGCGACCATCACCGCGCCGCTGACGGTGGTCACGGCCTGCAAGCGGCGGTTGAGGCGGCGGATGACGCCGGGCGCGGCCCCAAAGCCGACGGCGGCGAGCAGGAACGGCACGCTCAGCCCGGCGGCGTAGACCGCCAGCAGGACGGCCGAGCGCTCGACGCTGCCTTGGCCGGCGGCCATGGTCAGGATCGCGCCCAGGATCGGGCCGACGCAGGGCGACCAGCCGGCGCCGAAGGCGGCGCCGATCGCGAACGAGGACCCGAGGTGGCCGCTGGGCAGCCCGTCGAAGCGCGCCCGCCGCTCCCGGTTCAGGAACGGCAGCGTGATCACCCCCAGTTGGTGCAGCCCGAGCAGCACCAGCAACACCCCGCCGAGGCGGACGATCCAGAGCCGGTTGCCGGCGACGATCTCGGCCGTGTCGACCAGCGCCCCGGCGGCGCCGAGGGCGACCCCGAGCAGGACGAAGACGGTCGAGAACCCGGCCACGTAGGCCAGGGCGTTGCCGAGCACGCGGGTCCGCGCCCGCGCGCCCGTCGCCCCGACCGAGACCCCGGCCAGGTGGGCGAGATAGATCGGCACCAGGGGCAGCACGCACGGCGAGGAGAACGAGAGCACCCCGGCGACGAAGGCGGTGACGATCGGCACGGACTCGTTCATGGGGCGAGCGTAGCAGCGGCCGGTCGGCGGCGTCAATCGGCGGCGAGGGGGAGCGGGGAAGGGGTACCGGAACCGGGGTGCGTCCACAACAGTTTCGGCGTCAACGGCGATACCGGCCACCCTCGCGGTAGGAGCGCTGCTTGCCGCGCCCTTTGTCGGCCGGAGGCCGATCGTCGTCGACTCCGTCGTCGGTGTCCCCGTAGTGGCCTGCGGGCCACGGGCACGGCAAGCAGCGCCCCTCCATTGTCCCGGCCCTGGCGCGACGTTCGGTCGTGGGGATCGGCGAGCAGGGGAAGTGGTAAAATAGTGGACATAACCACGCGATCGAGACGGGTTGGTGGACGATGACGGCTCCGGTGGTGGCCCCTGTTCCCGCGCCGATTCCCCTCAACGAGCGGCTCTACCGGACCGAGGCGGTGGTGTTGTCGCGCCTGGATTATGGGGAGGCGGATCGGATCCTGACGGTGTTCACGCCGCAGCGGGGCAAGCTGCGGCTGATCGCCAAGGGGGTCCGCAAACCGACCAGCCGCCTGGGGCCGCACCTGGAGTACTTCACCCGCTGCGGCCTGATGCTGGCGCGGGGTCGAGACCTCGACACCGTGACCGGGGCCGAAACGCTAGACCCGCACCTGGGGCTGCGCTCGGATCTCGACGCCTTCGGGCACGCCTCGCACGTCGCCGAGCTGCTCTTGCGGCTGACCGAGGACCGGCAGGAGAACGGGCGGGCCTACGAACTGCTGGTCGGGTCGCTGCGCTTGTTCGCCGACGGGGTGGACCCGTTCGCGGTGACCCGGCACTTCGAGCTGAACCTGCTGGCGGCGCTCGGTTACAAGCCGGAGCTGTACCGCTGCGCCGGCTGCGAGGAGCCGCTGGCGGCGGTCGTCAACGCCTTCAGCCCCCGCCTGGGCGGCTTCCTCTGCCCCTTGTGCCGGACCACCGACGCCTCGGCCTTTCCACTCTCGGTGACCGCCCAAAAGTACCTGCGGACGCTCGACCGCCAGGGGTTGGCGGCGGTGGCGAGATTGCCGGTCGGGGACGGCCTGAAGACCGAACTCGAAGGCGCGCTGGGCGGCTACCTGCGCCACCTGACCGAGCGGGAGTTGCACTCGCTGCGGGTCTGGCACGCGCTGAAGGACGGGGCACCGGCCGGTTAGCAGGGTCGTTCCCGAGATGTCCAACGGAACGGGGTGGGTGACGCGAACCGTCCCAGCTCCGGCGCGTCCGGCCGGGCCGGCGGGTGGACCGGCCCGGTCTCGACGTTCGGCTCATTCTCCGGCCGCCGAGCGCCCCAGCTACAGATCCACGAAGTAGGTCTGGCGGGCCCGGTCGATCAGCTCGGGGGTCAGCGCCGGCGGGACGTCGCGGTAGCGGGCGATTCCGGCCAGCGTCCGCAGGATGTCGCGGGGGTGGACGGAGCGCAGCTCGCCCTTGGGCTTGACGTCGTGCTCGCGCAAGAGGTAGACGAGGCCGTTCTGGTCGAACGAGACGCCGAGCGACTCGCACTGGCGCCGGAAGATCTCGCGGAAGATCTCCACGGTCGGGTTGGTGACGTGGACCTTGTTCTGGATCCGGCGCAGGAACGCCTCGTCGACCAGGTCCTTCGGCGCCAAGTCGGCGATCATGGCCAGGTCGAGCCCGGTCTGCTCAACCGAGGTCGGCTCGCGGGCGACGGTGGCGGCGGCCGAGGCGCGTTCCAGCATCTCAATGGACATCGTCGGGTTCTGCTCTTCTGTGTCCCGCGGCCTGGGAGCCGGTCGGGCCAACGGTCGGGGGCGCGGCAACAAGCCACGCCGGCGCGGTGCAGGAAACGCGGTGGCCGTTTGCCCCCGGCGCAGGACCGGCGCCAAATGGACCAGCAGCAACCAGCAGCACCGTCAGGGTAGCAGCGTCCCCCGGTCGAACCTAGGGCCGGGTATAGGGCCTTGGTACCGAAAGCGGGACGGACGTCGGAAGTCGGAAGTGACGGAGTGGGCTGTGGGCCGTGGGCAGAACGGCCGTCGTACCTCCGACGTCCGACTTCCGTCTCACCCGTTCACCCGGACGCGCTCGCCGACCTCGACCGGACCGTTAAGGATCTCGACCTGGCCGGCGGCGCGGAGGCCGGGGCGCACTTCGACCTCGACGGCGCTGCCGTTCCGCTCGACAGTGACGAACGAGCGGCGGCCGACGGTGACGACGGCGCGCTCCGGGACGAGGAGGGCGTCCTCGGCGACGACGGCGGGGACGGCGACCGCGACCGTCATGCCGGGCCGGAGGTCCCCGGTCTCGGCGAGGGCACCGGGGTCGGTGAAGGCGATCCGAATCGGGAACACCACGCCGCCGCCCTGGGCGACTCCCTCCGGCGCAATGTCGGCGATGGTGCCGCCAAGCGGTTCTCCAGGATAGGCGTCGACGAGAACGCGGACCGGGGTGCCGACGGAGACCCGGGGCAGATCGATCTCGTCCAGGTCGGCGCGGACAACCAGCGGGGACGCCGCGGCGAGGCGCGCGACCGGGGCACCGGGCAGGAGCGCGTTCCCGGGCGCCGCCGGAACCTCCAACACGGTGCCGGGTTCGGGGGCCAGGATCGTGGCGGCGTCTCGGGCGCGCTGGGCCTCGACCACGGCGGCGCGGGCGTCGACGACCCGGACCGACGCCGCGAGCGCCGCGCCGACGGCGGCCGGGGTGCCCAGCGACGGGGCGCGCGCGATCAGGGCCGCGAACTCGGCCGCTTCCAGGGCGCGATGAGCGGCATCGAGGCGGTCCGCGAACGGACGCGGATCGAGCAAGGCGACGATGTCGCCGGCCGCAATCCGGTCCCCCGGTTCGACGCCCATTCGGAGGACGGTCCCGGCGACCGGGGCCGCGATCGTCCGCTCGGAGGCCGGGACGAGGGTGCCGGCGGTTTCGATCGTCACCTCCAGCCGGCCGCGGCTGACGCGCGCCGTCGGCGCGTCGTCGCCACGGTCCCACCGCCAGGCGGCGACGGCGATCCCGACGAGGAGGACCGCCGCGATACCGGCGAGGACCGGTTCGCCGTGGCGCTGGCCGGCACGGGGCGCGCCCTCATCCATAGCGCACCACCGTGACCGGGCGCACCCGCGTTGCCGCCCAGGCCGGACCGGCGGCGGCGGCCGCGCTGGCGAGGAGGACGACCACCAACGCGCCGGCCAAGAACCCGACCGGCAGCGCGAAAGTGAGTCCGAACAAGATCGCTCCGGTGGCGTGGACCAGGACCAGCGCCAGCGGATAGCCGACCGCGATCCCGGCCGCGTACCCGAGCAGGCCGAGCACCACGGCTTCGCCGGCGACGACGGCGACGACGTGGACCCCGCGTGCCCCCAGAGCGCGGGCGACACCGGTCTCGCGCCGCCGCTCCGACCCATTGAGGACGAGGGTGTTGACGATCCCGACCAGGCCGATGGCGCCGATCAGAACGACCATCGCCCGCAGCAGCAGCGTCAGGACGGCGAGCGCGCGGGCGGTGCTGGCCCGGTCGGTGTAGGCGGCGTAGGGCCGCGGTTGCCGCTCCGCGAAGCGGTCCTCGATCGCCGCGATGGCGGCGTCGACGTCCCGTTCGGTGTGGCGGTGGAGGGCGACGGCAAGGAACGCAAACCCCTGGCGGCCGCCGAACCCGGCCAGCGTTTGCGGCGACAGGAACAGCTTGCCCGCCTCCCCCCGGCCGAGTTCGGTGCTTTCGTCGTCGACGATCCCGACCACGGTCAGGTCGCGGGTGTCGCGCCCGATGTCCACCGGCAGGGTATCGCCGGGGCGAAGACCGAGGTCGGCGGCGAGGTTGGCGGTGGCGACGACGGTGCGGGGATCGCCGCCGATCAACCAGCGCCCGGCCAGGACGCGGTGCCGGTAGATCGCCGTCTCCGGCGGCACGATCCAGAGGTCGAGCGACCGGCCGCCGCCGTAACCGGTGCCGCGCGCCCAGGACTCGGCGGCGGCGACCTCGGGCAGGCGGGCGACGGCGCGGGCGAGCGGGGCATCGGCGCCGCCGTCGAAGGGGACCCAGACATCGGCGCCGTAGCGGTCGTAGAGCGTGGCGACGGTCCGGTCGAGCGAGGCCGAGAGCGCCCCGGCGGCGACCGCTGCGGCGACGGCGATCGCGATCAGGGTCACGGTCAACCCCGCCCGGAGGCGGCGGCGGAGGGCGTTGCGCAGCGCCAGCGCGGCGAGCGGCCAACCACGGCCGATCAGGCGGGGCAGGGCGTCCCAGCGCCGGCCACCGGCGGCGACCAACCCGGTGGAGCGAAGCAACGACGCGGCCGGGCGGCGGGCGGCGAACCAGACCGGCCCGGCGGCGGCGAGCACGGGGACACCAAGGCCGACCACGAGCGCGAACCCGGCATCACGACCGGTGACGGACAGGGCTGGCAACGGGTAGCCGAGCAGCCCGGTCAGGAAGCGGGCAAGGAGTTGGCCGCCGGTCACCCCAAGGGCCAAGCCAACCCCGGACCCGGCCGCGCCAAGCACCAGGGCCGGGGTCAGGTAGGTGGCGACGATCCACCCGCGCGTCGCGCCAAGCGCTTTCACGGCGCCGATCTGCGGCAATTCTTCCTGGACCGCGGCGGCGACGGTGTTGGCAACCAGGAACGCGCCCAGCGCAAGACCGAGGGCGGAGAAGGCGCCGAGCAGCCAGAGCAGGGTCCGCAGCTCCCGCGAACCCGCCGCCGCCGCGTCCAATTGCTCGACCGGGCCGTGGGCGATGCCGCGGCGGTCGAGCCGGTCGGTCAGCGTGGCGGCGGCGGCGGCGGGTTCGATAGAGGCCGGAAGCCGGATCAAGATCCGATTGGCGCCGGGTGCGCCGGCCAGCGCCGCGACCTCGGCCGGGGCGGCGTAGGCGGTGACGCGGTTCAGGATGCCGGCGGCGAGGGCGCCCGGGGTGCGGCTCAGGCCGACGACGCGCAGCTCGACGATCGGGGAGCCGGCCGCGGTCCGGACCGCGACAAGGTCGCCAAGGGAGACCGCGGCCAGATCCGCGACCCCACGGTCGAACGCGATCTCCCCCGGTCCCGGCCACCGGCCCGCGAGCAGGATGGGCCGGGACAACCCCTCGCGGTCGGCCGCGAAGGCGATCAGCAGGCTGTTGCGCCACGGTCCGCCATCGCTGAACGCAGTATCCAAGGCGGTTCGTGCCTCGACCGCGTCCGCGGCGATGGCACGGCCGAGCGCCGACGCGGCGGTGTCCCGGATCGGGGCCGTGGCCACGGTCAGGGTCGGCCGGTCGGGCGCGGTGTCGAGGCGCGCTTGGGCGACGGCGAGCTGGCGCGAAACCGCCGAGACGGCGACCACGCCGGCCACGCCGACCACGATCCCGAGCAGCGTCAGGAACGTCCGGGCGCGTCGTCGCCCCAGATCGCGCCGGATCTTGGCCAGCAGCACCGGCCGGGGCGGCGGGTGGGCGAAACGGGGGCGCACCGCTACCGCGCCCCGGTTGGCATCACGACCACCGGGTCCGTGGTGGCCGGGATGGTCACCGCGTCGCCAACGATCCGGCCGTCGCGCATCGCCAGCCGGCGGGGAGCTTGGGCGGCGATGACGGGGTCGTGGGTCACCAGGAGCAGGGTGCCGCCGCGTCGCCAGTGCCCGCGGAGAAGGTCGAGCACCACGGCCCCGGCGGCGGCGTCCAGGTTGCCGGTCGGCTCGTCGGCCACCACCAGCGGCGGGTCGTTGGCCAGCGCGCGGGCGACGGCGACGCGCTGCTGTTCGCCCCCGGACAGCTCGGCCGGCAGCGCATCGGCCAGGTGCGCGAGTCCGACCGTGTCCAGCAGCCCGGTCGCGTGGCGCCGCCGGTCCACGCGGCGAGCGGCGAAATCGAGCGGCAGCATCACGTTTTCGCGCGCGGTCAAGGTCGGCAAAAGCTGGAAGAACTGAAAGACGATGCCGACGGCACCGGCGCGCCACCGCGCCAACGCTTCCTCCGATTGCGTGCCGAGCGAGACCCCGCCGACGCAGAGGTGGCCCGAGGTGGGGCGGTCCAGCCCGGCGATCAGGTTGAGGAGGGTGGACTTGCCGCAGCCGGACGGGCCGGACAAGCTCACCCACTCGCCGGGGGAAACCGCGAACGAGACGTCGTCGACGGCCGCCATCGCGCCCCGCCCGGTCCGGTAGGCCCGCGACACCCGATCGCAGCGGATCACGGCGCCGGCTCGGGAGGGTGGTCCGCGGGCGGATCGGTCGCGGCGTCGACGAGGGCGCGCTCGGCCGGCGAGAGGGTTGCGGAGGGGATCAGGTCGGGGCGGCGGCCGACGGTGCGCCGGATCGCTTGCTCGCGGCGCCAGCGGGCGATGTTGGCGTGGTGGCCGCTGAGCAGGATCGGCGGCACCGCCAGCCCGCGAAACTCGGCCGGCCGGGTGTAGTGCGGATACTCGACCAGGCCGCTAGCGTGGGATTCCTCGGCGATCGACGCGGCGTCGATCACGCCGGGGACGAGGCGGGCGACCGCGTCGAGGACGACCAGCGCGGGCAGTTCGCCGCCGGTCAGCACGTAGTCGCCGATCGACAATTCCTCCGCGCCAAGGGTCTCGGCGACCCGCTCGTCGACGCCCTCGTAGTGGCCGCAGATCAAGGCGAGCCGGGGAACCGTTGCCAGGCCGTGGGCGACCGCCTGGGTGAAGCGGCGCCCGCTCGCCGAGAGCAGGACGATCCGGGTTCGCCCGAGATCCCGGCCGAGCACGGCTTCGACCGCGGCGATGAGCGGCGGCGCCATCATCACCATCCCGGCGCCGCCGCCGTAGGGTGTGTCGTCGACGGTGCGGTGGCGGTCGGTGGTCCAGTCGCGGATGTCGTGGACATCGACCGCGAGCAGCCCCCGCTCCTGGGCACGCTTGAGGATGCTGGCCTCCAATGGGCCAGTCACCATCGCCGGAAACAAGGTGAACAGATCGCAGCGCAGCGCCGGGGTGGCGCGAACGGGGTCGTGGTCGGGCGCGTCGTCCCCGGTCACCGGTGGCTCCTGGACGGTCACGGAGCGACCGTCCGGCCGAGCAGCGCCAGGAGCGGCGGCGCTGCCTGTTCGAGGTTGGCCAGGACGAGATCGGGGGACGGACCGTCCGCGGCGGTTGGACCACCGCTGGCGCCGTCGGCGCCGATCCAGACCGTGCGCATCCCGGCGCGTTGGGCGCCTTGGACGTCCCACCGGTACGAATCGCCGACGTGGACCGCGCGATCGGCGGGGACATCGAGGGCGGCAAGGGCGGCGGCGTAGATCTCCGGGCGGGATTTGTAGTAGCCGGCGCTGGCCGAGGTGGTGACGACGCGGAAGGCGTCCCGCAGCCCGGACCCGGCCAAGAACCACTCCAAAAACGGGTGGTAGACGGCGCTCGAGACGATCCCCAACGGCACCCCGGCGGCGGCGAGGGCGCGCACCGTGGCGGCCGCGCCGGGAAGGAGGCGGGCATCCGGCAGGGTGGCGCGCATCAAGGCCTCGACGCCAGCGGCGATGTCGGCGTCGTCCACCGGCCGGTCGAGCCGTTGCAGCACCGTCGCAACGCAGCGCTCGGCGGACAGCTCCCGGCCGTGCTCGGTGATCTCCCGGCGAAGCGCGCGGTAGGCGGCGCGGGCGGCGTCAAGGATCCCGGGCGGCGCGGGGTCGCCGGTCCGCTCCGCACGCCAGGCGAGGTAGGCGGTGGGCAGCTCCGCGATCTCGAGTTGGAACCAGGCGTCGCACGACGCGAGGGTGTTGTGGAAGTCGAAGGTGATCGCCGTTTCGCGCACGGGTTTGCTCCTGCGCTCGGTGCGTGTGGACCCAGACGCGCGCGGGCAACCTACCACCCCGCCGGTCGGCGTCGCAAGGCGATCGGACGGGCGTCGGGTGGACGAGACCGCGGCGGGGCCACTATGATGAAGTCATTCCTCAGGTGAGATTGAGGGTCCGGATCGGATGTGGGGCCGTCGGAATCCGGGCGGGAGCAAGCGAGCACCTTGGCGATCCAACCCCGACAACGCTGCGCGGCGGTGCCCCCCCGTGGCTGAGATTGGTGGGCCGCGCGGTTCGCGCCGGTGGTCCGGCGTGTCCGGGGCGGTCGGTCGCCGCGGCGCGGCCTACCGGCGGGTGCTCGGGTATCGCGAGCCGCGCCTGCTGCTCGGCGCCGCCTTCGTCTCCGAGATCGGCGACTGGCTGAACATCGTCGCCTTGCTGGTGCTGGCGACGCGCTTCGGCGACGGCGCGCTCAGCGTCGGGGTGCTGCTGGCGCTGCGATTGGTGCCCCGGTTGCTGTTCCAGGCGCCGGCCGGGGCATTGGTCGATCGCGTTCCCAACCGGGCGCTCCTGATCCAGACCCAGCTGGCGATGGCGGCGATCGCTGGGGCGTTCGTGCTGCTGGACGCGATCCCGTCGCTGTGGTTGCTCTACGTCCTCGTCTTCGCGCTGGAAACGGCCAACGTGGTCGGCTTGCCGGCGTTCCGGGCGTTCCTGGCCGCCGTAACGCCGCCGGAAGAGCGAGCGCCGGCGACGGGCTTGTTCTACCTGGCGATGACCACGGCCCGCTTCGGCGGGCCCGTGGTCGGGGCGGCGCTGCTCGGTCCCCTCGGGGCGACGGCGGTGTTCCTGGTCAACGCCGCCACCTTCGTCGTCGTCGCCGTTGCGGTCGGGCGGTTGCCGGACGCCCGCCGGGGCGATGGACCGGCGGGTGCGAAACCGGCGGCGGCCGGTCCGGTTGGCTACCGGTGGCTGATGCGGCAGCGGGACCTGGCCTGGTACGCGGCGCTGCAAACGGCACTCTCGCTGCTGATCCAGGCCACGATTGCCTTGTTCGTGGTCCGGGCGCTCTCGCTCGGCCTGGACGCCGAAGGGGTGGGGTACTTCTACACCGCCGTCGCGATCGGCTCGATCGCCGGCGGCTTGATCGCCGGCACGGGGCGCCACGATCGGGCGCAGGCCTTGTACCTGGTCGCCGGGTCCTTGGGCGCCTGCGCCCTGGCGCTGGCCTGGTTCGGGGCGGCGATGGGGATCTGGGCAGCGTTGATCGCGCTGGTGGTGGCTGGCTTCGCGACCGATGTCGGCGAGGTGACCGCGATCGCCTTTTTCCAGCAGCGGTTGCCGGACGAGGTGTTTGGGCGTTTCTTCTCCGTCTTTCTGCTGGCGTTGGGGATCGGTGGCGTGCTGGGAGCGCTGGGCGGTCCGGTCCTCGAAACGCTGGTCGGTGCCGGGGGGGCCCTGGCGATGCTGGCGGCTCCGAGCATCGTCTGCGCGGGCGTTTTATTCGCCATTACCCGCAAGCGGATCCAGATGTCCCCGGTTGGCGATGCGCTGACCCGCGAACCCATGGCCAGCGCCGACTAGGGCGCGCCGCCGACGATGGCCGGGAAAGGCGTTCGCCGATGTCCGAGTCCCATCCGTTCTCGCCCCCGTCGTTCTTTCGGGACCCGTATCCGACGTATCACCGGATGCGCGCCGAGCGGCCCGTCTACTGGGACGAGGAACTGGGGGAGTGGGTGCTGACCCGCTACCTCGACGTCGCGGCGGCGCTGCGCGACGCCCGGTTCTCCTCCGACCGGACGACGGCGTTCATGGCCGGCGTGCCCGAGGAACTCAGGGAGGCGATGATCCCGTTCGCCCGGATGCGGGCGAACTTGATGCCGCTGACCGATGCACCGCGCCACACCCGGCTTCGGGCGCCGATCGAGAAGGCGTTTGCCAAAGGCATCGTCGACGCGCGGCGGGCGCACGCCCAAGGTCTGGTCGAGCGGGCGATCGACGCGGCCGTGCAACGCGGCCGGCTGGACCTGATGAACGACCTCGCGTTCCCGCTCGCGGCGGAGACCATCGACGCCTTGCTCGGGGTGCCCCCGGCCGACCACGACCGGATCCAAGGGTGGGCGATCGATTTCGAGCGCGCGCTGGCCGGCGGCGTGCCGACAGTCGAAGCACTGCGAGCGGCCGATGCCGCGTTGTTCGGCCTCGCCGGATATCTCCGAGGGTTGGTCGCGGAGCGCCAAGCGGCGCCCCAGAATGACCTGATCGGCGCCCTCGTCGCCGCCGAGGGGGACGGCGACGCGTTGGCCGGGGACGAGTTGGTCGGAACCTGCCTGGTGCTCCTGTTCGCCAACGAAGGAACGACGCCGACCCTGCTCACGCTCGGGATGTTGGCCCTGCTGCGCCACCCGGAGCAGGCACGGCGGCTGCGCGACGATCCCACCCTGATCCGCGCCGCGACCGACGAGATGATGCGCTACGACGGTCCGACCCAGATGCTTTGGCGGGTGACGGCCGGGGCCGTGACGTTCGACGGGGTCACGATCCCAGCCGGGCAGCGCGTCAACCTGGTCCTCGGCGCCGCCAACCGCGATCCGGCCCGCTTCCCGGCGCCGGACCGCTTCGACCCCGCCCGGGCCGACAAACGCCACCTTGGCTTCGGATTCGGCATCCACGGCTGCGTCGGGTCGGCCCTGGCGAGGATGGAAGCCGAGATCGCGATCGAGGCGCTGCTGCGCCGGTTGCCGGGGCTGCGAGTGGCGATCCCGGACGACGAATTGGATTGGCACCGGACGATGGGGTTGCGACAACTGAACGCGCTGCCGTTGGTTTGGCAATAAGACCGCGGCATCGACCGGCGATCGTGCCCCAATCCGTCTGGCACCGCCCGCCGTCGGGGCGCGGCAAGTCGCGCCCCGACCTTCCACCACGCGCGAAATCGCCCCGGCATCCATCGACGCCGGGGCAAGACATCGCCGACCTGGCAACCACTGGGTACGGGGCGCTACGCCGTCCGGCCCGGCTTCAGCGCCGTCCGCATGCACCGGGTACACATGTCGACGCGCTTGCGGGTGCCGTCCGGGCCGAGGATGTGGCGGCGCTGGATGTTGGCCTTAAACATCCGGTTGGTGCGGCGCTTGGAAAAGCTGACGTTGTGTCCGAACATCGTGTGCTTGCCGCACACCTCGCACGTCCCAGCCATCGTGGGTCTTCCTTCCTGGTCACGCCCGAATGGACGAAGCAGAGATGCGGGTCGCGTCGCATCGGGGTGCGCGAACCGCCGCCGTCTGGCATCATGCCCAAGGTGAATTCGGTCGGGCTGCGGTTCGTCCGGATCGTCGTCCGAGACCGGGACCTTGTCCACCGCGCGAAAAAAGGCGCCGCCTCTGGACGGCGCCACGCCAACGACCTATCCTAGCACGCCAGGTTGGGGACGGACAACCGCCGGGCACCGGCTGCGCCAGTGGCGAATCGCCCGGAGCGGGAGGAGCCAGTGGATCGTCGCTCGATCGAGTCGGAGGCGGTGCCCCCGCCCGCGCGGGGCGGTGATGTCGCGCCCGGCGGGCGGGTCGAGATCGCCGAGCACGCGATCGCCTCGATCGTCCACGGGGCCGTGCTGGCCTGCTACGGCGTGGTCGATATGGCGCCACGCTCGATCGGCTCGGCGATCGGGAAGCGCCTCGGCCGTTCCAACCCGGCGCGCGGGATCGCGGTTCGGGTCACGGACGGGCGGATCACCGTCGATCTGTCGGTGATCGTGGAGTACGGCACGCCCGTCTTTACCGTGGCTAAGAACGTGATGCAGACGGTCAAGTTCCAGGTGGAGCGGACCCTGGGGATGCCGGTCGAGCGGGTCAACGTCAGCGTCGAGGGGCTGCGGGTCAGCCCCGGTTCGGCGGGTGGCGGCGCCGGCCGGGGCGGCGCATGACCGACCCGCGCAGCAATCCGGTCCCGCCGCCGGTCTGGGACGGTCCCGCCTTGCTGGGCGCGGTCGGCGCGGCCACCGATTGGCTTGGCGCCAACAAGGACCGGGTCAACGCGCTGAACGTGTTCCCCGTGCCGGACGGCGACACCGGGACCAACATGGTCCTGACCATGCGCGCCGCGGTCGACGAGACCCGCGCCGCCGACGCCGCGACCCGGGCCACCGCCGGCGGCGTCGCGGCCAAGATCGCCTACGGCGCGCTGATGGGCGCCCGCGGCAACTCCGGCGTGATCCTGTCCCAGATCTTCCGGGGCTTCGCCCGCGCCGTCGTGGAGCGGCAGGAGATCGACGGCCGGGATCTAGCCGCCGCCCTGGACGGGGCCCGGGAGATGGCGTACAAGGCGGTGATGCGGCCGGTCGAGGGGACGATGCTGACCGTCATCCGCGGCGCGGCCGAGCGGGCGGAGGCGGTCGCGCGGCGCACTCCCTCCCTCCCGACGGTCCTCGGCGAAGCGGTGCGAGGGGCGCGCGAGGCGCTGGCGACGACGCCGGATCTGCTGGAGATTCTGCGCCAGGCGGGCGTGGTCGACGCCGGTGGCCAGGGCGTGGTCCACATCCTCGAAGGGATGCAACGCTTCGCCCGCGGCGAGTCGGTGACCGTGACCGTGACCGGTTCCGAGTCGGACGTCGCCGTCGGCCATGACATGGCGTTCCTGGACCGGGTCGAGGAGCTGCACGGAGACGACGCGTTCGGCTACTGCACCAACTTCATGGTGTTCGGTGAAGGGATCCCGTTCGACCGGGTCCGGGCCGAGCTGGCCGAGATGGGCCAGTCGGCCGTGATCGTCGGCGACGAGACGGTGCTGAAGGTCCACATCCACGTCCTCAACCCCGGCCAGGTGCTGGATTACGCCCTCGGATTCGGCAGCCTGGGCCAGATCAAAATCGACAATATGCAGTCCCAAACCCGCGCCCTGACCGCCCAGCGACAGGAATCCGAACCGGTCGCCACCCCGGTCGCGATCGAACCGCCGGTGGCCGCGACCGGCCAATCGGTGCTGGCGGTGGCGGCGGGGCCGGGGTTGGCCGAGGTGCTGCGGACGATGGGCGCGGCCGGGGTCGTCGAGGGCGGCCAGACGATGAACCCGAGCATCCAGCAGTTGCGGGACGCGGTCGAGGCGACGCCGGCCAACGAGGTGATCCTGCTTCCGAACAACCCGAACATCATCCTCACGGCGAACCAGGTGCCGGCGCTGACGTCCAAGCAGGTGCGGGTGGTGCCCAGCCGCTCGATCCCGCAGGGGGTGGCGGCGCTGGCCGCCCACAACGCCGGCGCCGGGCTGGACGCCAACGTGGCGGCGATGACGGAGGCGATCGCCGGCGTCCGCACGGTCGAGCTGACCACGGCGGTGCGGGACGCCCGCATCAACGGCGTCACGGTCGCCGCCGGGCAGGTGATCGGGTTGGTCGACGACCGCCTGGTCGCCGGCGGCGACGACGAGGCAACGGTCTGCCGGGAGACCTTGGCCGAGGCGGGCGCGGACGCGGCGGAGCTGGTGACCGTGTTCGTCGGCGGCGACGCCAATCCGGCGCACGCCGAGACGCTGCGCCAGGCCATCGCCGCGGCCTTTCCCGCGGTCGAGGTCGAGGTCTACGACGGCGGGCAGCCGCACTACCGCTACATCATCGCCGTCGAATAGGCGATCGGCGAATCCGCCCGGACGGAGAAAGAGGTTCCGCGATGGCGCGAGTCGCGATCGTCACCGACAGCACCGCCGATCTTGCCCCCGAGGTCTGCGCGCGGCTCGGGATCGCCGTGGTGCCGCTCAACGTCCACTTCGGCGAGGAGGTGTTCCGGGACCAGCTCGACCTGACCTCCGACCAGTTCATGGAGCGATTGCGGCGGACGCCGGATCTGCCGACCACCTCGCAGCCGTCGCCGGGCCGGTTCGAGCAGACCTTTCGCGAGCTGGCGGCCGACCACGACGAGATCGTGGCGGTGCTGCTGTCGTCGAAGCTGAGCGGGACCGTGCAATCGGCGCTGCTGGCGCGGGACGCGGTGGCCGACGTGATCCGGGTCGAGGTGGTGGACTCGCTGAACGCGTCGGTCGGGCTTGGGTTCCAGGTGCTGCGGGCGGCGGACCTCGCCGCGGCCGGGAGCGACGCGGCGGCGATCGCGGCCCGGTTGGCGACCGAGACCGGCGCCTATCACCTGGTCTTTTTCGTCGATACGCTGGAGTTTTTGCAACGCGGGGGGCGAATCGGGCGCGCGGCGGCGCTGGTCGGGTCTATCCTCAGCCTGAAGCCGACGCTGCGGGTCGACGAAGGACTGATCGTGCCGTTCGAACGGACACGCTCCCGCGCCAAGGCGATCAAGGGGTTGGCGGCGTTCGCGAAGGGATTGCCGCGGGTCGAGCGGCTGGCGGTGCTGCACAGCACGACGCCCGAGGACGCGGCGGCGTTGGCCGACGAGTGCGTTAGCCTGCTCCCCCGGTCCGAGATCGCGATCGCCAAGTTCAGCCCCGTGATCGGCACCCACGTCGGCCCCGGCGCGATGGGCGTCGCGGTCTTCGAAGGAGAACCGGCCTGAGATGAACGCCCGCCCCGTGACCGTGGTCGTCGACTCGACGGCAGACATCCCGCCGGATCTGGCGACCTCGCTCGGGATCGTCACCGTGCCGCTGTCGGTGCGGTTCGGTGAGGAGTCGTTCCGCGACCGGGTGGACATCGACAGCGCGACGTTCCTGCGGCGCTTGAAAGCCGAGCCCGGGTTGCCGAGAACCTCGCAGCCGCCGGTGACGGCGTTCGAGGAGGCGTTCCGGACGGCGGCCAGCGGGGCCGTCTGCCTGACGATCTCGTCCAAACTCTCCGGCACCTTCAACGCGGCGCGGCTGGCGGCCGACGCGGTCGGCGACGATCGGGTGCGGGTGATCGACTCCCTCGGTGCCTCGATGATCGCCGGCTGGCCGGCGGTCCAGGCGGCGCGGGCGGCCCAGGCGGGGGCCGACCTGGCCGGAGTGGTCGCCGCGACCGAGGGCGCCCTCGCCCGATCCCACGGCTACTTCGTGCTCGACACCCTTGAGTACCTCCATAAAGGGGGCCGGATCGGCCGGGCGGCGCAGATGGTCGGCTCCGTCTTCAGCATCAAGCCGATCCTGTCCTTTGAGGAGGGCGAAGTCCGGCCCTTGGAGCGGGTGCGGACCTGGAGTAAGGCACTGGGGCGGGTGGCCGAGCTGGCGCGGGCGCACGCGCCGCTGGCCGGGCTGGCGGTGCTCCACTTCGCGAACCCGAGCGACGCCGCCGACCTGGCCGACCGGTTGCGCGACGTGTCGCCCGGTGGCGACGTGCTGGTGGCCGAGATCGGCCCGGTGCTCGCGACGTATGGGGGGCCGGGAACGATCGCGGTCGCGGCGCTGGCCGCCGGGTGAGGCGTTCGGAACACTCCATCGGCTAAACTTGAGGCATTGCCCCGCCCGAGTCGCGTGCCGGATTCTGAACCGCGTGAGTGCTGCCCAACGCCGACCGCACCCCCCGTCGTCGCCCGCGGATCCCGGCGACGATCCGCTGGAAGCCGCCCTGGCGGCGCTGCGCCGTGCCTGGCGCGCGGGCGGGGAGGACCGGATGGCGCACGTCCTCGCCAGCAGCGCCGTGCGCCGCCTGCGGGCGCGGGCGGCGACGGCCCAGGCCGACGCGGCGATCGGCGAGGTGGAGACCAGGCTGGCCCGCTTCGGGACAGTTCCTCTCGCCGGAAAGCGCGACGAACTGGCGAAGATTGCCGCCGGGTTGAACGCGCTGCGGCCGTTGCTGGACCCGCCGGATGGGCCGGTGACGCCGTTCGGCAAGCTGTCGACCGCGATCGCGCCGGGCATGGGACCAAAGCCGGCGGCGCGGCGCGAGCGTGCGGCGGTCGTGCCCTCGTTACCCCTTGACGCCCCGGTGACGGCGTTGCCGCGCGTCGGCGAGGCGATGACCAAGGATCTGGTCAACCTGGGCGTGCGGACGGTTGGCGACCTGCTGCGGCTCGCGCCGCGGCGGCACATCGATTATTCCAAGCCCCAGCCGATCGGTTCGGCGATCGGGTTCGGGAGCCGCGACGACGTCACGGTGCGCGGGCACGTCGTCGATCTGAAAGAGATCCGCGGCCCCGGCAAGACGCGGGTCCAGGTCAAGCTGGCCGACGACACCGGCTGGGTCCGGATCACCTGGTTCAACCCGTACATCGCCCGGCAGTTGACGGTCGGCGACGAGATCGCCGTCAGCGGCAAGCTGGAGTTCGGGTACGGACCGCCAAGTTTCAACGGCCCGGAGTGGGAAAAGGTCGGCATCGAGGCGCCGTTCGGCGGCCGGTTGACGCCGGTCTACCCGCTGACGAAGGGCGTGGCCCAGAAGACCTTGCGGCGCTTGACCCGCGCGGCGCTGGACGCCACGGCCGGCAGGATCCCGGATTTCCTGCCCACCCCGGTGCGGTTGGCGAACACGCTGCCGCCGCTGCCCGATGCCTTCGCCGCGCTGCACTACCCCGACACCCAGTCGCAGCTGGAGCGCGCCCAGACCCGGCTCGCCTTCGACGATCTGTTTTTGCTCCAGCTCGGGATGGTCGGCCGGAAGCGGGCGCGGCAGGCGTTGGGTGGCATCCCATTGCCGAGCGGCGGCGGGGCCGTGGCGCGGTTCGTCGGCGGGTTGCCGTACCGCTTGACCGGCGCCCAGGAGCGGGCGCTGGCCGAGGTGCTGGCGGACATGGAGCAGGCGCGGCCGATGACGCGGTTGCTCCAGGGGGACGTCGGGTCGGGCAAGACGGTGGTCGCGGCGGCGGCGGCGCTGGTCGCCACGGCGAATGGCCATCAGGCGGCGGTGATGGCGCCGACCGAGATCTTGGCCGAGCAGCACTTCCACAATTTTCGCGGGTTGTACGCCGGGGTCCCCGTCGCGGAGCGGCCGGTCGTCGCGCTCTTGACCGGCAGCACCAAGGCGGCCGAGCGGCGCCGGACGTTGGCGGCGGTCGCGGCGGGCGATGTCCACATCCTCGTCGGCACCCACGCCTTGATCCAGGGCGGAGTGGCATTCCACCGCCTCGGCTTGACGGTGGTCGACGAGCAGCACCGGTTCGGGGTCCGGCAGCGGGCGGAGCTGCCGGGCAAGGGGGGAACCGGGGTGCCCCACACCCTGGCGATGACCGCGACGCCGATCCCGCGGACGCTGAACATGGTCCTCAACGGCGACCTCGACGTCTCCGTGCTGGACGAGTTGCCGCCCGGCCGGATCCCGATCGAGACCCAGCGCTTCGTCGGCGTCGAGCGCGACCTGGCCTACGACGTGGTGCGGGAGCAGGTGGCGCTGGGGCACCAGGCGTTCGTGATCTGCCCGCTGGTCGAGGAGTCGGAGACGGTCGAAGCCAAGGCGGCGGTGGCGGAAGCCGACCGGTTGCAGCGCGAGGTTTTTCCCCAACTGCGGGTGGCGCTGCTGCACGGGCGGATGAGCGGCAAGGAGAAGGACGCGACGATGACCGCGTTCCGCGACGCCGCCTCCGACGTGCTGGTCTCGACCTCGGTGATCGAGGTCGGGATCGACGTGCCGAACGCGACGGTGATGCTGATCGAGGGCGCCGACCGCTTCGGCCTCTCCCAACTGCACCAGTTCCGGGGCCGGGTCGGGCGGGGCGGCGACCGCTCTTATTGCCTGCTGCTGGCCGACGAGGCGACGCCGGAAGGCGAAGAGCGCTTGCAGACGATGGTCGCCACCGCGGACGGGTTTAAGCTGGCGGAGAAGGATCTGGAACTGCGAGGACCGGGGGATTTCGTCGGCACGCGGCAGAGCGGGTTGCCGGAGATGGCCTGGATCGACGGGTCGTTCGACACCCGGCTGCTGGACCGGGCGCGGCAGGCGGCCGAGGGGTTGCTGGCGGACGATCCGGGGCTGGCGCGGCACCCGGAGGTCAAGGAACGTTTGACGGTCTTTTGGGAGAAGGCATCGCCGGATTTGCCGTTGGGGTAGATGGCGCGCCGTGGGTGGGTGAGGCACGGGCCTTCAGCCCCGTGCTCGCCCAAGGCATGGCGGTCAAGGATTGCCAACCCCGCCCTCAAGACCGCCGATGTCGAATGCATTCGCCGCCTCCCGCCGCACCGAATCGTCGACGTCGGTCATCCGCGACCGATCGAGTGCTGCTTCGGCGGCGCGCGACACCGGAAGGCCCAGCCTGGCGCAGAGATGGGCGATCCCCCAAGCCGCGTGGCCCCGGACCAGCGGTTCGTCGTGATCCTTCAGCGCGATGAGCAGGGTCGGCACGTCGGCCTCGGTGCCGATGTTGGCCAGGGCGACGGCGGCGTTGCGGGCGAGACCCCGCCGTTTGGTGCGGGTCACGGGCGTGCCGCGGTAGAGGGCGCGGAACTCGGCGTCGCCCATCGACAGCAAGAACGGCAAAGCAGGGTAGGCGTTGTCGATCGTGCGTGGGAGAAAGGCGGGGTCCGGGGGGAGGCGAGTCGCCTTGGTGTAGGGACAGACCTCCTGGCAGATGTCGCAGCCGTAGACCCAATCGCCGAGCAGCGGGCGCAACGGCGGCGGGATCGCGCCGCGCTGCTCGATGGTCTGGAACGAGAGGCAGCGCGGGGTGCTGACGGTATAGGGGGCGACGATCGCGCCGGTCGGACAGCGGTCGAGGCAGATCGTGCAGCGGCCGCAGTGCTTGTCCAGCGGCGCGTCCGGTTCGAGTTCGACGTCCAGCAGCAACTCGCCGAGCAAGACGCCGGAGCCGCGACCGGGCACGATCAGGCAGGCGTGTTTGCCGTACCAGCCGAGACCGGCGCGGGCGGCGACGGCGCGGTCCACGATCCTCGCGGTGTCCACCAGCAGCCGTGCTTCGACCGGACCTCCGACCTCCGCCTCGATCGCTCGGTGCAGGCGTCCCATCCGCTCCTTGAGCAGGTCGTGGTAATCCACGCCCCAGGCGTAACGGGAGATGCGCCCGCGCGGCACGCCGTCGTCGGGTTTGGCGGGATCGACGCTCCAGTAGGCGACCCCAACGGCGAGAATCGAGACCGCACCGGCGTGGAGGTTGCGCGGATCGGTCGAGAACCGCGCCCGCTCCGGGGTGAACCAGTCCAGGCCGGCGACGTGCCCGGCCGTGATGTGGCGCTCCAGCCGCTCGGCCAGCTCCGGGAACGCCCCGGCCGTGGTGACCGCGGAGACGGAAAGGCCGTGCTCGGCCGCGAGGCGCTTGACCCGCGCGGTCAGGGCCGCGCGCGGAGTCTCCGCGGGGGAACCGGCGACCGCTCGCACCGCGATCGGCGAGGAGATCGGTCGAGCGTGTTGGTGATCCAATGCCGCCAACGGTTAGCCGCGCACCGCGGCGACGACCTCATCCGCCAGGCGCCGGACGATGCCGTCCGGGAACGGCGGCGGCAGGTAGAGCACCAGGTGCGTCGCGCCGGCCTGGACGAACTGTTGGAGCGTCCGCGTGGCGGCCGCCAAGTCGTCGTAGTCGAGCCGCAGTTGCATCGAGAGCGTGATCGCGGCCGGATCGCGACCGACCGCCGCGCAGTGCTCGTGCAGGATGCCGACCTTGCGCGCGAACTCCTCGGCGGTGCCGCCGGCGAAGTTCCAGACATCGGCGTGCTCGGCGACGATCCGCAGCATCAGCTTCTCGCCGCCGCCGCCGATAACGAAGGGCGGCCACGGGGTTTGGACCGGCTTCGGGTCGCAACGGGCGTCGTTGAGTTGGTAGTAGCGGCCGTCGAAGTCGGCGGTCGGTTGGGTGTAGAGCAGCTTGATCATTTGGCAGGCTTCGCCGAAGCGGCGGATGCGTTCGCCCGGCGGGTAGAGGGGGATGCCCATGCTCTCGTGCTCGTAGACGTTCCAGCCGGCGCCGAGGCCGAGATCCAGCCGCCCGCCGCTGATCACATCGACCGTCGCCGCCGTCTTCGCCAGCACCGCCGGGTGGCGGTAGGTGTTGCCGACGACCATCAGCCCCAGCCGGAGCCGGGTCGTCTGCGTCGCCAACGCGGTCAGCGTCGTCCAGCCTTCCAGGCACGGCCCGTCGAGGTCGCCGTTGATCGGCGCGAAGTGGTCGAACAGCCAAGCGTGTTCGAACGCCGGAATCTCGTCCGCTTCCCGCCAGACCGCCAGCATCTCCTCGTAGGTCGTGTGCTGCGGCGCCGTCTTGATCCCGAAGCTGAGCCGTGCCATCCCCGCTCCCCGGTCGCGCTGGCGTCTCCGTTGCCGGGCCACAGGCCGAGGGCCGGGCGGTCGGACCGGGGCATTCTAGTGCAAAGTGGCGGGCCAGCAGGTCCGCGGGAGGGCACGCGATTGGGCGGCGGGTCTGCGAGAGCGGCGGGGTGACTGGCAACTAAGGATCAGAATTCCGACGGACGTAGAAGCCGCGCCAATACGATCGGAGCGTTTCCCGCTGGGGCAGGAGACACCATAGGGTCGTGGGGTCGAAACCGCGTGCGAACCCCCGAGTTCACCGGGCCATGCCGAACGAAGCGAGAAATCTCATTCTCGCCGCGCAACAAAGCCCTCGCTTCGTTCGGAATGACGGATCGCGAGGACCACGCCGAGGACTCAGGCCGGCGCGAGTGCCTCTTCTTGGTAGAGGTTGGTCGGGTCCCAGAGCATCCAGCCGCCGGTGCCGGCGACGTCTGCGGCGTCGATCTGGGCGCGGACGTCGGCGGCGGTGTACTCCCGCAGCCAGGGCAGGGAGAAGGCTTGGAGCCAGGGGCGGAGTTGGCGGGCGTCACCGAATTTGGCGGCACCGGAGTCCATGCTGATCCGGATCGTTTCGCCGGGGAAGTCGTTGGGGTGACCGGGGACCGCGATGCTGCCTTCCGGGAAGTGGGAGGGATAGACCATCGGGCACAAGACATCCACCAGCGGCGCGAGCACGTCGGCGTCCTGACCGATGCCCAGGTCGTCGTCGACGAGCAGGGTGTAACCAAAGATGTCGGCCGACTGGTCCACGCCCAACGGGACCAGGCGCTGCTGGGCCAACCCGAGGAAGCCCGCGATGGCGCCGGTGCGGGCGTCGTAGTCGTACGTGATCGGCCCGAAGTCGGCGCCGGAGAGGTCGCCGTCGGGCAGGCGGACGTAGTCGAACTGGATCTCGTCGAAGCCAATCTTGGCGGCTTCGGCGGCGAGGTCAACGGTGGCGTCCCAAACTTCCTCCGAGAAGGGGTTGAGCCAGGTTTCTCCCCCGCCGTCGCGCCACGGTTCGCCGGTGAACTGGTCCCGGATCGCGAGGTCGGGCCGGGCGACAACCGTGGCCGGGTCCTTAAAGCAGACGAGGCGGGCGATGGCGCGGATGCCGCGGCGGTGGAGGGCGGAAATCAACTCCGGCGCATCGTAGCGGGGTACCACCGCCCCGGCGTCGCGGAAGAACGCGACGCCGGTGTCGTAGTGGACGGCGGCCTCTTTGATGTCGAGCACCAGGGCGTTGAGTTCGGTGCGCTCGATCAGCGCCACCAGGCGGTCGAAGCCGGCACGATCGGTGGTGATCTCCGGGTTCATGTAAATGGCGCGGACCGGATCCGGCGCCGGCTTACGGGCGGCCCCAGCACCGCCGGGTGCGATGGCGGCGAGCATTGCCGCGGCGGAAAGCCCGCGGAGCGCGGCGCGGCGGCTGATGGGGGACGCCAGGGCGCGAGGGAGGGACGACGGCATCGGTGGGGTCCTCCGCGAATCGCTGGATGCGCGAATCGAGCGGCGCGGGGACGCTGCGGGAACGCTACGATACCACAAAGAACGGCGTTCGTACGCGGCCGACGCGACGACGGCGCCCTCGGACTCTCCGAGGGCGCCGCCCGCCCGATCCGTGTCTCAACGGTCACGGCAATCGGTTCGACACTCGCGGCGATCGTGTTACGGGGCGGCCGTCTCGGTGACTTCGGCGGTCGCTTCGACCGTCGCCTCGACCGTCGCCTCGACCGTCGCCTCGACGGTCTCCTCGACCGGGGCTTCGGTGGCGTCGTCATCGTCGTCGGTGTCATCGCCGCCGTCGTCGGTTGCCACGGTCGCATCGTCGGTGGCGACGGTGGCTTCCGCGTCGTCCGTGTCGTCGTCGGCGGCGGCCGTGGCGTCTGCAGCGGGCAGGGTGACGATGAAGTCGTCGGCGATGGCGAGGACTTCTTCGCGGGTCAGCCCTTCGTCGAAGGCGTCCGGGAATGGGGTCTCCTCGTTGAGGAGGTTGAGGTAGGCCGCGTGCCGGGCCTCGACGGTGGCGATGGTGGCCGCGGCGGCGAGGATGTTGGGGTCGGAGATGAACGGCGCCGCGCCGAGGTAGGCCGACACGCCGGTGTTTTCGAGCGCGGCGGCGGTTTCGAGGAAGTTCTCGATGCTGTCGAAGGCGTCGCCGAAGTCGAACTCGCCGCCCTCGACCGGGGCCAGCCCGAGGTCGGTGATGGCGGTGGTGAGGAACTCGACGTGGGCGTCCTCGTGCTCGCCGATGTCGACGATGCGCTCGCGGATGTAGGCGCCGGTGCTGACGTCCTCGAGGGCCTCGGGCGTTTCGTCCTCGTTGTCGTCCTCGTCGTCGCCGAAGAATTCTTCGAAGTCCTCGTCGCCGAACTCGTCGAGACCCCGGGAATAGAAGTCGGCCTCCAGGAGTTCGAGGGTCAGGGCGTAGTTGAGGATGTCCAGGTCGTCGGTAAAGTCTTGGGCCAGGGTCGCCCGGGGGCCGGGTCCGAACGGGGCGCCGACGAACGCCGCCGCCAGTGCGCCACCGCCGGCGAGGGTGGCCGAGCGCTTGAGAAACCCGCGCCGCGAGGCAATGCGCTGACGTTCTTCAGCGACCGCTTGCAGAATACGCTCGCTAACCGACTGCATGGCGTCTTCTCCTCCGTTAAGCATCTATTGAGAGCAGCTCCTGCTACTCGCACAGACCGATCTACGCAATCCTTGCGCCACACTGCTTGGAGATTGTTCAATATCTATTCATCCCATTCGGTCGCATGTTCGGCCATGAGATGGATCATCTCCCTCGGGGAGGGAAGCGCGGCTTGGCCACCCAGGGCGCGGGTGGAGAGGGCACCGACGGCGTTTGCAAAGCGCGCGGCGGCCGGCCACGGCCAACGCAGGGCAACGCCGTAGGCGATTCCGGCGGTGAACGCGTCCCCGGCACCGGTGGTGTCGACCGCGGCCACCGGGAACGCCGGCAGGTCCCATGTTTCGCCGCGGGTCCAGACCCGGCACCCGGCGGCGCCGCGGGTCGCCACGGCGGCACGCAAGGTGGAACCGGGCATCCGGGTCCGGATCGCCTGGGTGGCCGCGTCGAGGTCGGCGGTTCCGGTCAGGTGCCGCCATTCGCGCTCGTTGCCGACCATGACGTCGTGGCGGAGGGCGAGGTCGAGCGCGTCGGGGATATCGGCATCGGCCAGGTAGGTGAGCGTGCCCAGGAGGCGCGTCGCGGGCGCGGTGTGGGCCGGGAGATCGACCAGGAAGCGGCGCAACGGGGCGTCGGCGACGTCGAGCAGCACCAGGTCGTGGCCGAAGACGGCGGCGAGGTCGAGCCGGTCACCGCGCACGAGTTGGGCGCCCTGATGCCAGTAGATGGTGCGCTCCGGCGGGTCCGAGGCAACGACGACGGTCGCGGCGTCGGTCGGTTCGCCGGGGCGGCAGCCCAACCAGCGGCAATCCACGCCCTCGCCGATCATCGCGTCGCGGAGGGCACGCCCGGCGTCGTCGTCGCCGACCATAGCAACCAGATTGACGGCCGCCCCGAGCCGGGCCAAGGCGGCGGCGGTGTTGGTGGTGGTCCCGCCGGGCAGGGACGCTTCCCGTTGGACCACCGCGTAGCCGCCCGGTTCGGGGTGGCGATCGACCACCAGCAGGCGGTCCCACGACGCCAGGCCAACGGCGGCGATCCGCGGCGTTCGGGCGCCGGGGTAGTCGACCGCGGTCACGTCGCGATCGGCAAGACGACGACCCCATCCCCGGTTTCGACCAGCACCCGGTCGGTGCCGACCGCCAACGCCCGGACGGAGGCGTCCGCACCGGCGACCGGGTCCCAGGTTGCGCCGCCGTCCGCGGAGGCGAACAACCCCCGGCCGGTGCCGAGGAATTGGCGCGCGCAGTCGTCCCCAAAGGCAACGGCGGTGATGCCGAACCCGCGCTCCAGTTCCGCCGCCGGGATCGGCGCCAGGTTCGGATCGACGGAGACGGTCGCCGTTTCGATCCCCACGCGGGACGAGGTCCAGGTCACGCTTTGGTCGCCGCTGACGGCGACACCGGTGGCGAGACCGAGCAGCCGGCAGGGACCGAGCGCGGCGATCTGGCCGGTACCCCAAAACGTTCGCGCGGGGGGGCGGAGGACGGGCGCCGCCGGGTCGGTCAGGTCCACGGCGCGCAGCACGCCCGAGCCGCGTCCCCCGGTCAGGGCGAGCACCGCGGCCGGTCGGGCGGCGTCGGGAACCGCGACCGACGTCACGACGACCTCACCCCCGAGGGCGTCGCCGGCGGTCCAGGTTAGTCCGGCGTCGGCGGAGAACCGGAGGCCGTCGCAGGCGACGCCGAGCGCCACGCCGGCCCCCGCCCAGGTGGCCAGCGGCGCGATCCCGGCGCTCCCGCCGATCTCGTCCCAGGTGGCCCCGCCGTCGGTCGAACCCCAAAGCGGTTCGGCCGTCGGTTCATCGGCGCAGACCGCGTCACCGCCGGCCATGAGACGCTCGGCATCGTCCCCCGCGGCGACGACCTCCGGCGCGGGGGGCACCGGCCCCGCCGTGTGCCAGGTGGCTCCGCCGTCGCCGCTGCGATAGAGTCCGCGCCCTCCGATCACCGCCAGCGGGCCGGTTGCCGACGGATCCGAGACCAGGCGCACGATCCGGTCGCCGCCGATCGTGAGCGTCGGCGAGGCGGAGGGGGTGGCGACGGTCGCGGACGGTGTCGCCGCATCGCGGCCGTGGGTCGGAACCGCGCCCAGGAGCGTCGCCGCGAAGGCGACCAGGACGGCCGCGATCGCGCGGGGCGGCGGCGTGCGACGTCCGGCGGCGTCTGGTCGCGTGGGTGCGTGGGTCATCGCGCATCGCCACCCTTTCCGATTCGTTCGGGCGATCGTCCCAGGGTGCCGTCTCCGATCCGCGCCGCCGGGCGCCGGTGGAAACCGCGCGGTCGGTGGCCGACCGCGTTCCGGACGGCCGGGTGGCTGCGGGTTGCGGGCTGCCCGGATCGCGCTCCGCGAATGCGTATTGTTGCGGATGCAGCGACGTCGCCACGGGCGTAGGATACCGCTATCGGTGGCGGTGCAAGACAAGGGCCTGACCCGCACGGCGGCGATCGGTTGGGATTTCGTGGGGGGCGTGGCTCCCCCCGGCGCGCGAAGGAGCACGACGCCATGGCGATCGACGAGACGCTGCTCGTGGTCGGAGTTGCGCCCCGGATCGGCCGGGAGACGTTCGGGGCAATCTTGCGGGAGCACCGCAGTCCGGCCGGGGACGAGGCCGAAGCTGGCTGGGACGCGGTGGTCGCCGAGAACGTCGACCCGCTCTTCGCCCTGGCCATTTTTCACCAGGAGAGCCAATTCGGCACCGATGGCATCTGCTTCACCGAAGGCACCTTCAGCCCCGGGAACACCCGCAGCAGCCGGACGGGGATCGGCGACGTCTTCCAAACCGCGGACCTCGGCAACTTCGTCCGCTACCCGAGCTGGGCGGAAGGGTGGCGCGATTTGGCCTTTCGGCTGGTAGACCCCGCCTTCGTCTACCACCAAGAGCGCCTCCAAACCATCGGCCCGATCATCCGACGATGGGCGCCGGCGTCCGATCCCAACACCGGCACGATCGGCCCCAACAAACCCGAGGAGTACATCAGGCGCGTCATCGCCAACATGACCGAGTGGCAGGACATCCTGGAGTCGGACGAGGCCGAGGACCGGGCGACCGGCGACGTGGTCTTCGGCCGGGTGCCGCACCCGCCGTTCGAAGACCACCTGATCCCCGATCACGCCACCGTCGCCTACGACGATCTGGGGCAGCGGAACCCGGTCGGGACCTGCGTCCACCGTTTGGACGGCCCGCTGGTGGGTACCGACGGTTGGCTGCGCTCCGTGCCGGACGGGAACAAGTTCGCCTGCCCGGACCCGGACACCGCCGAAGCCGCCAATTGGGGCGGCTGCCGGGCGATGACCGACTACGTGATCGGGGGTGCCATCGACGGCGACCTCGACGGCGCGATCTGGCGTTGGAACGACCCGACCGGCGCCCCCCACCCGGGCGTTTCGGCGAACCGGTCGCCGTGGGCCAACGGCAAGACCAACGGCTTGAAGGAGAACGGCCGGATCTTCTTCGACACCTGCGGTCAAAACGCGGTCAACCGCGACCTGGTCAGCATCGAGCTGAGCGGCTGGAGCAACGAAACGTGGCACGGCAAGCCGGAGACCCCGGTCAGCGACGCCCAGTTCGAAAGCCTCTGCCAACTGGTCGCCTACTGGCACGACCAGGCGCGGGTGCCGTGGGACGTTTTCCCGAGCCACCCGACCCTGGGCATCGTGACCCAGCTCCAGCACCGCGAGTTCACCGGGGTCAAGGACTGCCCCTTCCCGGCGGTCAAGAACTTGACGCTCCAGTACCGGGAGCGGGTCAAGCAGATCATGCGCGAAGCCCAGACCGGGACCACCGGAGGAGCGCCTCACCACGACGACCCCGTCGACCCGCAACGGGAGGTCCCGATCGAACCGCGGACCCGGTTCGTCAAACCAAGCCGGCCACCGGAGTTCGACGGCTCGAATAAGCAGATCCGGGACGTGCTCTTCCACGCCGCCCGCCAAACCGTCGAGGTCGCGGAGCCGGTGCTGCACTGCCGCAAGTGGGCCGACCCGAGCGCGCCGGAGACCCGGCGGCCGTTGACCCAGGGCGACACGTTCGAGGCGCTCTACTGGATCAACGGCGTCAACGTGCGCGGCGAACGCCGCTGGTGGGTCAGCACCACCGGGACCCGGATCTGGGTCGGGGGGACGGTGCAGAAACCGTCCTGACCCGGGTTGGACCGATCCGGATCCTCGGGGTTTGGAAGACGGGCGGCCACGCCGCGGTCGGTGGCGTCGGGCCGGCCGCCATCGCTACGGCACCGACAGCATCCGGTCCAACGCCACCAGCGCGTCGCGGGCGATTTCCGGCTCGACCCGGATCTGGTTAACGGTCTGCCCGGACGCCAGGTGCTCCAACGTCCAGAGCACGTAGGCCGGATGAACCCGGTACATCGTCGAGCAGGGGCAGATCACCGGGTCAAGGCAGAACACGTGCTTGTCCGGCAGTTCGGCATCGAGGCGGCGGACCAGGTTGATCTCGGTGCCGACGGCCCAGGTGGTGCCCGGCGCGGCGGCGCGGATGGTATCGATGATGAACTCGGTCGAGCCGTCGCAGTCCGCCGCCTGGACCACCTCCAGGCGGCACTCCGGGTGGACGATCACGTTGACACCCGGGTGGGCGGCGCGGGCGACCTCGATCTGCTCCACGCTGAAGCGGGCGTGGACCGAGCAATAGCCCTTCCAGAGGATGACGACGGCGTCCCGCAGCGCCTCGGCGGTGTTACCGCCGAGCGGCAGGAACGGGTCCCAGACGACCATCTTGTCGGTCGGGATGCCCTTTTTGACGCCGGTGTTGCGGCCCAGGTGTTCGTCCGGGAAGAAGAACAATTTCTCGCCCCGTTCGAACGCCCAGTCGAAGACCCGGCCGGCGTTGGACGAGGTGCAGACGATGCCGCCGTGGCGGCCACAAAAGGCCTTTAGGGCGGCGGCGGAGTTCATGTAGGTGATCGGCACGAGGCCGGAGATTCCGAGATCGCCGAGGGCGTCCCAGGCGGCCTGGACGTCGTCAGCCTTCGCCATGTCCGCCATCGAGCACCCGGCTTCGAGGTTGGGCAGGATCACCGTCTGGTTCGGGCCGGAGAGGATGTCGGCGCTTTCGGCCATGAAATGGACGCCACAGAAGAGGATGAACTCGGCGTCCGGGCGACCCGCGGCCTGCTGCGAGAGCTTGAACGAGTCGCCCCGAAAATCGGCGAACTGGATCACCTCGTCGCGCTGGTAGTGGTGGCCGAGGACGACCAGCCGGTCGCCGAGCCGGCGCCGCAGGTCCCAGATCCGGGCGTCGCGCTCGGCGGCGTCGATTCTGAAGTAGGCGCGAGGGATGCGCTCCTGGCGCAGGGGACCGACGCCGTAGCGGCGCAGTTGATCGTAGGCGCCGGTCCCTTCCTCGGGCACGCAGGCGGCGGCTTCCAGTTGCGGTGCCAGCAACCAGGAGGACGGCCGGGGCGACGGAACCGCCTCGTCGAGCAGCGCGGTGCCCGCGACGCGGTCGCGCAGGCCGCGGTCCAGTTGCAGATCGAGGACCATCGAGGACTCCTTGCCGGCGGGCGTCGACGGCGTTGGCGACGGGCCGGTGGGGGCGGGAACCGGGTCCGCGACGCCGTTCGGCCGCGTCCGTTTGGCTCCTTGTCGTTGGGGAAGCATAGGGGAGCGGGGAGTTGTTGTCAAGATGACACTAAGTCGGGCGGGGGCCACTCCGGCGTCCCGCGCACGGCGTGGGACAGCCGCCGGTGGTGGACATCCCGGATGGTCGGTCGGCGCCGGACCAGCCGGCGAAAGCGGCCGTCAAGGAGACTTCACGGGACGACGTTAGAGACGGAGCGCGTCCCGAACGAACTCGGTCGCCCCACCGGCACGCTCCATCGCTCCATCCACCCACGCAGGGCGATCCGGCGCGGCGCGGATGCCCTCGGCCCAAACGTAGCCGCGGAGCGTCAGGTCGCCGCGCGGCACGGTAACCGGCCACCAGACCAGATCGGCGCCGGGCTCGGACGGCCCGCCGATGGAGACGGTAGCGTCGCGTTCGAGGGTGATCTGGATCGGGCTATTGGGGTCGGGAGCGAGGCGGACGTTGAGTTGGTCGGTCACGACCTCGGCACGGGCGCCGGGTTGGAGGACCGGATCGCGGCCGACGAGGGCGTCCGCTCCCTGAGAGAGGTAGAGGATGGCGGCAAGGACGAGGTTGGCGGCGGCGAAGAGAACGGTCAGGCGCCACAGCGAGCGGCGGAGGCGACGGCCGCGTTTCGCCGCCCGTCCGCCCGCGCGGTAGGCGGCGGCCAGCGGGGCGGGACGCGCAATCCGGCCGGACGCGGCGGGTTGGGAGGCCGGGGCGGTGGCCGGTGCCGAGGCGACGACCGGGCGGGCAGCCGGGATGGTCGGCACGGCGCGGCGGGCGAGCGGCACATCGACCAGGGCCATCGGGGCGGTGGTGCTGATGCTGTCGATGCCTTCGCCGTTGACGCCGGCGCGGAAGACGCGGGCAAACGACGCCGCGCCGCGGTAGCGGTTCGTCGGTTGCTTGGCCAGCGCCCAGAGCACCACGTCGTCGACCCATCGCGGCAGATCGAGATCGGGGCGGGCGCGGGACGGCGGCGGGGGGGGCGTGTCGAGGTGGGCGCGAATGACGTCGTTCTTGATCGTGCCGGGTCCCGTGCCGGGGAACGGCGGCTGGGCGGTCAGCAGTTCGTAGACGACGCAGCCGAGGGCGTAGACGTCGGTCGCGGCGTCGACCGGTTCGCCGCCGGCCTGCTCCGGGGCGAGGTAGGCGGCGGTGCCGAACGTGGTGCCGTTGATGCTTTCCTGGGTCCGGCCGGCCGGTTGGGCGAGGCCGAAGTCGATCAACTTGACCGTGCCGTTCGGCTCCAGGATCAAGTTTTGGGGTTTGATGTCGAGGTGGACCAACCCCTGCGCGTGGACGTGGGCCAGGGCGCCGGCGATCTGATCGAGGATGTCGGCGACTTCCCCGAGCCGGAGGGCACCGCGCTCGGCCAGCACTTGCTTCAGCGATCGGCCGGGCACGTACTCGAGCACGACCCAGGAGGCCTCGGGGTCCTCGTGGACGTCGTAAACTTTGGCGATGTTCGGGTGGGACAGGAACGCCATCACGCGGGCTTCCTGGCGAAACCGGGCGCGCGACTCGGGGTCCCGCCGGTACTCGGCGCGCAGGGTTTTGAGGGCCACCTCGCGGCGGGCACGGA
>CADCWE010000080.1 GCA_902806325.1 uncultured Thermomicrobiales bacterium | reverse complement strand
GTTCGACCGCGCCATCACCGTGCCGTTCCCGCCGGAGTCCGCGGCCAGCGGGATCCACGACCCGGCGTTCCACCCCGTCGTCTGGTACCGGCGGACCTTCGATGTGGACCAGGTGGACCGCCCGGAGCGGCTGCGGCTCCACTTCGGCGCCGTCGATTATCGGGCCGAGGTTTGGGTCAACGGGTGCCTGGTGGCGCGCCACGAGGGCGGCCAGACGCCGTTCGCGGCCGACATCGCCCCCGTGCTGCTGCCCGGCGACGCGCAGACGGTGGTCGTCCGGGCCGAGGACCTACCCCACGACCTGGCCCAACCGCGCGGCAAGCAGGACTGGGAAGCCACGCCGCACAAGATCTGGTACCACCGCACGAGCGGCATCTGGCAAAGCGTCTGGCTCGAACCCCTGCCGCGCGTCTTCATCGCGGATGTCCGCTGGACCCCGGACCTCGACCGCGGCCTGCTGAATCTCGGGCTTTCCTTAAACGCCGCCCCGGATCGCCCCCTCGCCCTCCGCGTCCGCCTCTCCCTGCGCGGCGCCTTATTGGAAGAGGACACGATCCGGATCGAGCGCGCCGAGCTGCGCCGCGCCTTCGCGATCGAACCCGGCGGGGTCGTGATGGGCCGCGACCGCGTCCTCTGGTCCCCCCGCCGCCCCAACCTGATCGACGCCGAGTTGGCGCTGCTCGACCCCGAAACCGGCGCCGAGCTGGATATCGTCCACAGCTACGCCGGGCTGCGCTCCTGCGCGGTCGCCGGCGGCCGCTTCCTGCTCAACGGCCGCCCCTACTACCCCCGCCTCGTCCTGGAGCAAGGCTACTGGCCGGAATCGCACCTCGCCGCGCCGTCGCCGGACGCCCTGCGGCGCGAGGTCGAGCTCGTCAAGGAACTCGGCTTCAACGGCGTCCGGATCCACCAAAAGGTCGAAGACCCCCGCTTCCTCTACTGGTGCGACAAGCTCGGCCTCCTGGTCTGGGGCGAGATGGCCAACGCCTACGTCTTCTCCCCGACCGCCGTCGAGCGCCTGACCCGCGAGTGGCTGGAGGTCCTGCGCCGCGACCACTCCCACCCCTGCATCGTGACCTGGATGCCGCTCAACGAGAGCTGGGGCGTCCCCGCGTTGGAAACCGACCCCGCCCAACGCGACTTCGTGCGCGCCCTCTACCACCTGACCCGCGCCCTCGACCCTTCCCGCCCGGCGATCGGCAACGACGGCTGGGAGCACATCGCCTCCGACGTCTGGGGCGTCCACGACTACACCCACGACCCGGCCGCGATCCGCGACCGCTACGCCAGCCACGAGACGATGGAGCGGACCCTGCGCCTGGTCCAACCCCTGCACCGCAACATCGGCCTGCCGGGGATCGCCCGCACCGGGGAACCGGTGATGCTGACCGAGTTCGGCGGCATCAACTTCGCCCCCGATCCGGCGGCCCCATGGTGGGGCTACGGTCAGGCCGCCGACGCCGCCGCCTTCCTGGCCCACTACACCGCCCTGCTCGACGCGGTCCTCGACTCCTCCGCCCTGGCCGGCTTCTGCTACACCCAACTGACCGACACCGAGCAGGAAACCAACGGCCTCCTGACCGCCGACCGGGTGCCCAAGCTCGACCCCGCCGCCGTCCGCGCCGTCACCGCCCGCCCGTCGAAGGCCGTCCCCGGCGAGGTCCTGGACCAAATCCAACAGGCCACCGAGGTCACCGCCCTCCAATCCGGCGGGTGACGCAACCGGTGCAATTCGCCACCCGCTGGAATGCCGTGGCCGGCCGCCGCGTCCACGCCCGGGTCGGTGGCCTCGCACGTCCCGCCGGTCCGCCCGTCGTCCTGGTCCACGGCCTCGCCGCCGCCGGGCGCTCGGTGCTGCCGACCGCTTGCGTCCTCGCCGCGGAGCACCGGGTTCTGGTCCCGGACCTGCCGGGGTTCGGCCGGAGCGCGGCGCCGCCGGGCGTCCCGGACGTGGCCGGTCTCGCCGCGCTGCTCGCCGCCTGGCTGGACGAGACCTTGCCGGGCGGGGAGCCGGTTGCCCTCGTTGGGGCGTCCCTCGGCGCCCAGATCGCGGTCGAACTGGCGATCCTGCGCCCGCAGCGGGTCGCCGCGGTCGTCCTCCTCGGCCCCAGCCCGGACCCGGCCAACCGCGCCCTCCCCCGCCTGCTCTGGGCCACCCTACGCGACGTCCCGCGCGAGCGCCCGGCGCTGATCCTCGCCGTCCACCCGGCCGACGACCTCCGCGCCGGTCCGCGTCGCCTCTGGCGCACCCTCCGCCACCTCCTCGCCCACCCGATGGCGGACCGGCTTTCCCTGGTCCGCGCCCCCGCCCTCGTCCTCCGCGGCGAACGGGACCCGATCTGCACCGCTCCCTGGGCCGGCGCCGTCGCCGCCCGCCTCCCGCGTGCCCGGCTGGCGACCGTCCCCGGTGCCGGACACGCCCTCGCCGACAACAGCCCCACCGCCGTCGCCGCCCGCGTCGCCGCCTTCCTCCGCGATCTCGACCCCGTCCCCTGGTCCGTTCCCGGGCACGCCGCGGACGCCGCTTCCCCCGACCCCGCCGCGCCGTCGTCCCGACGGCGCCGGTGACCGTCCGGCGTGGCACCGCCCGTGGCCCGCGGCCGGTGGGCGGCGGCGCCGGCGCCCGGGCCGATTCCCTACGGGGCGGACCGGGGCGCGGCCGGGGCGATCTTGTAGTGCAGGTCGAGGAACCGGAACGGGCCGAAGCGGAAGGCGTGGTCGGTCCGCAGGACCCCGTCCCCGTCGACGGAGACCGCGATCGTCTCGTCCAGCGGCAGGCGGCGGACACGCAGGACATCGGCGCCGACCCGGTGCACGCGGTAGTAGCCGGCGTCGCCGAACCCGCGGCCCGCCGAGACCAGGCACAGGCCGCCGCCGGGCCGGTGCTCGGGGCGGAGGAGCACGGTCGCCGATCCCCCGGGCAGCGGGAACACCACCCGAACGCAGGGACCGGCGGCCAACGGCGGCTCGGCGACCCCGTAGAAGCCGGCAAAGACGACGCGGCCGGTGGCGCGGGCGCGGCGCAGCCAGGCGGTGCAGACCGGGTCGCCGGTCCGGGGGTCGTTCAGGCGCGTCAACTCGCTGGAGATCCCCCGGCTCGTCTCCAGCGGGGCGCGGGGCAGGTTGAGCTGCTCGATGGACCGGGAGACCAGGTAGACGAGGGTGTGGGCAAAGGGGGCCAGCGGCCCGCGCCACTGGGCCCAGACCTCCAGCCGGTGGTCCGCCGTTCGCTCGTAGAACCCGCGCACCGCGGGGTGGAGCCGGTCCGGATCGAAGCCCGGGCCGCGGAGGAGGCCGGCGTCGGGCAGCAGGCCCAGTCCGGGGGCGTCGGCGGCGACGGCGAGACCGGCCTCGCGGGCGTAGGCGGCGGCGAAGCCGGGCCCGATCGTGGAGGTGCCGACGGGGCCGACCAACCAGGCCGCCTCGGCGGGGCGCACGAGGCGGCCGGTGCGGCGGACCGAGCGCTGGATCGCCCCTTCGAGGGCGGCCCCGAGCCCGCGCTCCAGCCGATTCGGTCCGTCCACCACTCCCCCTCCGGTCGCCGCGAGCGGGATGATACCGTGGCGCCGCGCGGGACCGGTTCTGGCGCCCGCTCCGCCACCGACCGGCCGTCCGAGGCGACCCCGGGGAAGCGTCGACCGGAGTGATCCCGGTCCCGCGCTCGCCGCCGGGCGAGGCGGTCGCGGCGGCTGGCCAACGGCCGGGACACGGTCGACCGCCATCGCCGGCCGCGCGGGCCGTGCCACCTGGCCACCCGGCGATGCGGGCACCGCCTCGCCTGTGGCACGGCGGTTGCACGCCCGATCTGGTGATCCGACCGAATTCGCCCGGCGAAGGAGATGTCCGTGACCGACCGCGACCCGTCCACCCCCGCCAGTCTTGACACCGCGCCGACCGACCCTCCCGAGGGCATGGCCAGCCTCCGCCGCGCCGGCATCGTCTCCAGCGAGGACCCCGCAACCATCCACCGCGAACTCGGCGCCGACTCCACCCTCTTCGACCAAACCGCCGCCGAACCCTTCAACACCGACCCGGAATTCCCGACCACCCGGACCCCCGCCGATCCCGACGACGAGCGGTAGGCGGCAGGTGATGGGCGGCAGCACGTCGCCTCAGTCCTCAGTCCTCTCTCGTCGTCTCGTCCGACCGCCTACCCCTCCCGGAGGCCCCCCCCATGGTCACCCGCTCCACCTTCACCCCCGTCGCCGACGGCGACGCCCTCGACGCCCTCTGGGAGCGGTCGGGAGCGGAACCGGTCGTCCTCTTCAAGCACGACCCGTTCTGCTCGATCAGCCTGGTCGCCTACCAGGAGGTCGCCAACCTCGGCCGGGACGTGGCGGTGGTCGACGTCGCCCGCGCCAAGGCCCTGGCCAAGGACGTCGCCAAGCGCACCGGCGTCCGCCACGAATCGCCTCAGGTGATAGTGCTGCGCGACGGCGCCGCCGCCTGGGACGCTTCCCACTGGGACATCACCGCCAACGCCATCGCCGACGCCCTCGCCGATGGCCCAGCAACCCCCTGACCCGGTCGGATTTGAGATACTCCCTCCCCGGGAGGGGCTCCACCCCGCGCCGCCCGGCCGGCGCCGCGTCGTCGCCGCCCCCGTTCTCCCCGCCGGCCTCCGGATGAGCGGCCGTCCCGGCCCACGCCGCGGGCCGGGGGGCCGGCCTCTTCTGCAGCCGACCCGCCGGATCGGGGCCAATCCGGCGTAGCCCCCCGTCCCGCCGTGGGCGGAGGGTCAGCCGAGGAGGGACCATCGCGAATGGCGACCGGTCGCTGGATGAGGCGGGCATCCCGGGCGCGGGCGCTCGCGGTCGTCGCGATCTTGGTCGGCGCGACCGCCCTCGGCGGGCTCGCCTCGCGGCTGGGCGGCACCCTCCCGGCGTGCCCGGCCCGCGGCGCCGCCGTCGTCCTCGACCCGGGCCACGGCGGCGCCGAGCCCGGCGCCGTCAACGAAGCCTTCGGCCTGGTCGAACGCGACCTCGTCCTCGTTATCGCCCGCCGAACGGCCGCCCTCCTCCGCGCCGAAGGGATCCCCGTCGCCCTCACCCACGACGGCGGCGGCGCGACGCTTGGCAACACCCCGCGCGGCCAGATCGCCAACGCCTGCCGGGCGCTCGTCTTCGTCTCGATCCACCTCAACAGCTTCGGCGAACCCGACCCGAACTACGCCAAAACGTTCTGGGGCGCGGCGGAGAAGGATCTCGCCTTCGCCGGGGCGATGCAGGCGGTCCTCGCCGCCGACCTGGCCCCCGGCACGAACCTCGGCGATGGCGGCACCGAGCAACTGGAGAACGGCGGGCTGCTGGCGGCGCGGATGCCGGCGGCGCTGGTCGAGCCGGTGTTTTTGTCCAACCCGGACGAGGCCGCGCGGCTCGCGGGCGGCGACCGGGCGGACCGGATCGCCGACGCCATCGCGCGCGGCGTGGCCGGTTGGCTGGGACGCCTAGGTCCGCTGACCGGGGCCGGGACGGCGCCGACCGCGGGCGGGGGGGCATTCTCGCCCAGCGACCCGCTCTTCGCGTCGCCGCGCGGCACGGCGGAGTGGGCCATCGCCGCCGCCGAGGCCGCCGGCGCCCGGCGCCTGCCCGAGGTGCGGGCCTACGTCGCCGAGGTCTACCGGCTCGGCCCAACGATCGGGGTCGACCCGGCGGTCGTCGTCGCCCAGTCCGCCCACGAGACCGGTTTCTGGAGGTCGCCCGCCTGGGGCGACCACCTCAACCCGGCCGGGATCGGCATCACCGGCCCCGATGCGCCGTCGCCAACCTGGGGGGGCGGGACGGAGGCGGCCCGGGCGCAGATCGTCCACCTCTACCTCTACGCCGCCGGCGAGATCGGGCCGGGCCACCCGCTGGCGCCGTATCTGCCGCTCGACCCCCGGTACGAGGCCGCGCGGTCGGCGGGCCGCGCCGGCACCGCGCGGACCATCGGCGACCTGTCCGGCCGCTGGGCGACCGACCCCCGCTACGCGGAGGGGATCGCCCGCGCCGCCGATCGCCTCTTCGGGCCGGGATAGCCCACGGGGCCCACGAACGCCCCGATCGGCTGGGGGTCGTCGAGCATGGTCTCCAGCAGCAGAGGCACGAGCGCCCGCGCCGTCGTGGTCTTGCCGATCCCGAAGGGGTCGTTGAGGAGAACGATCATCGGGTCGTACGGCCGGTCAAGGCACCATCGTGGTCGCGCACCAGGTCAGCGTTCCGGCAGCAGCACGAACCCGCGCTGCCGGCTCGCCTCCACGAAATGCCGGTCGAAGGCCAACGCTTGCCGGCAGCCCAGTTCCTCCATCACGACCAGGCTGGCGCAATCGACCACGCCCCAGGTCTTGTCCCGGTACCGGAGAAACAGGTCCAACGCCCTCGCCTCGATCGCTTCGGTGACCTGGACGAAGGTGACCGCTCTCGGTCGCGACACCAGCTCCCAAAGATCCGACGCCGGTTGCCACCCCACCCGGCTCTTGAGCGTCGACAGTGCTTCGTAGATTGTCCAGTTCGTCGTCGCCATCCGCAGGCGATCCACGAGGCACGCGTCGATCACGCCGCGCGCGTCAGGGTGGTGCCGGTCGCGCCGATTAAAGGCAGCGATCCAACCCGAGGCGTCGACGAACAGCGGCGGTCCGATCGTCGGACCGTTGTTCACGCGCGCTCCCCGTAAAGGTAGTCCCGCATGTTCTCGGCGAGGTCTTCGGGTCCGTCGAAGCTGCCTATGACGCGGCGGAACAACGCGATTTCCTCCGGGCCGTATTCGGCCGGGGTCTTCAGGATCTCGCGGGCTTCCTCGATCGTCACGCCCGGGTGCTTGCGCGCCCGCGACCGGGTCTGTGCCAGTTCCGCCTCGATCTCGTCCATCCGCGCCTCGATGTCGCTGAGCCGTTCCTCGACCGTCGCGGCCATGGCCATGCTCCTGCCCAACTGGCGATGCCGACGTTTCGCACCGACGATACCGCGCCGCGCCCCGCGAACCAATGCGTCCATCCACGAACACCGGAGACAACGATATCATGGCGTCGGCGATCCGCGCTTCCGAACCGAATGGACCCTGCCGTGATCGAGAACCACCTCCAGTATCGCATCACTACCGCCTGGGCCGAGCGGTTCGCCCGGTCGGTCGAGCAGTTGACCGACGCCCCGACTGGCGCCGACCTGGCCGACCCCCGGATGCGTCAGGCGCAAATCGATGCGCTGCGCAGTCAGCTCGCCGACCTGCGGACCGAGTTGGCGGAGTACGACGCCCTCCGCTCCGGCCAAAGGACCGTGCTGCACCTCGACTCCTCTTCCGCCCTGGTAAAGGCGGGGGTCAAGGCCCGGATCGCCGCCGGTCTGACCCAGCGCGACCTGGCCGAACGCCTGGGCCTGAAGCCGCAGCAGATCCCGCGCTACGAGGCCACGGGCTACGCTTCCGTCAGCCTCGGCCGCTCGGGGAAGTGATGCCGCCCTCGAGACCGAGGTCCGGGAGGAGGTGCGGCTGCCGGCGCGGCGGGAAAGCGCGTGGTCGATTGCAAATCATCAAGCAAATCTTTGGTTCTGTATCATTGGAGTGGACATGCTACATTTAACATGGTATACG
>CADCWE010000079.1 GCA_902806325.1 uncultured Thermomicrobiales bacterium | reverse complement strand
CGCCCCCGACCGCCACCGCCGTCCCGCCGACGGCCACCCCGCCGCCGCCGCCGACCAACGCCCCGGAGCCGACCCCGCCGCCGACGGTCTCGCCGGCGGACGAGTCGGACGCCGCGCCCGGCGCCGGGGCCGCCGCCGCGAGCGGCACGATCGGGGCGCTGCTCCCGACCGATGACGAGGTTCCGGCCGGGTTGGTCTTCGGCACCGAGGGGGAACGCAGCGAGCAGGACGTGATCGACGCCCTCGGCCGCGCCGAGGAGGCCGCCGCGCAGTTGGCCGCCTGGGAGTGGCGCGGCAACGAGTACCGCAACTTCCAGGTCCCCGAAGGCGACGCCCCGGCGCCGGGAGCGATCGGGTTCCTCGACGTCAGCATCCACCGCTTCGGCGGCCCGGACAGCGCGGCCGAGGCCCTGGCCGTCTTCTCCGACCTGGTCCTGACGGGCGAGACCTGGCAGGAAATCGAGGTCGCGGACCTCGGCGACCAGAGCCGGGCGTTGCTCGAAGCAACCGAAGCCGGCCGCAACGTGGTCCTCTACGTCCGTAGCGGTTCGCTGATGATCCGCGTCGGTGGTTTTTCCGCCGACGGCGACCCGACCGAGGACCTGATCGCCGTCACCGAGACGATCCTGGCCAAGTAGGGGGAACGGCCCCCTCCCCGACGCGGGGGGAGGGGTGTTCCCGTTCTTCGGCGGTGCTGCGCCGCTTCCTTCCTCCTCAGGTTGGGGAGCAGGCGGGCCGGGGGGATAGGGGACCAGCCCGTGGACGACCCGACCCGCGCCTTCTACGACGCCCTGGCGCCGGCCTACCACCGCCTCTTCGCCGATTGGGCGGACTCGGCGCGGCGCCAGGCCGCGGTGCTGGATCGTCTGATCGGCGACCTGCTCGGCCCCGGCCCCCACGCCCTGTTGGACGCCGCCGCCGGGATCGGCACCCAGGCGATCGGTCTCGCGGCGCTCGGGCACCGGGTCCACGCCACCGATCTCAGCCCCGCCGCGATCGCGCGCCTCCGGCGGGAAGCGGCGGCGGCGGGCGTGGCGCTGACGACGGACATCGCCGACCTGCGGTCGTTGGCGACCCGGGTTGGCGACCGGTTCGACGCCGTGCTGGCCTGCGACAACGCCTTGCCCCACCTCTTGACCGACGCCGACCTGGGCCTGGCCGTGGCGAACATGGCCGCCACGCTCCGCCCCGGGGGCCTGCTCCTGGCCAGCCTGCGCGACTACGACCGGCTCCGCCTGGACCCGCCCCGCGCCGAAGGGCCGCGGGTCTTCGACGATCCGGACGGGCGCCGGATCGCGTTCCAGGTCTGGGATTGGACCCCGGACCGGCGCGGCTACCGGTTGCACCAGTTTCTGGTGGTCCAGGACGGCGCGGCTTGGCGCGCCGACCATTTCGTGGTCGAATACCGGGCGTTGGGCCGCGCCGACCTGGCGACGGCCCTCGACGCGGCGGGTCTCGTCGGAACCCGCTGGCACGAACCGGAAACCGTCGGCTACCACCAGCCGATCGTCACCGCCCGTGCCCCGGCCGGGACGTAGGCGCGTGTTCGCCGCCGGGCGCGGCGCCGCGCCGGGAGGACCATCGTGAGCATCGAATTCCTGGTCACCACCTTGGTCGTCGTCGCAACGCCCGGCACCGGTGTGCTCTACACGCTGGCGGCCGGGTTGTCGCGCGGGGCCAGGGCCAGCGTCGTCGCCGCGGTCGGCTGCACCCTCGGCATCGTGCCGCACCTGGTCGCGGCGATCACGGGCCTGGCGGCCCTGCTGCACACCAGCACGTTGGCGTTCCAGGCCCTCAAGTACCTGGGGGTGGCCTATCTGCTCGTCATGGCCTGGGCCACGCTGCGGGAGAAGGGCGCCCTCGTCGTCGAAGAGGGTGCGACCGCGACCGCCCCGCGCCCGGCGTCGCGGGTGATTCTCTCCGGCGTCCTGATCAACATCCTCAACCCGAAACTGACGATCTTCTTCTTCGCCTTCCTGCCCCAGTTCGTGCCCGCCGGCGCGCCGGGCGCGCTGCCGCGGATGCTGGAGTTGAGCGCCGTCTTCATGCTGGCCACGTTCGTCGTCTTCGCCGCCTACGGGGTGTTTGCCGCCGCGGTGCGCAATCACCTCGTTTCCCGGCCGCGGGTGATGACCGGGCTGCGACGGGTCTTTGCCGGGTCGTTCGTCGCGCTCGGGGCCAGGCTGGCGGTCACCGAGCGGTAGCAAGGACGACCCGGTTCGCGCGATCGAGGCAAGCGCATGCGGTTCCGGCATTCGGACGAGATCTGGCAAGCGTTTCCGGAGCTGGTCCCCGGCGTGCTCCACGTCGACGGGATCACCCCTGCGGTCGCGGTCGGCCCCCGGTTGGCGCCGTTCCACCGGACCGCGGCGGAGCGTCTCGCCACCGCCTCGGAAGGGGAGTTCCCGGAGATCCGGGCCTGGCGCCGCGCCTTCGCGCGGATGGGGCTGAAGCCGACCCAGTACCGCTGCGCCGCGGAGTCCCTGCTGCGGCGCTTCCGCAAGGAGGGGGCGCTGCCGCCGATCCACCCGCTGGTCGATCTCTGCAACGCGGTCTCGCTCGCGTTCGCGATCCCGGTGGCCGCGCTCGACGTCGCCCGGATCACGGGGAACCTCGACGTCCGCCACGCCACCGGCGCCGAACGCTACGCAACGTTTTCCGGCGAGACCGAGCACCCCGACGCGCGCGAGGTGATCTTCGCCGACGAGGCCGGACGGGCGCACGCCCGGCGTTGGACGAATCGCCAGAGCGGCGATTCGGCGGTCCGGGAAACGACCGGCGCGGTCCTGATCGTCGCCGAGGCGATGCACGAATCCGCGGCCGAAGACATCGAGCGGCTGCTCGCCGCGCTCGCCGCCGAACTGGCGGCGGTCTGGCCCGTCACCCCACGGACCGCGATCCTGAACCGGGAGACGCCGCGGTTCGAGGTCTGAGCCGCGGCGGCGGTCCCGGATGCGCTACTGTTGGGGCCAACGATCCGTCCGCCCCGCCGCCCGCCGCGAAGGAGCCACCGCCCGTGTTTGACCGCGACAACGCCGTCGGCTTCCTGCTGCTCGCGGTCTGCGGGGTCGTGGCGACCGTGCTGGTGTTCTCGATCGCGACCGGGACCCGGCTCCGCTACACCGGACCGGGCTGGTTCGCCTGGGTCTTGTTCGCCCTCTTCTTCGGCGCCATCGTCTTCGGCATGGTCGGCAACCGGCGGGGCATGGGCGGCGACCGGACCAACCGGCAACCCGGCGACCGCCAATGGCCGGACCCGATGGCGGGTCGCCGCCGCCGCCGGTGGTGGGACCCGCGAACGTGGGGCCGGGGGTAGCGTCCGCCGGCGCGGCCGACCGGACCGGGGGGGTGTTGCCCGCGCCGTGGTGACCCGGGAACGCGCGGCGTTCCGATCGTGGCCATCACCGCCTGGCACCGGGCGGCCGGGGCGACCATTGCCCCCTACTCCGCCCGCTCCTGCTCCTCCGCCAGGCGGGTGCTCCAATCCTCCAGGGTCGCTTGGCCGGAATCGGTGGCCGTCCAGATAAAGAGCGCGATGCAGACCAGCAAACAGGCCCCGACGATCCCCAGCAGCACCCAAACCCAGGTCCGCCGCCGCCGCGGCTCCGGCAGCGGCCCCGGATCCGACATCCGCCACTCCGGGTCGAACGCCGGCAGATCGGCCGGCGCGACCGGTCGCGCCATCGGTGGCGCCGCGGCGCGGGCGGCGGACAGCTCGGCGCCGCAGTTCGCGCAAAAATTGCTGTCGGGCGGATTGCTCGTCCCGCAGTTGGGACAATCGATCACCGGAAGACTCCTCTGAGCGTCAACGGAACATCATCCCTGGCGTGGCCGCAACACGGGCGCCTCGGACGGAGCAACGGGCGCGCGGGCTTCCCGCGCCGCCAACCGGCGGTAGACGATCGCCAGCGCCACGGCCCCCAACAGGACCGCGAACCAGAGCGTGGCGAAGCGGATCAGCAGCGTCGCCGCCGCCGCCACGCTGCGCGCCATCGCCGCGTCGTCCACGAGCGCCAACAGCATACCGGCCACGCTGGCCTCGGCCACCCCCAACCCGCCCGGCAGGAGCGACATCGCCCCCGCGATGCTGGAGACCGCCAGCACGAACGTCGCCACCAGCAGCAGGTGGCCCGAGGCGGGGATGCCCAGCCCGTCCAAGATCAAGAAAAACGCCACGCACTCCCCGAACCAGGAGACCGTCCCCAACGCCACCGAAGCCAGCAGCAACCGCGGCCGGACCAGCACCCCGGAGGCATCCAAGAAATCCTTCGCGTGGTGCAACCGCGGCCCGATCACCGGCAGCCCTTCCAGCCGCGCCAGCGCCGCCATCGCCAGGGTCGGCCGCTGCAGCACCAGCGCCGCCCCGAGCGCGCCGGCCGCCGCGATCACCAGCAGGGGCCGCGCCTGCGAGAACTGGACCAGGCCGACGCCGGCCAAAATCAGCATCGCCATCCCGTCGGAGATCCGCTCCGCCGCCAGGATCGCGGTCGAGCGGGTCAGGGGGGTGCCGGTGACCCGCCGCAGCAGCACCCCCTTGATGATCTCCCCCGCCTTGCCGGGCGTGACCGACAAGCTGAACCCGGAGAGAAAGATCAGGCCGCTGGTCGGCTTGTCGACGCCCTCGACGCCGAGCGCCCGCAGATACAGCTCCCACTTCACCCACCGCAGCAGGTAGTTGAACAGCGTCAGCCCCAGCACCGGCGCCGCCAGCCACCAGGGGAAGCCTTGCAGCGTCCGCCCCAATTCCCGTGCGTCGGCGAACAACGCCAAGGCGGAGGCCACCACGACCGCCAGCGCCACCCCGATCAGCAGGCGCGGCCAGAGGCGGCGCGCGTTCGGCACGGTTTCGTCGGCGGGGTCGGCTATCGGGGAAGCGGTCACGAAGAAATCCCCCGGACCCCCCAACCCCCTTCCCCCCGTCCGCGGGGGGAAGGGGGAGCCAAAGGGGGCGCGAGAAGCCCCCCTTCCCCCCGATTCGGGGGGAAGGGGGGAAGGGGGGTTCGGGGGATTTCCGCCGCGGCCAAGGACCCGTCGCCCACTAGTTGTTCAACCGCGGGTCCAGCGCGTCCCGCAGCCCGTTGCCGAGCAGGTTGATCGCCAGACTGGTGATGAAGATCGCGAACCCGGGGATGAAGACCCCGGTCCAGCTCTTGGTGTAGTTGTCCTTCGCTTCCTGCAGCATGTTGCCCCAGGACGGGATCGGCACCTGCACGCCCAGACCGAGGAAGGAGAGCGTCGCCTCGGTCAGGATCAAGCCGGGGATCGCCAGCGACAGCCAGACGATCACGATCGGCATCACGTTCGGCAGGATGTGGCGGGTGATGATCCGGGTGTTGCTCGATCCCAGCAGCCGGGCCGCCTCGACGTACTCGCGGTGCCGCAGCGCCAGGACCTCGCCCCGGATCAGGCGCGAGATCCCCGCCCAGCCGAGCGCCGCGATCACGAACGCGAGCAGGATCGGCCCCGGTTTGTAGAGCGCGGTGATCAGGATCAGCAGCGACAACCCCGGCAGCGCCAACAGCACGTCGACCAGCCGCATCAGGATCGAGTCGATGAACCCACCGAAGAATCCAGCCGCCGACCCGACCGCCGCCCCGATCACCAGCGTCGCCATCGCCGCCAGGGCCGCCACCCGCAGCGAGACCCGACCGCCGTAGGCGAGGCGGGTCAAGATATCCCGCCCGTTCCCGTCCGTGCCGAGGATGTAGCCGTCCTCGCCCGGCGCCCGGAGCGTCATCCGGAGATTGTTCTGGGAGTAAGAGTAGCCGGTCACGTACTCGGAGATCAGGCCGGCCGACAGCGAAAAGAGCACCATCAGGACCACGATCACCAGGCCGACCATCGCCACCTTGTCCCGCCGCAGGCGGCGCCAAGCGCGCTTGTAGAACCCGGGGGTCGCCCGCAGGCGGCCGCGCTCCAGGGCGTTGTCGCGGGCCCGATCGGCCACCGACGTGCCGGTACCGAGCGCCGCGTCGGAGGCCAGGATCTCGGACTGCTGGGCTTGCTGGGCCATGGCGGTGGTTGCTCCCACTCACTCCGCGCCCGCGACGGGGCCGGGTCCGAAGGTCGGCGGACGATTATTCGAGCCGGATCCGGGGGTCGAGGAGGGCGTAGCCGATGTCGGTGATCAGGTTCGCCACCAGGATCAGCAGCGCGAACATCAGCGTCGTGCCCATCACCACGGTGTAGTCGCTCTCGTTGGCGGCGTTGACGGTCAGGCGACCGATCCCGTTCCAGGAGAAGATGGTCTCGATCACGAAGGCCCCGCCGAACAGCCCCGGCAAGGACAACCCGACCAAGGTGATCAACGGCAACAGGGCGTTGCGGAAGGCGTGGCCGAACAGCACCCGCCGGTTGGCGAGGCCCTTGGCGTGCGCGGTCCGCACGTAGTCCTGCCGCACCACCTCCAGCATTTGGCCCCGGATGTAGCGCGTCCAGCCCGCCAGATCGACCACCGCCAACGCGATGGCCGGCAAGATCAGGTGCTCGACCCGGTCCAGGAACCCGGTCTCGCGCAGGCTGCGGTGGCCGACGAACGGCAGGCTGTAGAGCCCCCACTGCTGGAACTTGACCCCGAACAAGATGATCATCAACAGGCCGAGCCAAAACGTCGGCACCGAGTACCCGGCCGTTGCCGCCACGGTCACGGTGTTGTCGAACCAACTGTTGCGCTTGATCGCCGAGTAGATCCCGAGCGGGATCGAGATCACGAACGCGAGCACCAACGAGACCCCCGTCAAAAGCAGCGTGTTCGGCAGCACGCTGAGGATCGTATCGGTGACGGGGATCGAATTTTTCAGCGACAGCCCGAGATCGCCTTGCAGCACGTTGCCAACCCATTGCACGTAGCGCTGCGGCCATGGCTCGTTAAGGCCCAGATTCTCGATGATCCGCTCCCGGTCCTCGGGCCGCATCCGCGGGTTGAGCGCGCTGGCCGTGACCGGACTGCCCGGCACCAGGTTGATGATCGCGAACGTCAAAAACGTGATCCCGAACAACAGCGGGATCATCTGCAGCAGGCGGCGGATGACGAAGCGTCCCATGTCTGGCGCCTTTCGGCGGTCGGCAGCCGGAAGTCGGAAGTCCAAGGCCGGAAGAACAACGCTCGTTCTGCCGACCAGCGACCGCGACTGCGACTGGCGACCCCGTCACTCCCGACTTCCGACGTCCGGCTTGCGTCGCCGGATTGTGGCACGCCCGGCGTTAATGCGGAAGGGGAGGGGGCGCCGGATGCGCCCCCTCCCCGCCGATTCTGGAGGGTTACTCCTGGATGTAGACCCAGGGGATGCTCCACAGGAAGCCGAAGTCGTTGGCGTAGTAGTTCTTGAGCCGGACGTTGTGGCCGGTGTTGGCGATCGTGAACCGGATGATCCCGATCGGCGCGTCGTCGTTGACCATGTTCGACAACTGGATCTGCATCTCGCGCCGCCGCTCGTCGTCGAACTCCCGGATCATCTCCTGGTGCAGCCGGTCGTACTCCTCGTTGCAGTACTTCATCGTGTTGAAGCCGCCCTCGTAGGAGGCGCAGCCGAACATAATGTCCTGGTTGCCGGACGGACCCCAGGAGAAGCCGA
>CADCWE010000078.1 GCA_902806325.1 uncultured Thermomicrobiales bacterium | reverse complement strand
GAGGGCGGCGACCCCGCCGACGCCGGTCCTGGCGGCGGCCGGCGCGGGGTCGGCGGGCGCGGGGTCGGCGCGCGCGGCGGTTCTGGCGGCGCGGGGGCGTCCGGTCATCGTGACGCGGTTGGCGACGGGATCGCGGGAGATCGTCCAGCCGCCAGCGTACGCGCCCCAATCGAGGTCGGCGGCGGCGAGGCGGGCCAGCAAATCCTCCAACTCCGCCCGCCGGTCGTCGTCGAGGAGGACCCCACTGGCCGCCGCCTGGACCGCGACCAGCCTCCGGATCGCCGCCGGATCGGCGATCCGCTCGGTCACGAGCGCCTGCTGGGCGGCGAGGACGAGGCGGGTGGCCCGGGTCACGCCGTCGTCCGGCGCCTGCTCCTGGCCGATCGCGACGGTCAGGGCCAGGGTTTCCAGGGCCAGCCGTTGGCGGTCGGCGTCGGCCGCGGCGCCGGGGCAGGCGGCGAGGTCCCAGGTCCGGAAGACCCCGGTCAGCGCGGTCATCCCCAACGCGGGGTCCTCGTCCGGCGCGGCCACAACCAGCTCGGCGTCGCCGATCCCGGCGGTGACGAGGGCCAGGGCGTAGAGGTCCGGCCCGACGACCTCGATGTTGCGGGTGGTGACCGTCAACCCGGCCCCGACCGCCCGGCAGGCGAGGGCGGTCGAGGAATAGGCCGAATCCACCCCCGCCAGGTCGTAGATCCCTTCCATCGCCGCCGCCGTGTCGGCGACCGTGACCGTCGTCACCCGGTCGTCCGCGGTCGCGCCGAAGGCGGCCAGCAGTTCCTCCTGCTGCGCCGCGGTGTTGGACTCCCCGATCGTGATCGTCTTCGGCGCCCGGTCGGCCGCCGAGTCCTGCGCCGCGACCGCCGCCGCTCCACCGCCGACCGTCAGCGCGACCACCACCGCCAAGGCGACCAGCCGCCGCGCCGTCCCCTGGGCGCCCGCCGCGCCCATCCCCCGATCCCCCAGCCACTGCGACAACGCCAAACCCTCCCCGCGCGGCATCGGTGCCGCGCGGCGCACGACGGACCGGAACAGGCGGGACGGAGCGGGTCGCCGATAGTGTACGTACACTATCGGCGCTTGCCAAGCCCCCGGGTCACGAGCGGAGTCGCGGGGCGTATGATCCCGACCGGTGACCGGCGGAGCCGGGTGCCGTATCCGTTCGCGAGACGCTATCGGAGGAACCGCCATGGTCCGTCGTTTGATCCGCGCCTCTCACGTCGTCGCCTACCAGGACGGCGGGCATCGCCACCTGCGCGACGGCGTCGTGGTGGTCGAGGACGACCGGATCGTCCACGTCGGCACCGGCTTCGACGGCGAGGTCGACGAGACGTTGGACGGGACCGGGATGGTCCTCACCCCCGGCTACGTCAACACCCACGCCCATCTCTCGGAGTCGCCGCTGGACAAGAGCTTCGTCGAGGACCGGGGCAACCGGCAGTTCGGCCTCTCGGGCCTGTTCGAGTTCCTGCCCGCCCGCTCCGCCGCGATGGACGACGACGCCCGCCGCGCCGCGATCGCCTTCTCGATGGCCGAGCTGCTGCGCACCGGCACCACCACCGTGATGGAGATCGGGGGCCACGGCGAGGAGGTCGTCGAGCAGGCGGGCAAGATCGGTCTCCGCGCCTACGTCGGCCAGGGGTTTCGCTCCGGCCGGTGGTACACGGACGACGGCAAGACCGTGAACTACGCCTGGGACGAGGCGGCCGGCGAGGCCGGACTGGACCGCGCCGTCCGCTTCGTCGCCGACCACGACGGACGCTTCGATGGCCGGATCAAGGGCTTCATCACCCCGTCCCAGGTCGACACCTGCACCGAGGCGCTGCTGCGCCGCGCCCGCGCCGCCGCGACCGATCTGGGCGTGCCGCTCGCCCTGCACACGTCGCAGTCGGTGCCGGAGTTCCAGGAGGTGACCCGCCGCCACGGCCAAACCCCGGTCGAGTGGCTGGACCGGATCGGCTTCCTCGGCCCGGACGTGATCCTCGGCCACGCCATCATTTTGGGCGGCGGGTCGTGGGCCAACTACCACGCCGACGACCTGACGATCCTGGCCGCCTCCGGCGCCAACGTCGCCCACGCGGTTTGGGTCTTCGCCCGCCGCGGGATCGCGATGGAGAGTTTTGCCCGCTACCGGGCGGCCGGGGTCAACACGACCATCGCCACCGACACCGCCCCCCAGAGCATGATCGAGGCGCTGCGCTGGACCGCCGTCGTCGCCAAGATCGTCGATCGCCGGACGGAGGTCGCCACCGCCGCCGACGTCTTCGAGGCCGCCACCCTCGGCGGCGCCAAGGCCCTCGGGCGCGACGACCTGGGCCGGATCGCCCCCGGCGCCAAGGCCGACCTGCTGCTCTGGGCGGGCCAGAGCCTGACCATGACCCCGCTCCGCGACCCGATCAAAAACCTCGTCTACGCCGCCCAGGCCGAGGACCTGCGCACGGTCCTGATCGACGGCCGGGTCGTGATGCGGGACCGCGTCATCCCCGGCCTCGACGTGGACGCTCTCGCCGCCGACCTCCAAGCCGCCGCCGAGCGGATGTGGCCCCGCATCCCGGAAGGGGACTGGGCGCGCCGGACCGTCGACGAGTTGTCGCCGCAGAGCTTCCCACCGTTCGCGGATCGGGCGGGATAGTGGCGAGCCGGATGCCGCGGTTCTGCGTCCGGAGCGGCGTTATCTGGCGTTCTCGTCCTGCGCGACCCACGCCGCGTAGTCCGCCTCGATCGGGTCCGCCCAGACGGAGACGTCGATCTGGCCGGAGGTGTAGACGCCCTCGGCGATCCGCCGCTTGCCGAAGACGTCGCGCTGGCGGACGTCCTCGGAGCGGGACACGACCGCCTCGGCCAGGTGGGGCGGGACGAAGGTGACGCCCTCGCGGGTGCCGAGGACGACGTCGCCGGGGAGGACGGTCGCCCCGCCGATCCGGACCGGCTCGTTGACCGCCACCAGCGTCACCTCCCAGATCGCGGAGGGGTGGACGCCGCGGCAGAAGACGTTGAAATCGGGCAGCTCGTAGACGCGCTCCAGGTCCCGGATCCCGCCATCGACCACCAGACCGGTTTTGGCGCGGGCGTGGATCGCGGTGCCGAGGTTGTCGCCGATGAAGGTGCCGTCCTCGATCTTGCCGAAGAGGTCGACGACCAGCACGTCGCCTTCCTGGAGTTGGTCGATGATCCAGGTGTTCTGCCCGCCGCTTCGCCCCTCGGCGTCGCCGACGGCCTGGACGGCGTCGTTGAGGTCGGGGCGGATCGGGACGTAGCGGGCGGTCACCGCGCGGCCGACCAGCACCCGCTCCGGGTGGAGGTTGGTCCAATTCCCCTCGAACTGAAAGTGGTAGTTGTGGCCGCGCTCCAGCACCCCCCAGGCTTCGTCGTTGGTGACCAGTTTCATCCGCGCCAGGATGTCGTCCGAAACGCGGGGACGGCCATCGGCGCCGCGCTCGCCGGCGTAGGCGGGGGTGAGGGCGGTGACGCGATCCGGGGTGGCGAAGATCATGGCGGTCGGCTCCCGCGGCGGACACGGCGATCCGGCGCCAGGCGGCGACCGGGAGGGGCAGGGTACCCGATTGTTGGTCGTGAGGGAACGGGCGCGGCGGGGCGCCAAACGGAGGAGGCACCCGCCGCCATGTTGGTGACGGGCCGGGCGCGGACGGAGGTTCGCCCGTGTCGCCAACCGTCCGGCTCCGATCTGCCGCGGCGATCGGTCCGGTTACGCGGTCAGCCGGTAGAACCGGAAGAAGTCGTGCTCGATCGGCACCTCGTCCACGGATCGGTACCCGGCCTCCGCGGCGTAGCGGCGCAGGGTGTCGCGGCGCATCACGGTGCCGGTCGCGGCCGAGGGCTGCTCGACCATCCCGACCGGCAGGCAATGGAGGATGCTGAAGCCGTACATCCAGCGCTCGACGTCGTCGCCGGGGGCGGTGAAGGCGTCGGCGACCTTCTCGTCGACGATCAGGACCGGGCCGCCCTCGCCGACCAGGCGGCGCATCGCGGCCAGGACCGAGACGGGATCGCTCATGTCGTGGACGCACTCGACGGCGAGCGCGAAGTCGTAGCGCCCGGCCAGGTCGGCGTCGCCGGCGTCCTTGACGTGGAAGCGGACGCGGTCCGCCATGCCCTCGGCCTCGGCGTTGGCGCGGGCCGCCGCCACCGAGGCGGTGTCGAGGTCGAACCCGTCCACCCGGACGGAGGGGTAGGCGGCGGCAATGGCGATGCTGGAGCGCCCGAGGCCCATCCCGACGTCGGCGACGCGGGCCGGCGGGTCGGCGTGTTGGAGCCGGGCGTGGACGTCCGGCATCGCCGGGAGCCACTCCTGGGCCAAGAGGTGGCGGAACTGGGGCCGGGATATGCCGGCCTGGCCCTCGGCCAAATCGGCGCCGTAGTCCTCGTAGGGCACGCCGCCGCCGCTCCGGTAGGCGGCGAGCAGGGCCGGCAGCGGCGCGACACAGCCGGCCATGATTTGGGCCAGCGGTGACATCGCGCTCAGGCTGTCCGGGTCGACGAGGACGGCGGCGTAGCCGTCCGGCAGGCGGTAGCACCGCGCCCCGGCCTCCGCCGCCGCGTTGTCCACCGCGAGGATGCCGGTCACCGCCTGCTGCTCCAACCACTCGCGGGCGTACCGCTCCGCGGTGCCGGTGCGGGTGGCCAATGCGTCCGACGTAGCTGGGCCGCCGTCGGCGAGGGCCCGGTAGTAGCCGAGGCGGTCGCCGAGGTAGACCGAGAACAGGTCCATCGCCGCGATCGAGGCGTCGAAGAGACGCGCGACCAGCGCGTCGGGCGCGGCCGGGACCGAGTCGGTGGTCGGCGACGACATGGGCACCTCCATCAATGGATCGGTTTGCAGAATCGACCGTTTGACGTCATCGTAGCGCACCAAGAAGGCGTGTCAAGCGATGATAATTCGATGTATCGATCGAGATTCCGTCACCTTGGACGTGTTCGCGCGCTTCCGTCCGTCGGCGTCCGTGCGCCGATGGCGTAATCGCGTGCGGAATACGGGGCACCGTTCGGGGCATAGGTCATGGAGACCAAGACCTCGCCCGCCGATTTGATCGACCGGTTGCGCGACGTGCTGGACCGCATCCAGGCGGGCGCACGCTTCGCGACCGAGCGGGACAGGCGGGTGGTGGCGGTGCTGGCGGCGCCAGCCGCCAAGCCGAGCGTCGCGTTGGGTGAGGTGGTGGAGGCGATGGCGACGCTTCCGCCGGTGGATGAGGATTTCGCCGCCGATCTCGCCGCGATTCGGGCCGAGCAGTCGCGGAGCGAGCCGCCTGCATGGGACGAGTGATTGACGCCGACGTCATCATCGGGATCGAACGTGGTCGATTAGGCGTCGCGGACCTGGTGACGCGAGCTGGCGGCGCCATCGCGATCTCGGCCGTCACGGCGTCGGAACTGCTCGTCGGGATCCTCCGCTCGAATACGGAGGAACGCCGGGCGGCCCGCGAGGCGTACGTCGAAGCGGTGATGGCCACGGTGCCCGTGCTCCCGTTCGACGCCAGCGTGGCGCGAGTCCATGCCCGCGTTTCGGCGGCGTTGGCGTCGATCGGCCTTGGGATCGGCGACCGAGACTTGATGATCGCCGCGACCGCGTTGCGCCACGGCCACGCGATCCTTACCAGAAACGATCGGGAGTTTCCCCGGGTTCGCGGCCTGATCGTCTGCCAACCCGATTGGTGACCCTCGTCGCCCCTCACGGGTCGAACAGCCGTTGCCCGTCGCCGTACCGGGCGACCGTGTCCGGATCGAGGGTGATGCCCAGCCCCGGCCCGTCCGGGACCTGCAGCATCCCGTCCGAGTCCAGCGTCCAGCCGCCGGCCACGATCTCGTCGACGTACGGTGATCCGGTCAGGTACTCGACCAGGTCCGCGTTCGGAAAGGCCGAGGCCAGGTGGAGGTCGGCGGCGAGGCCGACGGCGGTGTTCCAACCGTGGGGAACGAAGCGGACGCCGTGTTCCCCGGCCAGCCAACCGATCCGCCGCTCCTCGGAGATGCCGCCGACCTTCGTCACGTCCGGCTGGACGACGTCGAAGGCGCCGGCTTGGAGCCAGGGCCGGAAACTCTGGCGGCGGGTCAGCGTTTCGCCGCCGGCGATCGGCAGCGGGGCATCGCGGCGCAGCGCCACGTAGTCGTCCAGCGCGTCCGGGGGCAGCGGCTCCTCGAACCATTCGACGCCGTATCCCGCCAGCATCCCGGCCGTGCGGAGCGCCCACTTGTAGCCTTGCGGCCAAAAGGCGTCGCTCGCGCCGGCGTCCACCATCAGGCGGCAGTCTGGGCCGACGGCGTCCCGCGCCGCGCGCACGATCGCCTCGTCGAGGACATCGGAGCGCCGCCCGAACGGCCCCCAGCCGATCTTGACCGCCCGGAACCCTTGCTCGCGCACCGCCAGCAGGCGGTCCCGCAATCGGTCCGGCTCGTCCATCAGCAGCGAGGCGTAGGGCAAGACCCGCTCCCGGTACCGGCCGCCGAGCAGGCGCCCGACCGGTTGCCCGGTCGCCTGGCCGAGCAGGTCCCAGAGCGCGATGTCGATCCCGGAGATGGCGTGGGTAATCGTCCCGCCGCGCCCTTGCCAAAACGTGTGCTGGTGCAGCGTCTCGCCGACCCGCTCCGGCTCCAGCGCGTTCTCCCCCCGGTAGAGCGGTTCCAGCACCGCCAGGGCGCCGCGCACCAACTCCTCGCTGGTGAAGACGCTGCCGATGCCGACCGTGCCCTCGTCGGTGTGGACAGCGACCAGGGTGTGAACGCAGGTGTCGGGCCGGAGTTCGTTGCTCCAGCCGCCCTCGGGGGTGGCGCCGCGGAGGCCGACGGCGCGGATGTGGCGGATTTTCACGCGGTGCCCTCCGGGCAAGCCCTCACCCCGGCCTGACGGCCGCCCCTCTCCCTCGCCAAGGAAGAGGGGAGCAGATCCTGCAATTGGAGCGCCCGATCACGAGAGAACGCGCCGATAGAATCCCCGATTGGGGGAGCTGGTCCCCTCGCCCGATCTACCGCACGGGAGAGGGGTGGCCCGCAGGGCCGGGGTGAGGGCTCGTCCGGTGACCGCACGGTCTTCCCTCCCCTCACCACCGCACCCGCCCCTGCACCGGACCCGCGTGCTGGTCCCGCCGCGCGGCGATCGGCCAGGCGCGCCACTCGTCGATGATCTCGAGCAGGGCCCCAACGGCGGCCTCGAAGATCACCCGGCCCTTCTCGGCGGTGGCCGGGGTCGGGTCGCCGTGGACGCCGGTCTCCGTCCAGCGGCCCCAGTAGTCGCTGAAGCGGACGGGGAAGTTGCCGGTGCTGTCGGAGCTGAGGTGGTGGCCGACCACGTCGGAATCGGCGGCCGCCAGGTCCATCCGCACCCGCTCCGGCGCCAGGTGGAGGTAGAGCGAGGTCTCGAACTCGTCGGCGTGGGCGAGGACCGGGGTCTCCTTGACGCGGCCGAACGCCTCGACCGCGAGGGCGCCGTAGTTGACGGCGGCGCAGAGCGAGTCGGTGGCGAGGGTGGTCTTGCGGGCGATCAGGTCGATCAGGGGGGTGTTGGAGCCGTGCCCGTTGACGAGGAGGATCTTCTCGAAGCCGTGGTAGGCGACGCTCTTGGTGACGTTCAGGCAGAAGGCGATGAAGACTTCCGGCTCGATGTGGATAGTGCCGGGGAAGTCG
>CADCWE010000077.1:2806-7638 GCA_902806325.1 uncultured Thermomicrobiales bacterium | reverse complement strand
GCGTCGTTGCTGGCCGCCGTCGCCAGGGAACTCAGGGCCGCGGTCGCGGTCGCCAGCAGATTCGGGGTCGCGGTCGGCGTCGCCGTCTCCGGCTCCTGCCCGACCGTGTTGGCGGTGAAGAAGAGCATCGCCAGGCCCAGCAGCAGGTCGGCAAACAGCCACCCGCCCAGCACCATCATCGAGGTCCGCTCGCCCTTCCGCCGCCGCATCATCCCGAGTGCCTACCGTCTCGCTAACGCCCAATTCCGGACTTCAGACTTCGGACTCCCGACTCCCTACGACGACCCCGGCCGCGGCGTGTTCCGCGGCCACAACGTGCGATCCTTCCGTGCCCCCAGTTCCCCGGTCCCGCTCGATTCGGGGCGGATCGGCGCCGGCGCCACCGGCAGCGGCCCCCGGTCGTCGCCCGAACGGTCGAACCGGGACGGGGCGGGGGCCATGCGCTCGCCGCGTCCGCCGCCGTCCGTCGCCTTGGCCAGCGTGGTCGCCAGCCCGTCGAGCCGCCCGAGCAGGGTCGACAGGTCCCTGCTGACGTCGCCCTGCCGCTTCTCGATCAAGACCGAGCGCGCTTCCAGCTCCCGCGCCGCTTCGGTCAGGGCCGTCGCGACGTCGCCTTGCTCGGCCAAGATTGCGCTCAAGGTGTTGGTCTGGCGCGCCGTGTGGTCGCCCAAACGGCGGAACTCCTGCTGCAACTGGGCCAATCCGGCGCCGATCTCGTTCAGCGCCCTGGTGCTGGCGGCGACGCCATCGGTGCCATCCAGAAATGCGTCGGCCAACCGGCTGTTGCTTTCGGCCTCCGACGCCACCGCCATGCCGACGCGCTCCTGGCTGGAGGCGAGCGAGGCGGTCAACTCCGCGATCCCGCGCACCGCCTCGGTCGCCACCCGCCCGGCCTGCGCCGCCGCATCGGCCCCAAACAGGGCCTTGTCGGCCGCGTCGGCAAGGCTCCCGGCGGCGTCGCCCAGTTGTCGCGCCACCGCCTGGTCGCTCTGGATGCCGGAGGCGACGAGCCGCTCCAGGTTGCCGATCGCCGAGACCAGTGTCTGCTGTTGCTCACCGGCGAGGCCGATCTCGCTGGTGATGTCCTCCATCGCCTGGTGGAGACCGGTCGAGACCTGCCGCAGCTCGGCCAGCAGCTTGCGCGATTCTTCGGCCCCGGCCCGCATCCCGCTGGTGAAGAAGCCGAAATCCTTGAACTCCTCCTCGCGCCGGTCCCCGATCGCCGCCAGGCGGTAGTGCTCGATCCGCAACCGGGTCAGCAGCTCCTGGCTGCCGCGGTCGAACCGCTCGCTCAACCGCTCCAGGCTCCGCACCAACAGGGCGGGGCGCCCGGCCCGGTCGCCCGCCAGCGCCACCGTCGCCTCGCCAAGCACGTTGTCGAGGTCGCTCTGGAACGCCCCCGCCGTGGCCAGGATCGCCTCTTCGCGCTTCTCGCGCTGGCCTTGGGCGTAGATCGTCAGCGCGACGATGACGCCGATCAGCAGCGCCGCGATCAAGGCGACGGTCGAGAACGTCGGCGCCAGCACGCTGGCCTCGCCACCGAATCCCCGTTGCCAAAGCAGGATCATCGGCGTCCGGACTTCTTCCGGGTGCCGGTCGATGTACTCACGGTAGGCCTTGGACGCTTCGGAGAACGCCAACCAGGTCAGCAAGATCGGGAAGAGGATGAAGACGTTGCGGATCTTGTCCGCCGCTTCGACGGCCGGCATCTCGTAGCCGCCCTCGCGGCGCACCGCGTAGGCGTGGGCCAACCGTTCCGTGTTGAACGCCCGCCGCAGGTCCACGTCCGCCCAACGGACGCGGCCTTCTTCGGTCCCAATCGAGCGGGCCAAATCGCCCAATCGCTCCGCCGAGCGCGGGTCAACCTCGCCGAGCAACCCGGCCATGCCGTCGAGCTGTTCGGCCAATTCGCGCGGGCCACCGATGGTCGGCTGAGGCGCCCGGCGCGACGATGGGTCGGCGATCGGCGGCAAGGTGATCCTTTCCGTCTCGGAACCGCGGTGGTCGGCGACGCCGCTGGCGGGGGCCGCATCTCGCGCGGTTCCCGCCGGGCGGGCGATGTTTGGCTTCGGTTTGGATCGCAACTGCACCGCTGCCCGCTGCCTTTCTGGCGGTTTCGGGACCTCTGTCGCGGTCTCAACGCCGTTGACGTCTACTACAATGCCGCTGCTTGGTGCCACTCTACCATCGGCGTACGCTTCGCCGTACCCGTCCGGACGTGTCGAACGCCGAACCGGGACCTTTTTACCGATGCCCACCCTGGCCCAACTCGACGACGCCATGGCCCATCCCGGCCGGTTCGTGCCCGCCATCAACCGCCTCGGTGGCGGGACGATCGCCGCCGCGGGCGGGCGCCCGCTGCGGGTCGTCGGCGACGCCGCCGCCGTTTACCAGCTCCGCCAACCGAACGGCCGCGTCCTCGCCATCCGGTGCCCCTTGGCCGACGAACAACCGAGTGGCACCCTCGACCGCTACCGTGCCCTCGACACGGCGCCCGCCGTGCTCGCCCTGCGCGGAACCCCGGTCGACCCGGTCCTGGCCGTGTCGCTGATCCCCGACGGGATCGCGCTCCCGGCCGCCGAGTTCCGCTCCACCTTCCACCCGGTGATCGCGATGGACTGGGTGATGGGACCGACGCTGCTGACCGCCGCCGACCGCGCCTGTCGCGCGCGCAACCGTCCCGCCCTCCAATCCCTCGCCTCGGCCTGGCTGGCGGCGATCGAGGCCTTGGACGCCGTCGGCTTCGCCCACGGCGACCTGACCGGCGACAACGTCCTGATCGATCCTCGCGGCGCGATCAAACTGGTGGACTACGACACCTGCGTCTGGGCCGGCATGGGATCCGCCCGCCTCGGCGGCAACCCCGGCACCCCCGGCTACGACCACCCGACCGGTGAGCCGCTCCCCGCCCCCCTCCGCCGCGACGATTTCGCCGCCATTGTTATTTACGTCTCGCTACGGGTCCTCGCGGACCAACCCGATTTGCGCCCGGGCCACGGGGATCCGGCCACCGAACCCGGCGGCACGCTCCTCTTTTCGCCCTGGGACCTCGCCGATCCGGAAGGCTCGGATCTGTTCGCCAATCTGCTCCACGGCGCGCGACCCGACATCGCCTTCCTCGTGGAAACCCTCGGCGCGGCCTGCCTCGCCCCCGCCGACGTCGTCCTCAGCCTGACCGACGTCGTCGCCTCCGTCCAACAGGCGAACCGGTCCTCCTCACCCGCCGCCCGGGCACCAACGCCGCCGCCGGCATCAACCGACCTTTCTGACCCGCGAGAACGGCAACGCCGCCTGACCCGCCTCAACAGCCTGCTGCTGGCCGGCGACGACGAAGCCGCCCGGCGCTACTGGGAAGGCAGCGGATTGGCCGCCGACCCCGACGCCGCGCGCGAGATCGGTCCCCGGATCGCCGAGATTGGTCGCAACGCCGCCCCGGCGCCGTGGCCGGAGCGCACACCCCCAGACCGGCACCTGCCCGTCGCGGCACCGCCGGCCGCCCGCGAACGCCGGGACCCGGCCACCCTCGACCATCTCTGGACCCGCGTCGACCCGCGGCCCTCGTTGCCGGTCCCGGCCGGGAACCCCTCGCTCGACGCCGCGATCGCCGACCTGCGCGATGCGGTCGCGAACGGCGACGCGGCGCGAGTCTCGGCCGTTTGGCCCGCCGTGCGGGACGATCCCCGCGCGTCGCCGTTTGCCATCCCCGCCGCCGCGCTCCTGGAATCCTTGATCACCGGCGCCCTGGCCGATGCCCTCGACCGCGGCGACGACGACGCCCTGGTCGCCGGGATCCGCGACGCCGAGGACGCCGGCGTCCCGGTCCCGACCCCGACCCGCCGCGCCGCCCGCGCTGCCCGCGCCCGGATTGGGATCCGCCGCGACCTTGCCGCCGCGCTCGCCACGGACGACCGCGAGACCCTCGCCTCGCTCGCCATCGCCCACCGTTTGGAGGATCTCGGACCCCTGACCCGGTCGGCATCGGGCGCGATCGTGCGCGCCCTGGAATGGCCCCACGTCGCCCGCGCCCTCGCCAGCGACGACGACGCGCTGATCGCCGCGACCGCCGATCCCGCGCTGCTCGCCGACGATGGGATCGCCGCCGCCGACCGCGACCGGATCGCCCTTGCCCACGCCCGCCGCGATTGGCAGGTCCAAATCCGCGCCGCCCTGGCCGAGCGCAACGCCGGCGCCGTCGCCGCCCTGACGGCCGCCCCGCCGGAAGCCGCGCTCGACCGCCTGACCGTCCCGGAACGCCGCCGCATCGCCCGCCTCGTGCACGCGCACGAAGCCGGAGGCCGATCCGGTGATGGCCCGGACGCGGGCAACGACCGCGAGGCCCAGGCCCCGCCACCGTCGACCACCCCGGCCGGTGGCCCCTGATCGATTGTCCCGGTACGGGCCTTGCGGATCCCGCACCCGATTGCCGCCGCGCTGGCATCGCGAAGGGGAGCCACGTTGGCCGAGGACGCAGCGTCGGATACCGAACTCACCGGCCACGGCACCGTCTACGACATGGACGACCACGAAGTCGGCGCCGTCGCCTACCAGATCTCCCTCTCGGGGTCCGCCGGCGGAAGCGCCCCGGTCGTCGATTGGTCCGGCGTCCTCACCTTCCAAGGCGAAGACGCCCTGATCGAACCGGGCCCGCACGTTCTCGAACTGGACGACGGCAGCCGCGCCGAGATCGAGATCGAACCGGCCGGCGCCACCGGCGGCGGCGCCGGTCAGGTCGCCTTCACCGGCCTCGGCGTGTTCACCCCGACCACGTTGGGGACACCATAACACCATAGAACGAGCCTCCAGCGGTCAGCCGTCAGCACCCAGCCTTCGGC
>CADCWE010000077.1:0-2796 GCA_902806325.1 uncultured Thermomicrobiales bacterium | reverse complement strand
AGCACCCGCATTTGGGGTGCTGACGGCTAACGTCTGACCACTGATTGCCCGTTCTACGCCTCCGCCGGTTTCTCCCAGGACCCGCTGTCCACGCTGCGTTCGACCGCGTCGAGGACGGCCTGGCAGCGGAAGCCGTCCTCGAAGGTCGGGGCCGGAGAGGTGCCCGCCTTGATCCCGTCCAGCAGATCTTTGATCGCGTGGACGAAGGTGTGCTCGTAGCCGAGGATGTGCCCGGCCGGCCACCAGGCCCCGGTGTAGGGGTGCGCCGGTTCGGTGACGTTGATCGTCCGGAATCCCTGCATCCCTTCGGGGTCGTCGGCGAGGAAGACCCGCAACTCGTTCAACCGCTCCAGGTTGAAGACGAGGCTGCCGTTCGAGCCGTTGACCTCGAAGCTGTTGTAGTTGCGCCGCCCCGGCGCGAGCCGGGTCGCCTCGAACGTCCCCGTCGCGCCGCTGGCGAACCGGGCCAGGAACGTCGTCGCGTCGTCGACGGTGACCGGCCCCTTCTCGGTCGCCGCCTCCGCCGTCAGGCCGGAACCGCCCCCGCTCGCCACCTCCAGCGGCCGTTCCTTGATGAAGGTGTTCATCGTCCCGACCACCTCCGCCACCGGCCCGACGATGAAGTGGGCCAGATCGAGGATGTGGGCCGCGATATCGCCCAGCGCCCCGGACCCGGCCAGTTCTTTCTTCATCCGCCAGACCAGCGGGAACTCGGGGTCGTTGATCCAATCCTGGAGGTAGACCGCCCGCCAATGCCGGATCTCGCCCAGCGTTCCGTTGGCGATCAACCGCTGCGCCAACTGCACCGCCGGCACCCGCCGGTAGTTGAAGTTGACCATCGTCACCACGCCGGGGCCGGCCGCCCGCGCCGCCGCCAGCATCTCCCGCGCTTCGTCGAGCGTGTTCGCCAGCGGCTTTTCGCAGAGGACGTGCTTGCCGGCCGCCAGCGCCGCCAGCACCACCTCCTTGTGCGAGTTGCCCGGCGTCGCCACGTCGACGAGGCCAATGTCGTCGCGCGCCACCAGCCGGTGGTAGTCGGTCTCGTACCCCTCCCACCCCAACTGCTGTGCCGCCGCCCTGACCCCGGCTTCGTCGCGCCCACAGAGCGCCATCATCCGCGGCGCGGGATCGACTTCGAAGAACCGCGCCACCTGGCGATAGGCGTTGCTGTGCGCCCGCCCCATGAATTTGTACCCGACCAACCCGACGCCGATCTCGGCCATTGCGCTCACTCCGTTTCGAGTCGGGACGTCGGGAAGTCGGCAAGTCGGGAAGAAAAAGACGCACACCGTCGGAACGGCAACGGGTCTCCCCGAGTTCTCGGCTCGTTACTTCCCGACTCCTCGTCTGCCCGGCTTCCCGGCTCCGCCCGTCAGGCCCACCAAACGGCCCCCGGTTGCTCCGTCAGCACCGATTGCTTGAGGAAATCGACCGCCTTGGTGAAGCCCTCGTTGATGCTGAGCAGGGAATCCTCGTGCTCGATCGAGAGCGAGCCGTCGTAGCCGGCGAGGCGCAACTCCGAGATCAGGGCGCGCCAGAATTCGGCACCGTGGCCGTAACCGACGGTGCGGAAGATCCAGGAGCGGTGCTTCTCGTCGGTGTAGGACTTGGTGTCGAGGACCCCGTTGCGGCGGATGTTGGCCTGATCGAGCCAGGTGTCCTTCATATGGACGTGGAAGATCGCGTCGCCCAGTTCGCGGGCGCAGACCAGCGGATCCATCCCCTGCCAGAAGAGGTGCGAGGGATCGAAGTTGACCCCCAACGTGTCGCGGCCGATCTTCCGCAGGCGGAGGAAGGATCCGGTGTGGTAGGCGACGAACCCCGGGTGCAGCTCGATCGCGACCCGGACCCCGTGCTGCTTGGCGAACGCCGCCGCCTCGCTCCAGTACGGCGTCACCCGCTCCGCCCACTGCCACTCCAGGATCTCGGAAAAGTCCGGTGGCCAGGGGCAGGTCACCCAGTTCGGCTTCTGCGCCGTGTCCGAGTCTCCCGGGCAGCCGGAGAACGTGATCACCGTCCCGACGCCGATCTCCGCCGCCAACCGCACCGTGTCGCGGAACGCCCGATCGTCTGCCTGCGCTTGATCGGCGTTCGGATGCAGCGGATTGCCGTGGCAGGAGAGGGCGCTGATCTCGAGCCCCCGGCTTTCCACCGCCTGCTTGAACCGATCCCGTGCCCCGGCATCCTCCAGCAGCGCCGCCGGGTCGCAGTGGGCGTTGCCCGGGTAGGCCCCGGTGCCGATCTCGACCGCCCCGCAACCCGTCTCCTTAACGTAGTCCAGCGCTTCCTCGAACGCCCGCTGCGCGAACAGCACCATGAACACGCCGACCTTCATCGTCCGCTGCCCTCCCCGTCACGCCGTCGTCCGCCTGGTCGCGGCCCGCATCATACCGACCCGGTCGCGACCCGTCGAGATGGGGGACGGCCCTGCGGCCTACCGCGGACCGCCGGCCGCCTGGTACAGTATTCACGCTGACCACAGCCGTCGAAGCGGCGTGCCGCCCGCGACACCAGGGGCCGCGCGATGGAAGCGACCGCCGAGCAACGCAGCGCCGACGCTCCCGATCGGGAGGAGCGCGCGGCGAGCGTCGTCGCCGGGCGCTACGCGGTCGATCTCGATTCCCCGCTCGGCGGTGGGGGGATGGCCCACGTCTACCGCGGGCGGGACCTCCGTGCCCGCCGCGAGGTGGCCCTCAAAACCCTGCGCGCCGAGTACCGGCGGGACCCCGAGTCGCGCGCCCGGTTTCGCCAGGAAGCCCGCGTGATGGCGTTCCTGTCCCACCCGAACATCGCCAA
>CADCWE010000076.1 GCA_902806325.1 uncultured Thermomicrobiales bacterium | reverse complement strand
GGCTGGTTCGATAGCACCTTCTGCCACCACGCGATTGGAGGTGGGACTTTACGAGTTCCGGTCCACCGTCGGCGCCGAGCAGGCGCTTCCCTACTTCGTCGAAACACGCATGGACGCGTTGGGACTCCGGGAGACTTCAATCGAGCGTATGGGGGACGAGTCTGCGGCGGTCGAAGGAACGCGGATCGATGAAGGCGTTGAAGGCACGGTCTATGTTCGCGTTGATGGAATACTGGCCCGCGTGACTGCCATTGCACCGGACGACGCACCGATCGGCGATGCGGAAGACATCGCTCGCACAGTTGTCGCCCGTGCGCAGTCCTCCGAGACAGGACGAGGACGCATCGAGCCGATTGGCCAAGGCTCTGATTCGCCGGTGACATCGTCGGGATGCGAACTCGTTGAGCTCTATCCGGGCTATCCCGGATACCGTGGCTTCGTGACCGGGGTCGCCGGGATCGGAGACCACTCCTGCCTTGAAGACTTGCACCGCCAAGACCCAGGATTCTCCCAAACAACCGAAGATCAGGCCAACCAGTCAGCAGCCCGGCGTTTGGGACTTGGAGGGGCGAAGATCGACTGGACGTGGGAGAACTGGATGGCGATCGAAGCCGAACGCGGGTTTCAGCCGACCTGCTACTCCTGCCTCATCACGTCCGATTTGGATCGCCCGCGCAACGCCGGCGCACCCCAGATTCCGGGTGACCCTCGGCTCTTGCTGGGCGACATCGGCAGCACGCTGATGGCGCAGACGTTCCTTATGGACAGCAGGCTGCTCAACTCGGTGCCGGTGACCGACCTACCGAGCGACGCTGAACTCCGCGCCCTCGTCGGCATGATGGCGCCGGGCCAGCACCTGAACGCCGCCGAGGTGTTCGCGGGTGGCCAGGAGTTCCTCGCCGCCCTCTTCGAACCGGGCAAGTACTTCGACAGCGGGTTCTTCTACGGAAGCTGGTCCGACCACGGCGGGTATTTTCCGATCCCACCGACGGCGTCTCGCGAGGACCAGATCTACGTGGCCTTCGCGGCCGCGTTTAGCCTCAGGCACGCTGGATCCGACTCCTACACCCATGGAACGTTTCTTCGCCGTGTCGAACGGTTCATTTCGGCGTGGGAAGTGGCATTGCTTCAAGATCCGAACACGCCAAGCCTGGGCGAGTTCATCCGCCAACGCATAGGGAACGCCCACCGCCTTGGGCCATCGTGGACGGTGTCGGGGATCACCCGAAGTCTCGCCAACCGAGCGCGCGCTTCCAGTTAAGGAATCGGCCCGTCAGCGATTCCGCGCTCGCCAAGTCGTGGATCACCCGAGCGGCATCGGTGGTCGGTAGGCGGTTGCCGTCCGGGATGACGAGCAGCCCCGGGTAACACGGTGTCGGGCTGACGTTCCATGCTGGAGCGAAGGCTTGCCATGCCTCGGCTAGCATTTCCATGTGGACGCGGTTGTGCGAAACAAGTACCCGATCCGTGCGCAGCGCCGTCAGCAATTGCGCGACATCGGTGGCGCCCTTGTTGCCAAGCTGCTCGGTGGTGAGCACGTCGTTCCCGAGCAGGCGAAGCAGCACCGCGAGCACGCTCGATACGTTCTCGTCTAAGTAGAAGGATGCCACGCCTATTCGAAGCCCTCGCGGTTTACCATCAGCCAGGCGTCGACGATGTCTCGGTTGCGCTCGTAGTACGCGATTGCCCGGCGCACCGCGCCCTCGGAGATCCCGTAGTCTGACGCGGCCTGGGTCACGTCGCCGTCGACGCCCTGGAGGTGCGCGATGATCGCCCAGACGGGCCGTCCTTCGGGCTCAAGGCGGGCGAAGTGGCGACCGGCTCGATGGGGATCGAATTCGACGCCTTCGATCCCGGTTTCGCGGCGATCGGCAAACGTAGTCACGCTCATCGGAGCATCCTTGTTCGGTTTGATAGGGTCGACCAGTCTGCCAACGATAGAGCAACGCGCCGTCACCGGCAACCCTCGGCGCCGGCCTCACCAGCACGTCATCGCGGCCAGGAACAGCACCCGCAGATCGGCCTCGGACGCCGGGCGGGGCGAGAGCTTGGTCACCCGGTGCTGGGGCACGGTGCCCGCCACCAGCCGGTCCACGTCCTCCGGGCCGATGCCGACCGCCGAGAGGCCGTTGGGCATCCCGGTTTGGCGCATGATGGACACGATCTGGTTGGCCAGGAGGTCGCCGGCGTCTTTCGGGGCGGCGCCGCGGGTGTCGGCGCCGAGGAGGGCAGCGGCGTGGAGGTGGCGGGCCGGGTCGGCGGGGGCGGTGAAGCGGAAGACGGCCGGGGCGGGCAGGATCACCGACATCCCGTGGGGCACGATCGGGTGGTCGTCCGGGTAGCCGGCGGGGACGAACCCACGGGCCAGGCCGGAGACCGGGTAGCTCATCCCGTGCGGCAGGTGGACCCCGGCGTTGCCGAAGCCGATCCCGGCGTAGGTCGCCGCCAGCAGCATTTGGGCCCGCGCCTCGTCGTCGGCCGGGTCGGTCACCGCGCGGACCAGAAACGCCGCCGCCATCGCGATCGCCCGCTCCGCCCAGATGTCGCTGACGGGGTTGGCGCCCTGGTAGGCCGGGCGCAGCTCCGGCCGCTCCGGGGCTGGGCGGTCCGAGTACGGCAGCGCGGTGTAGGACTCCAGGGCGTGGCAGAGGACGTCCAACCCGGCGCAGGCGGCGACCATCGGCGGCAGGCTGCGCGTGTTCTCCGGGTCGACGATGCCCAGGCTCGGCCGCAGGCGGCGGTGGGCGATGCCGGTTTTGGCGCCCCGCGCGACCAGGTCGAAGATCGCCACCCCGGTCGTCTCGCTGCCGGTCCCGGCCGTGGTCGGGATCGCCACCAAGGGTTTTAAGGGGCCGGGCACCGGCCGCCCTTCGCCGATCGGCGGGTTGACGTAGGCGAGCAGGTCGGCCGGATACGTGGCGTAGAGGTTGGCCGCCTTGGCGGTGTCGATCGCGGAGCCGCCGCCGACCGCGACGTAGCCGTCGAACCGGCCCGCGGTGGCGACGGCAATCGCTTCCCCGAACGAGGCGTCGGTCGGCTCGACCCGGACCCGGTCGAAGACCTCGGGCTCGATCCCCGACGCGCCCAAGGCGTCCAGAACGATGCCGACCGTCTCGCCCTTCGCCAACCGCGGATCGGTGACCACGAGGACCCGCTTGGCGCCGAACCCGGCGACCGCCGCCCCGACCTCCCGCGTCGCCCCCGACCCGAAGGTGATGGCGGAGGTGTCGACGGCGAAGGCGGTCTCGCGGGGAAGGTTGGCGGACGCGGTCATCGGCGGATCCTCCTTCGCGGTCTCCACGACATGGCGGTGGTCTCCCGGCGCAAGGGTCACGCCGCCGTCGAGGTGCATAACGTGCGCCCTCGGTTCCGGGCGGCTTGGCGCGTCCCGGGCCGGCCGGCCCGGGCAGCGGCACGCGTTCTCGGCGATGCGGGCACGGCGTGCCGTGCCCCTACGACGCCCCGTCCCCCGCGTCCCCGCGCGCCGCCACCTCCGCCTCCCGCATCAGCGCGTCCGCCCCCGCCCCGCCGCCGGCGAAGAGGACGGCCAGCAGGTCCCGCATCCCGCGCGCGTATTGGCGCGCCGCGTCCGCTTGGCCCGACGCGCCGGCGATCCGGACCAGGTCGCCGTCCCGCGCCGCCGCATCCGCCCGCGCCCGCCGGTGCTCCAGTTGCCGCTGCGCGTTGGCGAGCAGCGCCACGGCCACCGCCCGCTGCTCCTCGGTGATCCTCGGCCGGCCCATCGCGTGGTCCCCTCACCGTCGCGCCGCTCGGTCGGCGGATGGTACCCCGGACGGCAGGGGAACGGGACGGGACGGCACTTGGCGCGTCTAATCCAGGCCCAGGAGTCCGCGCAACCAGTGCTCGACACGGGCCATCACCACGGACCCAACCCGGCCGCGGCGCCGCCGGAGTCGTTCGCGCGAGATGGACCGGCAGGCGTCCCACAACACGACCGACGGCGCGCTCGACCCGCCCGACGGCGCGCCAGGGGCGCGGTGGGCGCGCACCCGGCGATCGGTGCGCGAGATCGGGATTGCAACGACCGGTTCGCTCGGTCCATTCTTGATCGAAGGTGTCCACCGACACGATCGGCCCCGGTCGCCGTCCCCCCCTGCTCGTGACCAACCACTGGATCGAAGTCGATCTCCCACGCCTTGCCGCGGCGAGGCGCAGGCAGGCCGGGATCGCCTCGATCCGCGGGTCGTGCTTCGACCCATCCGCCAGCGTGTCGTCGAAGCTCGCCAACTCGGCACGCCAATCCGCCCAGGCGACCAGGTCGTCCCCGAGGCGGGCGTAGTCAACGTTCAACCCCGCCATCGCCTGTCCCCACTGGTGTCGTTCGATCGCCCCGGCGGCCACCTGCCCGATGGGATGTCCCCGTTCGTCGGCCAACCGCCGCAACCTGACGCGGCCTTCGGCGAGCATGCGGATCGCGGTCATCGCGATGGACTCGTCCTGCGGGCGACGCCGCCGGTGTCACCCGTCTGTGACGGCAATCTAGCCGACCCGGCGCGCACAGAACGGGGCGGGCCATCCCGGCCCGCCCCGTCGCGTGGTGTCGTGGAGAGCGGCCGGGTCTAGTAGACCACCAGCCCGTCGAGGCAGCTCTGCGGGTCCTCGGTGTCGAAGCCGTAGAGGTAGGCGTCCGGCAGGGTGCGGCCGATGGTCTCCAGGCCTTCCATGGCGGAGAGGACGTCGGCCTCGCCGATCACGTCTTCCCACCACAGCTCGGCGGTCCAGACGCCGGTCAGGCAGGCGGCGGCTTCCTGGGAGGCGCGGCTGACGGTGCCGCCGCGGTCGAAGCCGAGGCCACCGACGCGGTCGAGGACGGAGAGGCTCATCGGCTGGCCGACGCCGAGGACGGCGGCGAAGAGGTCGCCTTCCTGCTCGCGCAGGGTCTGCACCTGGTCGACGTTGACGTAGACCGTGTCGTCGTTGAGGCAGTACCAGGAGTAGTTGTAGTTCTCCAGGTAGCCGCAGCCGGTGTTGCCGTAGTTGTAGCCGTCGTAGAGGATCGCGTACGGGGTCTCGTACGGCAGGTCGCTGATGACGAAGATGTCGTCCCAGTAGTCCTGCATGTGCTCGGTGACGACCTCGGCCAGGTCGGCCGCCTGGAAGATCTCGCTCGGGGAGTTGCGGTTGCCGCGGACGCCGGCCTCGGCGTGGCCGGACGCGCTCAGGAGCAAGGTCAGGGCGATCACGGAAACCAGGCCGACGCGCAGGGCGCGGACGGCGAAGGCGAACGACGGCATCGGATGCGACCTCCGGGTGGTCGGCGCGCGCGGGGCGGTGGACCATCCACCGCGCCCCCTTCGGGCGCCGGGCCGGCGTTCGTTCCGGCCGAGAAGAACGATACCGGCGCCCGATCACGGCCGATTCACGGGTTCGTCACGGATCGGTCACAGACGGACGGGGAACCGGGGACGGGGAGCGGGGCGAAGGCAGGGGCGCACGGCGTGCGCCCTGTGCGCGGTGGGTGCGGGAGCCCGTGACCCGGGACAGGGCGCATTCCATGCGCCCCTACGACGCCGGTCCCGCCTCCGGACGAACGTTCGCCAGGTGCCGCGGGTTCCCGAACAGCACCAACTCGGGACGGATCCCGTCCTCGGTGACGTGGATCAGGCCGACGCCGAAGTGCGCCGACCAGCGGCGGTCGGTGGCGGAGCCGGGGTTGAAGAGGATGGTCTCGCCTTCGCGGTCGACGCGGGGGATGTGGCTGTGGCCGTAGACGACGCAGTCCGGCTTGCCGCCCTGGGCAACGCGGCGGGCCACGGCCAGGGCGGAGGCGCCGCCGTGGCCGTGGACCAGGACGAAGGCGAAGCGGCCGACGGTGAACCGCAGGGTCGGCGGCAGCCGGGCGTACAGGTCGGCGTCGTCGTTGTTGCCGGTCACCGCCAGGGTCGGCGCCACCGCCGCCAACTCGGCCAGCACGGAGCCGGTGTTGACGTCCCCGGCGTGCAGGATCAGCCCGACCCCGAAGCGGGCAAACAGCGCCGGCACCTCGGCCGGCAACCGCCGCGCCCCGTGCGGGTAAACGTGGGTGTCGGCGACGACGCCGATGGTCAACGGCGGGTCGTACCGGAAACGGGCAGCCGATGACGGTGCGGCCGATCGCGCGGGGATGCCGTCCTCGATCACTGCCCGTCTCCCCGTCTTCGTCAGCGGGCCAGCGCCGGCTCGACCGCCAGCGGCACCGTGACGGGGATCGTCGCGGTGCCGATCCCGGCGGCGGCGGCGAGCGCGCCGGCGACGCCGTCCGGGGTTACCACCGAAAGATCGATCGCCTGGTCGAGGGCGGCGTCGGCGACGCTCCGGACCAGGGCCAGGTCGTCCCAGGCCAGGGCGCCGGGCTCGATCAGGAGCACGATCGTGGCGTTGGTTTGGTCGGGAAAATCGTCGGCCAGGCGTTCCAAATCGGCCCGGGTGCGCACGGTCTCGACGTGGCGGACGCCGCGGGCCATCAGCTTGGCGTAGAAAAAGGCGACCACGATCTTCAGCACCGCCGCCACCGGCACCGCCAAAATCAGCCCCAACGGCCCCCCGAGCGAGGTCCCCAGCACCAGCACGAAGACCACCAGCAGCGGGTGGAGGTGGACGATCCGGCCGATCACCAGCGGGATCACGAAGGCGTCCTCGATCTGGCGGAGGGCGAAGTAGGTCAGCCCGACCGCCAGCGCCAGCGTGCCGTGCGACCAGCCGAACGGCGTCCCGTCCTGGAACAAGGCGACCAGGACCGCGATCGTGCCCGCCGTCCACGGCCCGATCAGCGGGATCAGCTCCAAGAATCCGGTCGCGATCGCCACCGAGAGCGCGTAGTCGACGTCGAGCACCCAGAGCGCCGCGTAGGACGCCGCCGACATGATCACGACCAGGATCAACTGGCCGCGCAGGTAGGCGCCGAGGGTGGCGTTGATGTCGAGCAGCAAGCGGTCGAACTCGCGGTGGTAGCGCCGGTTGAGGGCGTCGCGGAGGAACTGGACGAAGCGGTCGCCGTAGACGATGAAGTAGAAGGAGGCGATCAGGTAGACAAAGAGCTCGATCGCGACGGTGAAGGTGGTCAGCACCAGCGGCAGCGCCGACGTCCCGAGCCGGTCGGCCGCCTCCTGCCCGAGCTGGTCGAGCCGCTCGTCGACGAAGTCGCTGCCGACCCCGAGCCGGCCGAGGCGGGTGTTCTCGCGCTCGTCGAACCACCGCTCGACGTCGTCGACGGCGGCCGGGATCTCGTCCTGCAGTTGCTCGACCTGCTCGATCAAGACCGGGATCAGGTTGATCACGGCCAGGGTCAGGATCAGGCCGATCAGGGCGAACAGCCAGCCGGTGATCAATTGCCGCGGCAGGCGGGTCTTGCGGTGGATCAAACTGACCAGGGGGTGGAACAAATAGCCGGTGATGATCGCCCAGACGAAGGGGCGCAAGGCGTGCGCCGCCTGGAACAGCACGAAGCCGCCGATCAGGACGGCGGCCCAGGCGACCACGACCCGGGCGCGGGGCGAGAGCGTGACCTCCATGCGGTGCCCGCCGCGGCCCGAACCCGGCCCCCGGCGCCCTGCCCCTCCCCGTCTCCGGCGCGGCACCCCGACCGGCCCGCGCCCGGCGTTTCAGAACGCCGATTCTAGCACGGCGCCTTCGGTGGTCGGTGGCTGGGCGAAG
>CADCWE010000075.1:3660-7888 GCA_902806325.1 uncultured Thermomicrobiales bacterium | reverse complement strand
GTGGGCGCGACATCGACGGCGTGCCATGCCACGCGAAATGGGTGGAGTGCCCCGACCGGGAGCACTTCTGCTACGCCATGGACCGCAACAACCCGGTCTGGCGCGAGTACCTGAAGGCGGTGATCCGGATCCAGATCGACGCCGGCGTCGACGGGGTTCAACTCGACGAGGCGGAACTGCCGATCACCAGCCTCCAGTACGGCGGCTGCTTCTGCAAGGACTGCCTGAAGGGGTTCCGCGCCTACCTCGCGGCGTTACCGCCGGAGCAGCGGTCGCCGGACCTGGCCGGCGTGGACCTGGCGGGGTTCCACTACGGCGCCTGGCTGCGGGAACGCGGCCACGACTTCAAGTCCAACCGGGAATCGACGCCGCTGTTCTGGGACTACCTGCGCTTCCAGCGTCGCGCCATCGTCCGTTACTTCGGGGAACTGGCCGACTACGCCCGGGAGTACGCGGCGAGCAAGGGCCGCGGCGTGCTCGTCTCGGGCAACTTCTTCAACCTCTTCGACCACTACTACGCCCTGGAACCCAAGGTCGACCTGGTCATCACCGAGATGCGCAACACCGGCTATCGGCAGCCGGCGTGGTACCGCTACGTCGCCGGGTTCGCCGGTCCCAAGCCCGTGGTCGTCGTGGAGAACCCCTACGGCGGGGTCGTGCCCGAACTGGTGGACCAGCTCAAGGTCGGGCGGGGCCGCGACCGGTTCCGGATGTCGCTCTACGAGGCGGCCGCGCTCGGGGCGAACATGAGCGTCCCGTACGGCGCCTGGATGGGCAGCGTCGAGCAGGATGCTTTCTACCCGCCGCACGAGCTCTGCTCGGAGATCCAAACGTTCCTCGCCGACCACGAAGATCTCTACAGTCGGCGCACCCTCAACGAGGTCGCGGTCGTCTTCAGCGTGGAGAGCAGCTTCCAAGAGATCGCCCGCCGCGACCTCTTTGCCGACAACCGGGCCAACGTCTCCCGCGACGGGGTGGTCCCGTTCTGGCGGGTCTGCGAAAGCCTGGCCGACGGGGCCCAGCCCTTCGACGTGGTCTTCTTCCCGGATGGCGACCTCCGGCCCGACACCCTCGATGCCGCCGACCTGCGCCAATACCGCACCATCGTCCTCCCGGAGTGCCGGTTCCTGACCCCCGCCCAGGCCGGCGCCCTCTCGGCGTTCCTCGACGACGGCGGCAACCTGGTGGTGCTCGGCGAACTCGGGGCTAACCTGCCCGCGCGAATGACGGACGCGATCCTGCGGCATCGGAACACGACGCCCGCCGATCCGGCGTCGGGCGTCGACCTGACGCAGATCCCTGGCGGTCCGCAGGTTCACCTGGAACGACCGACGGATGTCGGGATCAACATCCAACGGGTGGATCGCGGCGCGGCCGTCCACGTCATCCGGTACGACCACGACGACGGGCGGGATCGCGTGCCGATCCTGCCGGAACTAACCCTGGAACTCCGACTCCCGCAACGCTTCACCGCCCTCTCCGTCCACAGCCCGGGCGATCCTCCCCAGGCGTCGCTCAGCGCCGACGGAGCGACGCACCGGGTCGAGCTGCGCCGCGTACCCCTCTATTGTGTGGTCCTGCTGGAAGCCGCAGGCACGCCGGGGACGATCGCGTAGGCCGGAAGCGCCCGCGCGACGGGCTTCGACACGGCCGGCCTCGGCTCGGCGATCCGCCTCGACCTGCGTGGGTCTGCGGCACGCCGGGGGGGGCGTCTGCCACGCCCCTAAGGAGCGCGGCCCCAACCCGGCCGCGTCTGCGCCAACCGGGGGAGGTCTGGACGATTCGGTGGTTTTTCACGGCCGTTGCCCCGCCGTTGCGGGTCGACGCGGCCGGGCGTGGCCCGAGGTCCAAGGGCCCCATTCTTCTCGGCGAACCGATCCGCGGCTCGTGCGGCCACCGAAGGGACGCGTGCCCGCGATATACTTCGCGGATCCATTCGACGCTGGCGTGGGACGTTGCGTTGCGGGTGAGAGGTCCTGGGCCGGGCAGTCCAGGTCGCATGGGCGAGCGGGCCTCGCCGACGCGGCGAGGGTCGGCGAGGACCCGACCGCCGTGGAGCGGATGAGTTCCGCGACGCTCATCGTCCACCGGCTTGCCGTGGTTCTCGGCGGCGTCGCCGGGACCAAAGGGGAAACGGCCGCCGACGAGGTGACCGAGGAGGAGGCGCAGTGGGCACGAAACGGCGCGGCCACCACGAGGGGATGGTCCGCCAGCGGACCGACGGGCGCTGGGAGGCCCGCGTCAGCATCCCCGGCGGCAGGACGAAGAGCTACTACGCCAAGACGCGCCGCGACGCCCAGGACAAGCTCCGGGCGGCGCTGCGCGACCTCGACGCCGGCGTCGACCTCGCCGCGGACCACCAAACGGTCGCGCGGTTCCTCGACCGGTGGCTGTCGGCGAGCGTCAAGCCGGCGGTCAGGACCAAGACCTACGAGGGCTACGAGAGCATCGTCCGGGTGCGGGTGGTGCCGCGCATCGGCCGCGTGCCGCTCGACCGGCTCACCGCCCTGGACCTGCAGGCCCTCTACGGCCGCCTCCAGCAGTCCGGCCTGTCGAACCGCAGCGTCCACCACACCCACCGGGTCCTGCACCGGGCGTTCTCGCAGGCGGTGCGCTGGCAGCTGCTCCCCCGCAACCCCTGCGACGGCGCGACGCCGCCGCGCCCCGAGCGGGCCGAGATGCGCGTCCTCGGCCGGGAGCAGGTCGCGGCGTTCCTGGATGCCACGCGGGACCTCCCCGCCCACGCCCTCTACGTCCTGGCGGTGACGACCGGCATGCGGCAGGGGGAGCTGCTCGGCCTGCAGTGGGCGGACGTCGACCTCGACGCGGCCAGGCTCGCCGTCCGCCGGGCGCTGCAGCGCCAGAACGCGGCGGGGCTCGTCTTCGTCGAACCCAAGACGTCCCGCTCCCGCCGCACGATCCTCCTCAGCCAACGCGCCGTCGTCGCGCTGCGCGAGCACCGCCGCCGGCAGCTGGAGGACCGGCTCCTGTCCGGGGCCGCGTGGCAGGACCACGACCTCGTCTTCGCCAACCCGAGCGGCGGACCGCTGGACGGGAGCTGGCAGCGGGCGCTGTTCAAGGAGGCCCTGCGGCGGGCCGAGCTGCCGGCGATCCGGTTCCACGACCTCCGCCACACGGCGGCGACGCTCCTCCTGGCCCAGGGGGTGCACCCGAAGGTGGTCAGCGAGATGCTCGGCCACGCGACCATCACCCTGACGCTCGACACCTACTCGCACCTGGTGCCGGTCATGCACGCCCAAGCGGCGGCCGCGATGGACGCGGTGCTCGGGGCCTGACGCCACCGGCGATCGGCGGTCTCGAGCCGATACCCCAACCCATCGGGTCGAGACCGCTGACTGTCGTCCCAAAACTCCGCGGCGGCCCCGTTACTTCGCCGAGTTGCTTGGAGTATGCCCAAAAACCCGTGATGGGGGAGCCGATTCGAGACGTTGATTGTGAAACGGGTTTAGTGACGTCTTCCCATAGCTGTGGCGCCGCCGTATCACCGTCCCCGCGACCGTCTCAGAAACGCCCGTTTTCGAGACACCGGCGCGGTCTCGTCCGGGGACGGCGAAGGCGGATCACCCACGGTGCGCCCGTGGCGCGTCCGCGTCGGCGTCCCCGGGCTCCGCCGCTTCGACGCCGCCGGGTCCCGCGCCGGCGGGCGCCGCGACGATCGCGGCCGCGACGACGCCATCGGCCACGGCAAGGATTTCCGGGAGCGTGAGGTTGCGACCGGCCTCGCGGGCGAAAGTGAAGCCGTGCTCGCCGAGGGCCGCCAACGCCCCCGAGGAAGCTCGCCGATGGGCAGGCCGGTCGGCGGGAAAGAGTTCGTGCCCGGTCCGCTCGCGCGACGCCTCCGCGGCTCCGAACAGCCGCGCGGCGTCCTCGGCGCGGTCGCCCTCGACCGCCGTCGCCGCCAGCCCGACCAGCGCCTTCCACTGCAGCAGCGTCACCGCGTGCTCGACACCGCCGTGCAGCGCCGCGCGGTACCGACGCGCCGCCTCGTCGAACCTGCCGCGGGCACTCGCGAAGATGCCGCGGTACCAGTCGGTGTTCGCGACCCAAAAATCCTCGCCGAGTTCGCGAAAGATCGCCGCCGCCGCGTCCACGGTCTCCTCCGCCGCTGCGATGTCGCCGTCGTGCCAGTACCGGATGCCGCTCAGCATCTGGAGGATGTCCGCGACCTCGAACGACGCACCAACGTCCCGCCAGAGGGGAATCGCCA
>CADCWE010000075.1:0-3650 GCA_902806325.1 uncultured Thermomicrobiales bacterium | reverse complement strand
TCGAAGAGATGGATCGCGTTGTCGAAGCGGACAGCGACCTCTTCAACCCACCCGGCGTAGGTGAGCGCCATCGCCTGGCCGCGCGCGTCGCCGAGGGCATCCCACAGGGCACGCGCTTCCCGGGCGTGTCCTTCGGCGGCGGTAACGTCGCCGGTCACGATGGCGAACTCGACGGCCCAAAGCAAGGCGCGGGCGCGTGCCTCGGTCGTTTCCGACGGCGTGGCGGCGAGCGCGCGCTCGAGGTTGGTCCGACCCTCGCGGACGTGTTCGCGGGCCGACCAATGGGACGCGCACGCCGCGGCCAAGCGAAGGCAGGTCGGTGGATCGGTTTCCAGCAGCCAGGAGAAGGCCGCGCGAAGGTTGGACTCGTCCGCGGCCAGGCGGTCGAACTGCGGCGGATCGTCCGCCGCCGACCTTCCGGGTAGCGCAACCGACGCGGTCACGGCTTCCGTTAGTGCCAGGAAGTGGGCCGCGTGCGTCCGGCGGGTACGATCCGCTTCCCGATCCGTGCTCAAGCGCTCCAATCCGAACTCGCGAACCGTCTCGAGCATCGAATAGCGCGGCTCTGGTCCGCCGTCGGACGAGAACCGCACCAGGCTCTTGTCGACAAGCGACGCGACGCCGTCCAGCGTGCCGTCCGGATCGGCGCTGCCGGTCACCGCCTCGGCCGCTTCGAGGGTGAAGCCGCCGACGAACACGCTCAACCGGCGAAAGAGCGCTTGCTCCGTTGCGTTGAGCAGGTCGTAACTCCAGGCGATCGTGTTCCGCATCGTGCGCTGTCGCACCGGCCCATCGCGCGCGCCCCCGGTCAGCAGCGGCAGCGGCCGCGTCAAACGCGTCAGCAACGCGGCCGGTGGCAGCACCTTGACTCGTGCGGCCGCCAGTTCGAGTGCCAGCGGCAGCCCGTCCAACCGCCGGCAGACTTCCGCCACCGCCGGCGTGTTGTCCGCGGTGAGCGCGAACCCGGATTGGACGGCTCGGGCGCGTTCGACGAAGAGCCGCACCGCCGGCGAGGGCATCGATGCGTTCCGACCGGCGGCTCCCATCGCAGCGGGCAGTTCGAGGGGGAGCACCTCGACCTCGTGCTCGCCCGACACGCGCAACGGTTCGCGGCTCGTGACCAAGACCTTGGAGCCATCGGTGGTGGCCAGCAGATCGGCGACCACCGACCCCGCCTCGACAACCTGCTCGAAGTTGTCCAGCGTCAGCAGCAGCCGTCTCGCCGCCAGGAACGTCCGCAGCCGCTCCTCCGGAGTCGGGGCGACGGTCTCTCGCACGCCGAGCTCCTGCGCGACGACGAGGGCGACGGCGCTCGGATCGGCAACGGCGGCGAGAGACACGAACTGGACACCGTCGCCGAACTCGTCGGCGAGCGCTCGAGCGACCTCCAAGGCCAGACGGGTCTTGCCGACACCGCCCGGCCCCGTCAGTGTCACCAGTCGCGTGACCGGATCACGCAACAGCGCGCAGACCGCGGCCACCTCGGCCTCACGCCCGATGAGTGGGGTTGGCGGGACCGGCAGCACGGCTCGCGGCCGGTGCGCGCCCGGATGGGCTGCGGTCACGGCGTTGTCGGGCCGGGCCGATGGTCGGGCGGCGGCGGCGAGCGCAGCACGCTCGGCGGGGTCCAGACCCAGGGCGTGGGCGAGCAGGCGGACCGTCTCCAGGTAGGGGCGCGTCTTGACGCCCCGTTCCAGATCGCTGACCGCCCGGGTGCTGATCCCAGCCCGTGCTGCCAGCGCCTCCTGCGACAGCGCCGCCGCCACCCGGTAACCACGCAGCAGCGCGCCGAAGGATGCCGCCGTGTGGACGCGATCCCCACCTGCCATCCGCGCCTCTCCTCGCTTCGACGCTTGTGCGCCCCCATCCTACCGCCCACTTGCACCGCCCCACCACCCGTCGATGGCGGAAGTGTGTGGGCCGTGTGTGGGCTCCGCGCATCGCGGAGCCGCCCGCTCGCCGCCAGCATGGCAACGTGCCTCGGCGGTACCGGGGGGCACACGAGAAGCAGGCGAACTGGACGATGACGGCGAAGGGCATCACCGAAATCCAGTCCGCCGCCGCGCGCCTTCTCTCCCGCGATGGACTCGCTGTTTCCGCCGATGCGACGGCGGGCCGGTCCGTGCCGGCCGGGTCCATGCTCGCCGCACGGTGCGCCAGGCGGAGGACGGCGGTCGCCGATCCGGTCGTCGCGGAGGTGTCATGCGCCGCGTCCTTGTCCCCGTCGCGATCGTCTTGGCGCTGCTCTCCGGTGCCGTTCTCGAGGCCACCCGCCACGTCGTCCTGTCTCCCGCGTTGACTTGGGCCGGCCAACCGCGGGCTCGCCTCGGGGCCGGCCTCGTCGGCCGCTTCTACGCCGCCGTCAACGCGACGATCGCGACGGGCGACGACGGGGCGCTTGCCGAGCTTTTGTCCGTCGACTTCGTCGATCACGCCCCCCGCCCGGGAAGGACGCCGGATCGCGCGGGCCTGCTGGCCACGGTGCGGTCGCTGCACGCGGTCGCCCCGACGCGACGGCTGGTCGTCCTCGACCTGGTGGCCGAGGGCGACCGAGTGGCGACGCGGGTCGGGGTGGAGGGCGCGGGCGAGGCGGTCTTCCTTGGCCTCCCCGTCGCCGCGGACCGGCTGTGGGGAGCGACCGACGCGTTCCGCGTCGTGGCGGGGCGGGTGGCCGAGCGCTGGGGCGACACCGCGGGGGGACTTGCCCTCACCCCGCTCCTGGCCGTGGACGTGGCCGTGTCGCCACCCGCCCGGAAGGCGGTGACGCTGGAGCGATGGACCTACGCGCCGGGGGCGGCCGAGACCCGGGTGACCAACACGGGGTTTCTCGTCGTGTTCGTCGAATCGGGGGCACTGCGGGTAGTGTTCGATCCCAGCTCACGCAGTCCGGCGCGGCTGGTGCCGCGGCTCCTCCCCGGGGCCCCGCCCGGAACCCCGACCGGCGACCGCCTGGTGTCGCCGGGAGAACCGGTGACGCTGCAACCGGGCGACGCGCTCGTCGTCCCCCGGCTCGATCGCTTTAGGGTGCGCAACGACGGACCGATGCCGGCGAGCGCGCTCGCGGTCGTCGCGGAGCAGGAACAGCCGTCGCGGCCGTTGGCGGGCGCGGACGCCGCGCCCGCGATTGCGCATGCGGTGCTGGCAGGCGGGATCGCGGAGAACCTGCCTCCTGGAGAGGCGACCGTGGCGATCGGGCAGGCGGCCGTGTCGATCGGGAGTCCGCTTCCGGGGCACCGGGTCGAGATCGCCGAGGCGGCGTGGGTAGACGCGGAGGCGCTGGTCCTTTCGGCGGAGGGCGAAACGTTGATCACGGAGGGCGTCTTCGGGGACGCCCCGCACACCCTCCTCGTGGTCACGGTCGGGGCCGTCTCGGGGACGGCTGACGACGAGTCCGGATAGCGACTTCGCCGGTGCGGGGTGCGAGACGGTGGTGACACGTCTCGCAAGCGGACGGCATTCCGGTGACCGAAGGACCTCCCAAGCGAGCCGAAACCGCGGCAACCAGGGGCACGACGGTCGTCTTGCTGTCTCGGCCGACGGCGATCCCGACCCTCTCAAAAATCCTCGTTTGTGAGACGGCGAGCGTTGTCCCTTCTCGGCTTTGGTCATCCGATTGAAGGGACCCATACCCTATTGCCATCCCTCCACGG